>CALRVA020000205.1:0-3015 GCA_943371495.1 Archangium gephyra | reverse complement strand
CCACTCCCCATCGGCGTTCACCGTCACTTGCAGCAGGTGCTCGTGGCGCACTTCGCTGTGGGCCACCTCGGCGCGCGAGGCGCGGGCATCGTAGCGAGTGAGTCGGCTTAGTTTGCGAATGGCGTAGTCGCGTTGACGCTGCGATAAGTTACCGTCAGCATTTCGGAATAGCAGTTCCATGGTCGTTCGTTCTGTGGATCGACCGGGTGAGAGTGGCGATGGCGAAGGCGGCAATTCCCTCGCCGCGCCCGATAGCACCCAGCCGCTCATTGGTCGTGGCCTTGATACCGACCTGATCCGGCCTGAGTCCCAAGGCGGAAGCAATGACGTCTGTCATTTCCTTCCTACGCGGGCCCAGTCGCGGCCGTTCGGCCAAGACACTCACATCCACGTTTTGGATATTCCATCCTTCGGCGCGCACGCGTGCGGCAGTTTCTACGAGGAAACGCAAACTGGGGCAATTCCGCCATTGCTCGTCGCTGGGCGGATAGTGCTCACCAATATCGCCCATGCCGGCGGCCCCGAGCAGGGCATCCACCAGGGCGTGGAGGAGTGCATCGGCATCGCTGTGACCCTCTAAGCCCGGGCGATCATCAAACTCGACGCCCCCCAGCCACATCGGGCGGTTCGGGTCGGTGCTGAAGGCGTGGATGTCGTAACCCATGCCAGTGCGAATCTCGAAGTCCATGCCTTGGGGTTGCGCGGGGCCGGGCATGTCATCAGCATACGTGATCTTGCGGTTGGCGGGGTCGCCCGCCACCAGGTGCACAGGGTAACCCGCGGCCTCCAGCACGCTCATGTCGTCGGTGGCGGGTTGGTTGAGTTGGGCGTAGGCTTGTTCGATCCAGTCGCGGCGGGCACCCTGCGGGGTTTGCACCGCCCCGAGTTCGGCCCGTGGAAGGGTGCGGCTTCCCTCTCCTTCTCGCAGGCGGATGGTGTCTGTGACCGGCACCACCGGACAGGCGGAACCGTCTTGGACGGTGGCCTCCCAAACCCTCTGGATTGTGGTGGCCGTCACAAAGGGCCGGGCGGCGTCGTGGATGAGAACGTGAGTGATGTCTTCGCCAAGAGCGGCAAGGCCCGCGCGGACGGAGTCGGTGCGTTCGGCTCCACCCGCCACGACTGTGACCTCACGGGGCCAGTCGTCTTGAACTTGGTCCTCAGCCACCACCAGGATTCGCTGGGCCAAGAAATCGAGGTGGGCAAAGGCATCCCAACTTGTGCGCCAAACCTCGCGCCCATCCGGGAGGGTAGCCGTGAGCTTGTCAGCGCCAAAGCGGCGGCTCTTCCCTGCGGCCAGCAGGATTAGGGCGCCCTTCACGGACGAGTCCGGCGGGGGCCTGCCCCCAGGTCGCTGGGGTCGGTGCCGTTCGGATCATCGGCCAGCTCGGCAAACACCAGCTTGCCCCGTTCGGTCTGGATAATCTGCGTGACCATGATTTCGGCGGACTGACCGATGCGCTCGCGGGCGCGCTCCACCACCACCATGGTCCCGTCGTCCAGGTACCCCACGGCCTGCCCTGGCTGCTGTCCTTCGCGGTTCAGCGCCACAAACATGTTTTCGCCCGGCAACACGTTCGTGCGTACAGCCAGCACGAGATCGTTGAGGTTGAGCACCCGCACATCCTGCAGCGTGGCCACGGAGTTGAGGTTGTGGTCGTTCGTCACCAGGTCGGCACCGAGGGCCTTGGCCAGGCGCACCAGGCGCGTATCCACCGGGTCTTTGGGGTTGCCGACGTTCTTGTCCTTGGTGCCGACTTCAATTTGGAACTCAGACTGCATCAGTTTCAGCATCTGCAGGCCGCGCTTGCCGCGCGCGCGCTTCATGTCGTCTTTGCTATCGGCGATGATCTGTAGCTCTTGAATCACGAAGGACGGAACGTAAAGTTCACCGGTCAAGAAACCGGTCTTCGCCACATCATAGATTCGTCCATCAATGAGAACATTTGTATCCAGAATGCGGATACCCGTTCGGCGGCGCGACGTGGTCATGTTCGCCCACGGCAGAATGTCATCCATGGAACGAAGCGCGTAGATCCCCAAGAACGAAAACCCGACCATCATCATAAAGACTAAGAGCGGCCCGAGAATGCCTAATCCCTGGAAGACGAACAGGAAGGGAATGCTGGCCAGAATCCCTGCGAATGAGCCCATGAAGACCGTCACGCGGTCCCCACTCGCCATCTGACGCCAGCGCTCATTGGCTTTGGCAAGAAGCCTCGATCCGACATCGCCGAAAACGCCGCCCAGGATCGCCCCAAGCAAGCCCAGTGCGATGAGTGTGGCGGGCTGCCGCGAACCTGGATAGCCCTTCACGGGCTCTTCCATCACGTCGGGAACCATGTTCCCCGAGACCGGGAGAATCCGCGTCTGGCGCAGGATGTAGATGGAGTAGCGAGTCCCTTCGCGGATCACTCGGCTCACCCCTCCTTTCTCAAGGCCCTTGAGCGAAGCAATCTCACTTCGGCCTCCGAAACGGGTTTCGGTGATTTCGATCTTGGGCTCAAGTTCGAGGCCGAACTTGTCCACTGTTTCCATGAGGTTTCCCGAATCACGAGTGGCCAACCACTCCGCCCGAAAATCTTCTAATGCTTTTTGTTGGGCCGAAACACTTAGGTTTCCATTGGCGCTGACAATGCGATCAAACTCGTAAACCTTCTCGGTGGCGTTCGGGTTTGTCTCCACGCGCGAAGACCGCACCTGATTCTGGATAGAAGAATAGATCGAATCGATCGCCATCGGCATGAACGACATACTAATGACGGCGCCAAGAATGGCGAAGATCGCGATGACCAGTGCGCGTCGTTGCTGGCCAATCATGAGCCTTCCTTGACGACTTCTAACCGTTCCGGAGCCAGCAGGAACGATTGATAAGCATCGGCCACCGTGCCGTGCGCGATCTTGATGTACCGCGAAGTCAAATGAGATTCGGCCCGAGTGCTATCCATAGCGATCCAATCCTTGCCGTCCCAATACTCCACCCAAGCATGGTAGTAGAAGCGTCCTTGATACTCC
>CALRVA020000204.1:0-3075 GCA_943371495.1 Archangium gephyra | reverse complement strand
AATGGGATAGCCCCGCCGGGGAGTGGCTGGCCCAGGCGCAAGTGGAGCGGCTGGTGTCCCCGGAGCAGGCTTCCCGCACGCCGGAAGTGGTCTGGTTTGGCCTGGAGCCGCACCTCTACACCACCGAAGATGGGCCACTGGCGGTGGGGGCGATGGGGAAGGATTTCCCCGGGCCGGTGGGCGCGCGCGACACGCTCTTTGCCTTGGACTGGATGACGCTGGACGCCGACAACCAGCTGGCGCTGAGCGACGCACCCACCGGGGAGAACTGGAAGTCTCTGGCGGCGGCGCTCCGGCCTCTCAGCACACCCCGCCTCACCCTGGCGGCGGTGCGCGGCCACTGCGCCCTGGCTTGGCACCAGGGTTCGCTGGATTTGGGGGTGCTGGCTCCCGCCGAAGCAGCCGGAAAGGCGTGGCAAGCCGCCCTCCCGCAGGGTGATGGTGAGCCGATGCTGCGCCGCTTCATTGACGACGGCATCAATATCCTGATGGAACACGAAATCAACCGCCGTCGATTGGATGAAGGGCACGAACCGTGGCTGGTGCTGTGGCCTTGGGGGCCGGGATTCCGCCCGGATTGGCCTAGTTTTGGATTGCCGTTCGGCTCGCCCCTGGGGGTCGTCACACGTCAGCGCCGGGTGCAGGGCATTGCCCATTGGCTGGGCGTGCCGGAGCAGGCCTTGGCTTGCCGCTTGGAAGTCATGCCCGCCCCGCCCGACGACCCCGAGGAGCGCGAATACAAGTGGCGAGAATGGGGGGAGGTCAACCTGGACCCGCGCGCGGGGAAAGCGGGGCCACGAATCAGCATTGCCCACACCCAAGACGCCTGGACCCCCGGCGAAGTGGTGGGGTTGATGGTGCAGGGCGGCGGCGATTTACAGACCGGGAATGGCCTCCCCTTTGATGCCCGAGCCCTGGACGAGAGACGCGCCCCCCGCGCTGGGTTGGTAAACGCCGTGCGCCAAGCCCTGCGGGCGCCCCTCGGCAGTACCGACGCGCAGGCCTAAGCAGGTAGCCTTACGGGCATGCGTGCAACCGGCTTACTTGCCCTGACGGCCATCATTGCGGCGGGATTGATGCCGGGGGCCTCGGCGCAATGGACCGCCGACGAGCAGGCGCTGATCAGTGACACGCTGAGCCTCGGCAATCTCCGCCCCGAGGACCTCAACTACGAGAAGCAACTCAGCCGGGCCAGCCGCACGTCTTCGTTCATTACTTTTGCGCTCAATGACCCCCTGGGTGGGGCGGCGGAGCAGTGGCGTCTGCACGGCTCGGTGAATGGAGCCACCACGGCCAAGCTGCTGGGCGAAGCCGACCAACTTCTGGGGGGAAAGGGGAATGCCGCCGCCCTCAACCCCACGGCCGTGAGCGGGCTGAATGAACTGCCCGCCGGCATCCGCCCGATCGTCGCCCGTTTGGTGGGCACGATGCAGGCCGCCGATGCCGAGATTCGGGAAGCCACCAAGGCCTTGAGTGCCGAACAACAACGCACGATCATCGAAGGTCTGCCCGTGACGGCGGTGGAGGAATCGAAGGTGACCTTCGCCTTTGTGCGCAACCCCGCGCCCTCGCTGGCTAACCTCTGGACCCTGATTGACCAGGTGGACCAAGCCCGCATCCGGGCGGCGGCCATCACGGTGACCGAAGCCGTGGAGCAAGCGGCCCGCGAACTCCGCGCCGCCAATGCCGATGTGCCGGGCAAGGTGCGAGTGAAGCTGGGCTCCTATGTGGTGCAGATCGGCGGCAAGAGCGATGATATTCACAGTGAAACCGACGCCCGCCTGACGATTGATCTGGGCGGCAACGACACCTACACCGGCCGCGTGGGCGCGGGGGTCGGCTACACCGGTGCCCTGATTGACCTCGGCGGCGATGACACCTACCGCCCGGTGGACCTCAGCGTGGGCGCGGCCATCCTGGGCATCGGAGTGGCCCTGGATGCGGGTGGGCACGATGATTTCGGCGGGGCTTCGCTGGCCTACGGGGCGGGCCTGGCCGGGGTGGGCGTGTTCCGCAAGGAAGGTGGCCACGACCGCTACGCCAGCCGCGCTTTAAGCCAAGGATTCGGGGTGGCCGGAATCGGCCTGTGTTTGGACACCAACGGCAACGATGTCTACGATGTCGGCCTGTTTGGGCAAGGGGCGGCGCGCACCCAAGGCGTGGGCTGGCAGGTGGACCTGAAAGGAAATGACCTGTACCGCGCGGGGAGCATCTCCTTCAATGCGCCCCTCTTTTCGGGCGTGTACTACAGTTTTGCCCAGGGGTTCGGCATGGGCTTCCGCGAGGATAGCGGCGGCCAAGCCGGGGGCGTCGGTCTGCTGACCGACGTGGAAGGGAACGACACGTACCTCGGCGAAACGTACTCGCAGGGCGCGGCTTACTGGTTCTCGGTGGGTTCGTTGGGTGACCTGGCCGGGCGTGATCTCTACCGCGCGCACCACTATTCTCAGGCCAGCGCCATGCACCTTTGCGCGGCCTACCTGCTGGACGCCAGCGGGGACGACACCTATGCGGTGGCGGTAGGGGCGGCGCACGCCATCGGGCATGACCTGGGCGTGGCGGTGCTGCTGGATCGCGCCGGGGACGACACCTACACCAGCCGCGACAGCAACCCCGGCCTGGGCAGCGCCAACGGCGTGGGCGTCTTCGTAGATATGGCCGGTACGGATCGCTACCATGGTCCGGCGGGTCGCGGTTTGGCGGCGCGGGGCACCGGCTCCGTGGGCGTCTTTGCCGATGCGAATGGGGATGACCTCTATCGCTTTGGCCTGGCCGATGGACAGGGCCGAGCGCGGGACACTTGGGGCGTGGCCCTGGACCGGCAGATGCCCGGAGTGGTGGTGGAACCGCCGGTGGTGCCTGACCCCCCGGCGGTGGGCTCGATTCCGCGCCCGGAAGACGCTCAACTCTTGGCGATCTACCGCCGCGCCACGCAGTGGGGGGTGGGGTCCGCAGAAGCCGAAGTGCAAGAGAGCGTGCGCCAACTCATCGGCATTGGCCTCCCGGCCTGGGAGTGGATGGTGGACAACCAGTTAGCCTCCGCGCAGCGGCTCGAAATCCGAACTTTTGTCGCTG
>CALRVA020000203.1:0-3285 GCA_943371495.1 Archangium gephyra | reverse complement strand
CGCACCGCCCTTCTGACCCCCGAGGACAAGGGCCGCATCACCCTGTGGAACCTGCCCCCTGGCCCGGTTGAGGTCGTTTTTGAAACCAAATCCGGCGAGAAAACCCTCGCTACCTCTGCCCAGCGCGTGGAGCTAAGCCGCGAAGCGGGCCGGGTTGGCGTGCTGGTGACGGCCGACGACGCCGCGCCCGTGGTGGAGCAAGAGAAAGACCCCGCGACCGGCCAGGAACCTGGAGCCGCCGCCATGCCGGGCACCCTCCCGACGGAGCCGGCCGCCCCGCGCGCTTCCGGCGGTGTTTCACCGCTGGTGAGCCTGCTGACCGGCCTGATTGGCCTGGCGGCAGTGGGGGGCGTGATCTTCTGGCTGCTGAAGTACAAGGGCGACCAAGTGCAAGGCTTTTTGAAGCAGGCCGGTCTGGCCCAAGTAGCTCCGACCGCGGACGACGGCGACCCCACACCCCCGGTGGCCATTCCGCAGCGGCAAGGCCCGGGCGAGAAGATTGTCCTTGACCCTGTGGCGAGTCCCGTGGCAGCGCCCGTGGCCGCGCCCGTTGCCGCACCTAGTAGCCCGCGTTTGGTGCTTAGCTCGGGTTCGCCGGTACCCCTGGTCCCCGGCAGCTTTGAACTCGGTCGAGAAGTTACCGGGCCGTTGGCCATGCCTCAGGAGTCCAGTGTCTCGCGGCGCCATGCGCAGTTCGAGTGGGATGGCGCCCACCTCACCGTGACGGATCTCGGATCCACCAACGGCACCTACGTGCGCGGCACTAAGATCACGGGGCCGACTCCGGTGCTGCCGGGCGACACCGTTCAGTGCGGGGCCATCGTCTTGCGCTTTGAGGGCTAAATGAACGGACTCTTTCGCGTGCTGGTGCAGGGGGCCATCGGGCGGGCGCTCGCGGGCTTCCTGGCCGGGGCCTTGGTGTGGCTGGTGGTGGAACCCATGTTCCCCAAGGCCGGCAACCTTGGCATTGCCTTCTCCGCTTCGCCGGAGTGGGTGCGGGCAGAGCGCGCGCTCATCGTGGGCACCATCCTCGCCATTGGCGTCGCCTGCGGGTTCATCCAGGGCCTCGCCAAGGGCAGCCGCCACCACCTTTGGGTCACCACCCTGCTCGCCGCCGTGTTCACGTTCGTCGGTGGGATGATGGGCTGGCAAGTCAGCGGCGTGATCTTCCAGGCGATGATGGGGGCGCAGGTGATGGCGCAACGCGACGGCGACCCCACCACCCTCGTGCGCGTGTTCACCTTCATCCCCCTCGGCATTGGCATCGGCCTCGGCCTGGGAGTTTCTCAGCTCAACGTGCGTGGCGCGATGTCGGGGGCCTTTGGGGGGCTCATCGGCGGGGCCGTGACCGGGATGATCTTCAATCCGATTTCCACCGTTTTGGGCACGGCGATGGTGGCCAACGCCAACCCCGGTGAAGTGGTCGAGATTGGGGCGCCGGGCCGCGCGGTGCTTACAGCCGGTATCGGATTGCTGGTGGGATTGTTTACGGCCTTGGCCGAGCAAGCCAGCCGCCGCGCGTGGGTGCGCTTGGTGGTGGGCCGCAACGAAGGCCGCGATTGGCCGATTGACAACCAGCAGACCTTGATTGGTCGCGATGAACGCGCGGGGATCCCGTTGTTCGGCGATGGGAGTGTGGCCCCGCACCATGCCACCATCGTCCGCCAGGGCGGGCAGTATCTGTTAATGGACGCCGGCACCCCGGCGGGCATCGGCCACAACGGCATTCGGGTTCCCCAGGCCGTGCTTCAGCATGGTGACACGTTCCAGATTGGCGGGCACCAGTTGCAGTTCTTCCTGCGCGGAATGGGGCGTCCCCAGCCCGTAGCGATGGTGAACCCCGGCGCGCAGCCTGCCCCGATGACCCCCATCGTCCAAAACCCCACCGCACAGCCCATGCCCCAACCAATGAGCTCCCCGACTGTCGCAATCCCGGCGCAACCCATAGCGACGTCCGCCTACCAGCTCGTCGTCCTTAGTGGCCCGATGGCCGGGCACCGGCAGTTCCTCACCGACCAATTCGAAATCGGAAGAGAAGGCACCGGCCTGCGGCTCACCACCGATAGCCAGGCCTCACGGCGACACTGCCTCGTTAGCATGGTGGCGGGCCAGGTGACGGTCACCGACCTTAACAGCACCAATGGCACCTACATCAACGGCCAGCGCGTGACGTCCTCGCCCTTGCGGCCGGGGGATGTGCTCCGCATCGGCGGTACCGAAATGCGACTGGAAAATCCTGTAGCTTAAAAGTGCCTAGACCTTGCCCTGGTCGAGGTTGACCACGGTGCCCATCAGGGTCTTCTCGGCCCCGCCGAGGTCGCCCTTCTGGATCGCCTGCATGGCCAGGGTGACTTCCTGCGCCTCTTGCCCGCGCCCCTGCGAGGTCAGGATCATCTGCGTCTTTTGCAGTTCGGCCATCGCTTCGGCGAGGTTGATCTGCTGCGTCTTGAGCCCCATGATCGTGCGCTCGACAATGCGCGAGGCCGCCGAAACCTCCAGCGCCCCTGCCACGCGCGGGTCCACCGGCTGGCTAAACCGCTCGCGGTCGGCGGTGAACTCCTGCACAAAGTCCACATCCACCGTGCGCACCTGGCCGCTGGCGGTGTCTTCGAATGCCAACGTCCCGTTCATCACCCGGTAGTGCCCCAGTGGGTGGTTGGGGAACTCCAAATCGAACGCCTGGCGCAGGCTGTGCCCGCGCTCCAGGTCGGCGAGGTCCAGCGTGAACTCCCGCGACCCGGGGGCCACCTTGTGCCCGGCGGCTTCGCGCAATTCCACCCAGCGGCTGAGCTTGAGGCGCAGCTTGAGGTTGGTGGCGGCCACGCTCATGGCCGTGCGTAGCTCCTTGCCAAAGATCTCCGGCAACATGTGCGGCTGCGGAATGTAGTAGTAGTTCCCCCCGGCCCGCTTGGCCATGGCGGCAATCAATTCTTCGTTGTAATCCGGCCCGAAGCCCAGGAACGTGGCCGTAATCCCCTGCGCCTTGGTCGCCCCGGCGAGTTCGGTGAGTTCGGCAAAGCCCTTCACGCCCGAGGTCGGCTCCCCGTCGCTCAGCACAATCATGCGGGTGGCGCGGCTGGCGTGGCGGCGCTCCGCCAGCATTCCGGCGGCCATCTGCACGCCGCCGTAGAGGTCGGTGGTGTAGCCCGCCGTCAGCCCGGCGATGCCCTGCTTGATGCGCTCGCGGTCTGTCACGTTTTGGGGCGCCATCAGCACGTCCACCTTCTCGTCGAACGTGATGATGCTCAGCACGTCGTCCGGGCCGAGTTGGTCCACCACCATCTG
>CALRVA020000202.1:0-3420 GCA_943371495.1 Archangium gephyra | reverse complement strand
CAACCGGTACCACCACGGGTGGCAACACCACAGGGAACACGACCGGTAACACCACGGGTGGCACTGGCGGTGGCGGAACTTCCGGCGCCCAATGGTGCTACTTCATCAGCGGTCGCCAGCCGTCCAACGGCTCGGCCACGCCGCTCAACTCCACGGAGTTGGTGCAACCGATTGACGGGGAAACCGTCGCCATTCCGCGCTCGGTCCTGTTCCGCAGCGTGCGGGGCGCGAACCCGACGATCCAGATCGAGTACGTCGTCCAAGTGTCGGATGTCTCGACTTTCCCGCGCGGTCGAACGCAAATCGTATCTCGTGTCGTCGATAGAGAGACGGCAACGGGTGCGACGATCACCACACCGGCCATTGATTTCAGCCAAGCCTTCCCGGGCGCAGCTCAAATCTATTACCGAGTGGGTGTGAAGGCAGTCGGCGACGAGCCGGGTCCGGTGATGGATGCCTCTGGAGAGCGCTACATCTTCTCGGGTGTCCGACTCCTGAATCGACCGGTGGTCCCCTAGGGGAAACGCTCGACGCTTGTCACTTGACCGGAGGCAGTACCCCCACTACGGGGTTCTGCCTCCACCCTGGAAAGAGAACAGAACAAAATGAATCGCAGATTTGGAGTGCTCATGGCGACCGCCGCCCTCGCCGCGGTCTCCCAAGCTCAGTTTGGTGCTGGTGGCTGGTCGTTTGAGTGTATCGACCCGGCCAACACGGCCCCGTATTCCACGGATTACAACTTCAACCTCATCGAAAATGAGCTGATGCGGATCTCCGTGGGTGCCAGCGGCACCGTGACTTACGGTGGCCAAAACGGCCCCTGTTACGCCCCGACGGCCCGCACGCTCGACGCGGCTGGTCGCTTTGCTTTCCAGGTTGGAAACCTTGGGAGCGTACAGAGCAATTTTGATGACGACATGGCCCTCACCTTTGGGGCTCCGACGGATCCGGTGGGCGACTACGTCTTTGCCCGCATCCTGAAGGGCGACAACGATGGTGCGGGTTCGGCCTTGTTTGGCGATGGTGGCCTTCGCGTCACCTATATTGGTGCCAGCCGCCGCTATATCATCGCATCTTGGGCTGACGCCGACGTGGATGTGGAATGCCAAGTTCGCCTGCTGGGTGACGCCGCTCGCATTCGATGGCGCATGACCAACCTGGCCGCGGAAGGCCAAGCCTACGGCCTGCTTTTCTCGTGCTATCCGGGTATGCGCACAGGTAATGGAGTCTTTGATTCCGAATCCGGTGCGAACCAAGCCCATTCGGTCCGTGGTAGCTTGACGGGTAATCCGAAGCAAACGCCGGAAGGCTACATCGGCGTGAGCGACCTTCCGGGTCAACGACCGATTCGCACGGAGCGTCGCCACGATCTCCGCAGCCTTCGCTTCCCGGCTTACATGCAGTTCCTGTTCGGGCAAACGAACAACTACGGTCTGCGCGTGGACAATATCCCGCCGGCAGAAACCCCGGACGCGACGGGTACGGACCTCATCAAGGTCGGTAACCACACGACCACGAGTTTCGGGAACAACATCAATCTCCGCGTCTTCGGTGACAACAACCCGGTGCCGGCGGAAGAAGCTGACGTCTTCATCGGTGAAACCACCTTTGTGCAGCGCTTCCCGGTCGCCCAAGTGGGTGCGGGCCAGCAACGCACGATCGTGCACTACGTCCGATCGTCCTGGAGCGTCTCCAACTACGCCGACCCGTACACCGTAGTGATGGACGCGCCGAAGTTCTTGGCAACCGACCCGAACGACCCGCAATCCTTTGCCCAGAACCCGTTCACGGTTCGTGTCTACATCGACAACCAGTTTGCTGATGTTGACAAGGAAGTCCCGCTGAACAATGCGCAAGTGCGCTTGTTCCTGCCGGACGGCATGAACTTCCCGACGGGCCAAACGGGTACGCGCACCATTGGCAGCATCGCCGCCAACGGTATCGGTTTCGTGGACTTCCAAGTGGAAGTGGACGAGAACCTGGCCGGACCGCAGAAGCTTCGCGTCAACGTGATCGCTCCTCCGGGCGCTGAAAAGAATCTGGAAGCGACCGTTGTGGTCGCTCCGACCCCGCGACTTCCGTTGCCGGTCGGTCCGAGCCTCGTGACCTTGCCGTACACGTTCGAAGACTCTTCGTTCGATACGATCCTCGGGCTGCAAGCGGGCGTGGACTTCCAAGCCTTCCGGTTTGATCCGCTCAGCAACAGCTTCCGCCCGGCGGAAAGTGCCGAACGTGGTCGCGCTTACTGGGTGCTTCCGACGAGCGACCTCGGCAACTACGTGCTGCCGAACGCGATTCCGCCGACCGACGCGGGCCAAGGTGGTCTTTCCATCACCCTGCAACAGGGCTGGAACCTCATTGGTAACCCGTATCCGTATCCGGTGCCGGCTTCCCAGATCAATGCCGTCTACGCCGACAGTCCCGAAACCGTGTTCAGCCTGAACCAACTGGTTTCGCAAGGTGTGGTCAGCTCGAGCCTCATCTACTGGGATCGCTCTGATGGCGGAACCGGTCAGTACAAGTTCGAAAGCAGCTCCAACGGAACGTTTGTGCCGCACGTCGGCTACTGGGTCTTCAGCAACGGCTTCCGCCCGGTGCGCCTGATCTTCCCGCCGGTCTTCCAAGAAGGCCTGCCGAACTCGGGTCGCTCCGTGGACGATGGCTTCGTGCAATCGGATCGCAACTGGCGCCTCGAACTTGCTGTTCGCAGCAACAAGGGTATCGACAGTCAGAACTTCATTGGCCAAGTGCGCGATGCGCAGCAAGCCAAGGTGCTGACCACGCCGGAACCGCCGATGGCCCCCAGCGCCGTCGCCGCCCTTTCGATCAAGAACCCCGAGAACACCAATCTCGACCTCTCCCGCAGCTTCAGCGCTCGGGTGGGCCGCGAAGAGTGGAAGGTCTCGGTGAACGCGACCGAAGCCGGTGAGTACACCGTGACCTGGCCGAACCTGCCGAGCGTGACGCGTGCCGTCCGCTTCCGCATCAAGGACGAAGTGACCGGCGAAAGCCGCGACCTCCGGGCCAGCAGTGGTTACACATTCCGTGTGAGCGAACCGGGCACCCGCCTGTTCACCATCTCCGCCGAGCCGGGTGGCGCAAGCCGACCTGTCATTGGCAACGTGGTGGTCAGCCGACCGACCCGCGACGTGAATGCCCCGGTGACGGTGCAGTACGCGCTCAGCGCCGATGCGCTGGTGACGGTCCGCATCCTCAGCAGCACGGGTCGCGAAGTGTTCACGGTCAGCCGTGGCCGCAGCGAGGGTGCCGGTGAGAACAGCGTCACCTGGAACCTGCAAGACAACGCGAACCGAGCCGTTGCTCCGGGCGTCTACCGAGTGGAGATCCTCGCGGAAACTCCTTCTGGGGAACGAGTCCGACGCATCGTGCCGGTCAACGTGGTTCGATAATCGAAAATCG
>CALRVA020000201.1:0-3429 GCA_943371495.1 Archangium gephyra | reverse complement strand
TGCGGGCCGCCGCTGGTCTCGGCGATGTTGCCGCCCAGCGTGCTGACGGACTGGCTGCTGGGGTCAGGGGCAAAGTGGAACCCCTCCGCCGCCACCGCCTGGCTGAGCTTGAGGTTAGCCACCCCCGCCTGCGCGTGCAACCGCCGGTTGGGGATATCAATTTGCAGAATCCGGTTCAGCCGCTTGGTGCTGAGGATGACCCCGCCCTTAGCGGCCATCGCCCCGCCACTCAGGCCCGTTCCCGCCCCTCGGGGCGTGTAGGGGATCTGATGCTCCAGGCACCAACGGATCACGGCCTGGGCTTCCTCTGTGGTTTCCGGCAGCACAATCACGTCGGGCGCGCTACGGTCCACCGTGTAAGCGTCGTGGGCGTACACCCGGCGCGCGGCTTCACTGCCTAGGATGCGCTCGGGCGGCAACACGGACGCCAAACCCGAAAAGATGTCCGATTCCCCCACCTCTTCAGGCTACCCACTTGCGGGGCCAGAGGCGAGAGGCATAAAGAAGGCCTGGCGCCCATCCGGGAAACCAGGCCATCTGAAACTCTAAACCGGTTTAAGCGGCTTCGCGCTGCAGGCGAGCCAGGTGCCGCCGGGCCCCGGCGATGCTGAACATCTCATCGCGCAAGAGTCGCTTGAGAAGAAATACGCCCTGGATGTCCTCGGGACGGTAGCGGCGCTGACCTCCGTCGGTGCGGATGGGGTTCAGATAGCCCGCAAATTCGCGTTCCCAGTACCGGAGCGTGTGAATTTCCACGCCCGTGATCTGACTGGCTACGCTTATGCTTACGGATTGCCCTGGTTTGCCATTCTGCGGGTTCTGCGCCATAACTTCGAGGTTCCAAAAGAGTTGTCGGCGCGTTTCCCCGTATTTTTGAGGGTGGGTCCTTTCATCGATTCCTTACGAATGGCGTAGAGTTATGAGATCGATGGACGAAAGCGGGTGTTCGGTCAACGAAATCCTGGTGCGGCTGGATGAAGTCGCGCCGGGCGTTCCGTTGTTGGCGCTCGGTCAAACCGTCTTTTGGGATGAGCCGATGAAGGCGGGTTTGGCCCTCGCTGCCGCCGCCGCTTCTCCTTCCCGGCCGTTTATTGCGGGGGTCCACGATACGGACTATTTCGCCAAAGCCCCGCGCGGCATTGGGGTGCGTGGCTACGCCGCCCTGCCCCACAACGACACCACGACGCAGAATCTGTGGAGCGCCGCCGCCGAGTTCTCGACCCTGTTTGGCGGCGAAACCGTGGTGACACGCGAGCGACTCGCCCAGCACGGGGTTTCGCTCAGCCGCCTGGCGCATGGTCGTCCGGAGCTGATGGACGAGCTGACAGAAGCCTGGGGCTGGCGCGGCCTGGCTGCCGCCCCCGACGATGACCGCATTGCCGCCGAGACGCCGCTGAATGCCGTCCTCGGGCCGCTTTTCGACACCCTGGAATGGGCGGTCAACTCGACACTGGACTGCCTCAGTGGCCCCGCCTTAGACGCCGCCCGCAAGAAGGCCGACCACCTCCTGAGCCTGGTGTGCGAAGGGACGGACGAAGAGGGCAATGACACCCTCGCCGATTTTTACGAGCGCATCCTCCCCGACCTCTACTCCTTTGCGGCGGGCGAGCCGGTGCCCGTGCAGACCACCCGCACCACGGAACTCCTGGCCTTTAACCCGCAAACGAGTGACCGTGACCGGTTTGCCATCCTGGACCTGTTCTTGAACCCCGCGACGCGCGATGTGGCCCGGCAAGCCTATGACCGGGCGGTGCAGGGGACGGAAATGTACACGCTCGACCGCTTCGGCGCGGGGGCGGTGCCGTTCGACGTCATCATTCCGGGCCGAGGGCGCGGCACTCTGCGGGTGGGGACGCGCGGGCTCCTCATCATGACCCCGGAGATTCTTGCCCTGAGCTACAAGCGCGCGCCCACCAACCGCCGCGAGTTGGCCACCCTGCTGGAGGAAAGATTCGGCCCCGGCGTGACCCTGGTGGGCAAGGCTGTTACGCTCATCTCCTTGCTGGCCCGCGAGTTTGTCTTTGTCTTCCACGAGGGGGCCAGCGGCTATGTCAATCGCAGCCGGACGTTCCATCGCTTGCTGGCCGAAGCTGGTCACCCCCAGCCCGTCCACCCCTTGGTGCGGGTGGGCTATTCCACTTGGGAAGCTCTGGACGAGGTGAACGCGTGGTTCCGTTTGCCCGAGCCGTTGCGCCGCCCCTTTGGCGCGGACGAGCTCAGTGGCGTTGGGTTCTCCGCCCGCATGGGCCAGGTTCGCGAGCGCGCCTTTGCCTTGCTCGGTGAGCTCAAAAGCATCCGCAGCCCGCGCGAACTGGTGCGCTACCTGGAGCGAACCCAAACCCGGGCCTGGGCGTGCCCGGCGCACCGCTACGACCAGGTCCAGAGCGTGCTGGGAGATATGGCCAAATCGGTGGCCGAACGCCGCGCCGCCAAGCGCCAATTGGTGGACCAAGCCCATGCGCTGGCCCAAGAGACGCAAGCCGCCGCCCGCGCCCTGGGCGACCACTGGCGCGCTGCCATCTTTGAGAAGGACCCCACCCCCGCCGACTGGGAGCGACGGCAAGAGCTCATCACCGTCGTCAAGTCGCACCAAAGCCGGGTGGATGCCACCTGGGGTGATTGGCGAAAGCAACAGGCCGAGCTGGATGCCTTCACGGAACTTCCCGAGATTGTGGAAGCCAAGCGCACGCGCGATGCTCTGGTGTTCGAAGCCGAACTCACCCGGGTGCGGCTCATTCGCGAGGCCATTTTGGCAACCGATGGGCTGGCGCGGGCCTCCCACCGTCCCAGCGCCTGGTGGTTCCCGCTGGTATCCCCGCAGGGGCAGTGGTTCCGCGCCGTGCATCGCCGGGCCCGCTACCGATTCGAGCCGTTGCAATGACCATCCCGTTTGTCAAAGTCCAATCGATCGGCAACGACTTCGTGCTGGTCGAAGCGCGAGATGTCCCCGAAGACAACCTCCGGGGCTTGGCCGTGGCGATGTGCGATCGGCGCATCGGCATCGGCAGCGACGGGCTGCTGGTTTACGATGACCGGCCCGACATCATCATGCTGCGGATGTTCAACCCGGACGGCAGCGAAGATTTTTGTGGCAATGGACTGCGGTGCGCGGCCGCTTTTGCCCACCGCCGAGGACGAGGGAGTGAGTTCGTCATCAATCACCGGGGCATCGAAGTGCCGGTGACCATCACATCCGAAGAGACGGTGCGCTTTGTATTGCCCCCGGCCAGCTACGACCCGGTGCGCGTGCCGGTCAGCACCTGCACGCCGTGGATCGAAGAGGAAGCCCAGGGGTTTGTCGGGTCGGCCCTCACCACGGGCAGTGCCCACTTTGTGGTGTTGCTCGATCACGAAATTGACGAAGCGACCTTCCAGCAAGCGAGCCCGAAGATTGAGAATGACCCGGAGTTTCCGGAGCGGATCAGCGTG
>CALRVA020000200.1:0-3460 GCA_943371495.1 Archangium gephyra | reverse complement strand
CGTAACCCATGTTGATGTACGGCCACACGATGCGATCGTCCAGTTGGATTCCGTCGAGGTCGTACTTGACAATCGCCTCCTTCACGATGCCCAGCAGCAGGTCCTGCGCATCGGGGTGGAGCGGGTTCATCCACACAAATCCGTTGCCCGCCACTTCCCCGCCCTGGGCGTCGAGGCTCAGCCAGTCTTTGCGGGCGCGCAGCTCGTTTTGCGTGCCCTGGTGGGCCGCCATGAACCCGTACTCAAACCACGCAATGTAAATCAGCTGGTTGCGGTGCGCTTCGATGAGGGTCTCTTCCAGCAAGTCTCGCTGCACGGCCCCCTGGGGCGAGGCGTTGACCCGCATCGGCACCCCAATCGCCCGCGCCATGGTTTCGGAGGGGAATTCTGTGTAACCGTTCTTCCAGACTTCGACGTACACCGTGTTCAGGCCGATCTCGCGCAGGCGGCGCATCGTCTCGGCGGTGTGTTCGGGGCGGCTGATGGCCTCGTTCGCGGTGGTGGTCAGCCAGGTGCCGCGCACTTCCGGTTCCGAATTCGTGAGGAGTGAAGATGCCATCAGAAAAGCGCTCAGCATAGTTGGGAACCCCTATTTTGTACGAGCGAGACCAAACGAGGGAACGCCCCCGCGTCCTCATGACTTGTACGGGCAGGAGCTTCCTATGAAACTGAAAGCCATTTCCCTCGTCGTCGTCGGCCTGATTCTCGCGGCCCTTTCGTTTGCCACCATCCAGTCGAACCGTCTGGACCGAGCCGAAGCCGAACCCGCACCCATCGCCGCCTATGCCGGCGTGGAAGAGTGCACCAGCTGCCACTAAAGCCGCGCGGACTAGCTTCCCTTCACAAACGCCCACAGGGCATCCCGGTGCTTTTCCCATAAGGATTCCGGGGTGCCTCCTTTGGGCAGTTCCACGGTCACCAGCGGGAGACCCCGCGCGCGGCAGTAGTGCCCGAATGAGCCCGGGGTCGCGTACTCAATCCGCTTGACGGGCATGCCGTTCTTCGAGCTCATCAACTCGGCCAGGCGTTTGGCCTCGTCCCCGTCGTAGTCAATGAAATCAAACGGCGTGTGGATGCTGACCACGCGCTTGATCTCCGGGCGCACCGCAATGAAATTGACCAACGCGCGGGTCTCGGGTTCGCTGAGGGCGTTCGGTCCGGGGTGGTAGCGCTGGGCACTGGGCTCAGGGTTCCAGCCTTCGGCAAAGTTGCGGTTCAGGTCCACCCGGTTCGCGTTGCTGCGCGTGCGAGCGGCAATGCCGTCCGGGTTGTGGCGCGGGATGATGTAGATCGTCTGCTCGGTGAGATCCCAGTCCTTGGCTTTCGCATCGGCTAAGAATTTCTCCACCAGCCACACCCCTTCGATCTCATCGCCGTGGGTGCCGCCAATGACCAGCACGGCATCCATGCCCACCCCCACGCTGTAGCAAAGGATCGGCTCGCCCTTCACGCTGTGGCCGATGGTGCTCTCGGTGTATGCGCCCAGGCTCATTGCGGGCAGCACTCCCATCCATCCGAGTCCAAGAAACCTTCCCACTGCATTGCGCCTGCCGAGGTGATTGTAGCGGAGCTTCTACCGGTTTTGGGGCCGCAATGGCCAACTTTCTTGTGGTCCGCACCGCATTTGTGGGCAGGTCCGTCTAGACTCCCACTGTGCAAGCCCGATCTGCCTCCTGCGAGCCCCTCTCCGCGCAGATCACGTCACCTTGCATCCGAGTTTGCCGGCTGAACCCGGGCAGCGCGTGCACGGGGTGCGGCCGCACGCTGGAAGAAATCACGGATTGGAGCCTCGCCAGCAACGATGAACGCGCCCGGATTTGCGAACGCGCGGCGCACCGTTTGAACTCGCTGGACGACTCTCGCTAAGTTTCCCCCTATTCTCTTAACCACGCGGGGTGCGAATCCTTGTATTCTTAGCCCTGTGAAAGTGAATTGGTGGGCTTCCGGCTTGTCATTGATTGTTGTCGGCGCGGGGATTGCGGCAGGATGCGGCGGAGGTTCTCCGCTCGCCCTCACCCCAGATATTGAAGCCCCGCTTCGTTCCAGCGGGCCGACAGGCATCACCGCCCGCATTGATTACGACCCGGCCACCGGCGAAGTGGGCGTGACCAACATGGAAGAAGGCGGCACGCGGGCGGCCTTCGGGGGCTCGGCCGTCAAGGTCACCCAGGCCGTGGTCTCCGAGATTGCCGGCCAGACCAGCAACGTGCGCGTGCTGGAACTCAAGATCGACAACCGATCGGGCATTTTCCTCAACGAGCCGCGATTGCTGCTGCAAACCGCGCTCAACCGCGCTGTGGCCAAGACCCTCGCCGGGACGGGCACCAACGGGAGCACGGATGGCGCGGCCAGCGCCGCTCAACTGGGTCAGCCGTTGGGGGCCTGGCAAGACGCGGATGGCACGATTTATGTGACTCAGGCGACGAGCGGCGCGGTTCGCCGCATCAAGAACGGGGTCGTCACCACCATTTCCAGCGGGTTCAGCCGCCCGATCGGCATCGTGGGTGAAACCAACGGCGACTTCATTTACGTGGCCGACCAGTCCGCCCACCGCATTCTGCGTATTCGCAAGGATGGGGTCCAAGGCGCGGTCATCGCCGGGAACACGGCCGGTGACGTCGACGGGGCGGGCGGCAGTGCGCGCTTCAACAACCCCATCGGCCTGACGATGGACGAAGTCGGCAACCTCTACGTCGCCGACTTCACCAATAACAAGCTCAAGCGGATTTCGAATCCGAGCACCGCTCCGGTGGTGACCACGGTAGGCACGGTGACGGCGCCTTATGGCGTGGCCTACCGCGCCTATGAGGGCAAGCCGACGGTGGCCGTCGCCAGCCACACCACGGGCAACGTGATTCTTTACGACATCCTTGGCAACACCACGCGCACCATCCGCACGCTGACCCCGAATATCACGGGGATCGCGGCGCTGGAAGGCCGCCTGGTGGTGGCGGGCCAGACCGCCAACAACCTGACCATCATGCGATTGCCGCAGGGCGCAAATCCGTTCCGGGATACCAGCTGGACCACGGAACTCGTGCTTGGAAGCGCGGCGGGCTTTGGTAATGGGGCCTTCCCGCTCTTCAATGGCCCGCTTTTGCTAGGCAGCGGCGAAGCCGATGAGCTCCTCGTCGCCGACACCAACAATCACCGGCTGCGCAATGTGGAGCTTGGCTCCTTGCTTCCGGGCAACTCGGGGCAGCCCGTTTCGATCACGAATCCTGACTTCCGGTTGCCGCGCGATGTGGCGGGCTATCGGCTCGGTGCGTTCCAGCCCAACACTTTCCGCACGGTGCGGGTGTTTTTCTCGATTCCCTTCCCGGCGGCGATGTCGTTCTACGTCACAGTGGACTCATCCACTGATGGCCAGATTCCGCTGGATAGCTCGTCCAATGCAGCCAGCGACAATGTCGTGGTGCGAATGATCGCGGGTGATCCCGAACGCACGGGGTATGCCGAT
>CALRVA020000199.1:0-3479 GCA_943371495.1 Archangium gephyra | reverse complement strand
CTCTCGCTGGGTGGTTCCAGTGGCTCGACCACGCTGCAAAGCGCCGTGGACTATGCCTGGAGCCGCAACGTGGTGGTGGTGGCCGCCGCGGGCAACAGCAACACCTCGGCCGCGAGCTATCCGGCGTTCTACACCAACGCCATTGCCGTTGGTTCGACGGACCAAAACGACGCACGATCCAGCTTTAGCAACTTCGGTTCGTGGGTGGACGTTGCCGCGCCGGGTTCCAGCATCCTTTCGACGTACGACGGCAACACCTACGCCACGCTTAGCGGTACCAGCATGGCGGCTCCGGCCGTCGCCGGTCTCGCGGGCTTGCTGTGGGCCAAGAACGGCCTGACGGCGAGCAACGTCTCCATCCGCAACGCCATTGAATCCACCACGGATCCGGTCGGCACCTGGGTGAGCTTCGGTCGCATCAATGCGGCGCGCGCGCTTGGCACCACGGGTGGTGGCGGCGGCGGTGGCGGTACGACGGCCACCAACTACGCTCCGTCGAGCCTGCAAGTGTTTGCCGGCACCATCGCGGGTGGCAGTGTGACGAGCCTGGCCTCAAGTGACAATGTGCGGTTTGACCTGCGCAGCGCCGCTTCCGGCAGCCGCCGCGTGGTGGACTACGACGCCATCTTCTCGGGCATCAACCGAGGAACGGGCGTGGTCAGCATCGCCGTCACGGTGGAGAACAACATGAGCCTGAGTGGAACGCTGGCGGTGTACCTGTATAACTACAGCACCGGCTCGTACACGCAGATCGGCTCCCAGAACTTGGGCACCGGCGATACGTCGACGACCTACACGATCACGACGAACGCGGGCAACTTCATCAGCAGCACGGGCCAAGCGCGGATCGGTTACTACCGCACTCGCACCGGCACGACGAACTACAACTTGCGCAGCGACTTTGCGCGGTTGAACGTCACCGTCAACAACTAAGCCAGACGCTAGCCTGGATACAAGAAAACACCCCGAGGGATTCAACCTCGGGGTGTTCTTGTGTTAGCTAAGAGTCGCTTAGAAGCTGATCTTGTAGCCCGCGCCGATCACCCAGTTGGACCGGTTCGGGGCGCCATTGCGCAGGCTGCCATCCAGCAGACCCGTGAACGACGTGTTGAAGTAAGCGGTGCCATTGCCGGCGGGCAGGTTGAACACGCCACCGAGCTTCCAGTCGGCCAGGCTGGCCTTGTTGCTACCGTAGTAGAACTGGTTGTGGTCTTCGGTGCCGTAGCCCACGCTGGCGTTCCAGCCCCACGAGGCGCCCGGCGTTCCGGCCACGTCCTTGGTATCGCTGGCACTCACGTTGAGGTAGATTCCGTTGGCTTCGTCCACGTCCCAGTACAGGCCGACCGTCGGGTTGAAGGCTTGGCCGAAGGTGTAGGTGCCAAAGAATTCGGTGGTGTCGCTGCCGCCCGTGTTCGGGAAAGCGTAATTGATCACACCGGCGCTCCACGTGCCGTTGGCGGCGGTGTCGCTATAGGTCAGCGTCGTGTCCACTTCGGTGAAGCGGTTCTTGAAGCCGTTCACATTGGTGGTTTCATAGTTACCCCAAAGGTTGAGGCTCCACTTTTGCCAGCCGAAGGTGAAGGACGGCTGCACCACCACGTCATCCGTGAGGTTGATGCCGCGCCACACATACTTGCTGTTGATGGCGATATCGGCCGAGGTGGTCACGGGGGTGGTGTCGGCAACGGCAATCCCAGTGGCGAGCGTCAGAGCAATATAGGTCAAGGCTTTCATATGCGAGAGTCCCACTCCGGGTATCGGTAAATTTACGGGGAACTAGAGGGTCTCGCGTAAACTGCAGTTTCGTATGGCACGTTGGTGGCACCTGCACCCCCTGGTTTGGGAGGATTTGAAGGCCCAACGTCGCCTGATCGGCCTCGGAATCGGTTGCGCTTTGGTGGCTTCGCTGCTGACGGCGACCACCATTCCGCTCACCGAGCAGGCCATGGCCAGCATCGAGCGGGCGAGTCAACCCGACGCCTCGACGACTTCCCGCCGTAGCCCCTTGTTGCAACAACTGGCGCCGCTCGTGCCATCCAATCCGGCGGACGAGGCTCCGGCCCCGAACCCAGCGGAATCGGGCTCTTCGGCATCGGCGTCAGGGAGTTCGGGTAAGGGGATCACCGCCAGCCAGCACCAGGCCCTGCGTGATCTTCTCATCATGTGCCTGCTGGTGGTGGTGGTATTTGGGATCAAGTACTTCTTCACCCGGGGCCAGACGTTTTTCATCACCAAGGCCTCCGCACGGCTGGGCACGGACCTCCGTTTACGACTGTTTGGCAAGCTCCAGCGGCTGCCTTTGCGCTACTACAACGACAAGCGCACGGGGTCCATCCAGAGTGCGTTGACGAACGATGTCAACGTCTATGCCAACGCCGTCGGGATGGTGCGCGACGGGATCGACGGTCCGTTCCGGGCCATTGCCGCCCTCACCGCCATCATCTGGATGCAGTGGCAGCTGGCGTTGCTCGCGATTCTCTTCATCCCGGTGCTGGCGTGGTTTGTGAATCGCAACGGCCGCCGGATGAAAGCCGCGCAGGCCGTGGTGCAAGACGACCTGAGCGAACTGAACGCAATGGCCAGCGAGGCCCTGCAGGGCACCCGGGTCATCAAGGCGTTTGCGGCGGAACAACGGATTCATGACCTCTACTCGGGGTTGGTAGAGCGTGCCTTCGGCAGCCAAATCCACGCCGCCCGTCGCTTTGCCGCCCTGCGCCCGATGGTGGAGTTCATCGGCGCGGTGTCGCTCGCGGCGATTCTCTACATCTGCGGGTGGATGGCCGCCCAAGGGATGCTGGTGGTCTCCCAGATCGTGGCCCTGACCCTGGCCATGGACCAGATCAACCAGGGGGCACGCTCGTTCGCCAACATGAACAACACCTACAACCAGGTGACGGCCGCCGCCGAGCGCCTGCAGCGTGAGGTGCTGGAGGTCGAAGAAGAGCCCCTGCAAAGCGGGGCGATACGTTTGGCGTCCATCACGGGGGATGTGGAGTTCCGGAATGTCAGCTTTGCGTATCCGGACGGCACCCTCGCTCTGCGCGATATGAGCTTCACCATCCCGGCGGGAACCTCGCTGGCGCTCGTCGGGCCGAGCGGGGCGGGTAAGTCCACCATCGCGGATTTACTGCTCCGGTTCTATGACCCCACCGAGGGCCAAATCTTGCTGGATGGCACCGACCTCCGCGAACTGGACCTCGCGTGGCTGCGGCAGCAGTTCGGGGTGGTGCCCCAGCAAACGTTCCTGTTTGCCGGCACGATTGAAGATAACCTGCGCCTGGGCGCGGTGGATGCGCCGGCCGAACAAGTGGAGCGCGCGGCCGCCCAGGCCCACGTGGACGCCTTTGTCGCCCGGATGCCGGAGGGGATGCAAACCTACCTGGGCGAACGCGGCACCCGCCTCAGTGGCGGCGAAATGCAGCGCCTGGCCATCGCCCGCGCCCTCGCCCGCGACCCCAAGGTGCTGGTGATGGACGAAG
>CALRVA020000198.1:0-3621 GCA_943371495.1 Archangium gephyra | reverse complement strand
GTCTCGTCGTCCCCCTGCCACCACCACAGGCCCTCACTCACCGGCCCACGCCTCCCAGGCCGCCGCCATAGCCTCGCGGCTCACCCGAGCCACCAAGGCATCAAAGAGCACTCCCGCCGAAGCCGCCATATCCAGAGCGGACTCCACCGTAAGCGGCACCGACGCGCACAATTCCGCCAGCAAGAATGCCTCGTAGATCACACGCGGCTCAAAGGGCAATTCCGGCCCGGCGTCACGCACAAAGGCCTCCGCCTCCGCCCGCAACGCGCGCACCTCATCCACATGGGCGCAGGTGTGAAACTCCCACCGCCGCCCGCCTAAGGTGAACGCAATCAAGCGGTGGCCTCCGCCGAAACCGGCCCTTGACTCCGCCAGCCGTACTCCGTCTGCACCAGTTGCCCTTCGCGCACCCGGAAGGCAAAGTGTTCCCACACGAAGTTGCCCGCGTAGGTTTGCCCGCCGCTGGCGCGGCTGGTGATCTCCATCGCCACCGGGGCCTCGGGTTGGCTCATCGCCCGGGCCAGCAGGCTCGCCGTGCCCGTGGGCGAAGTGGGATACGGACCGGTATCCGGTCCCACGCCACTCAGCTCGGCCCGCACCACCTGGATGTCGCCCATGGTCCAGCGGTGTTCCCACTGCGTCAGCGCCATCGGCAGACTCACGGTCACCCCGTTGATCTCCATCACCAGGTCCACCAGTGCATTGGTCAGCGCCCCGTGCGATGCCGCCACCAACGGCACCGCCGTCACCGGCACCGCCAGCTCGAGTTGGGCGCTAAAATCACGCTCCACCAGCACCGGCCAGCGCCAGGCATCGCCCACGCCGCTGCCTTCAGCGTGGTCAAATTCGCCGCGCACTGTGCCTCGTCTGAGGTGAGCTCGCAGGGGCGCACCCCCCACTTGTAACTGCGACACATCCAGGTGGCTGACCCGGAACGGGGCCGAGCCCAGGCTGGTCACCAGGGCCGCCACACGGGCCTCGCGTTTCACCGGCTGGGCGGTCCGCGCACTGCGCGTCAGGGGTCGCCCGTCCTCGGTGGTGGTCATCACCTGATAGCGCGCCCCTTGCACCATCGCCAGCAAACTCTCGCTCGCGACATCAAACACCGAAAGATCCCAACCGGTCGCCCGGTCACTCATTCTTCATTCACCTCGTTCATGGGGGGGGCGGGGGGCCGTGACGCGGCACCGAAAATGCACCGTCACACCCGTGCGGGATTCCCGCGCGTCGCCCCGGCGCGGGTGCAAGTCAATCTGCGGCACGTGCGCCAGCACAATGCCCGGCAAGGCCAAGAGCGCCTCGCGCAACACGTGCGCGCGCTCCAGCGCTACCGCATCGGCGTTCAGGTCTTCGCGCGGCCACAGCCCCCGAATCTCCCACGCCCAATGCCCGGCATCGGCGGTGGGGGTTTCGGGGTCGTACTTCACGTCAGTCAGCAGCACTTGCGCCAAGGGGATGGCCCCTTCGTTGTCGGCCACCTCAGCGGCTTGCGTGCGCACTCGGATCGGCCCCCAGGCGGTTTCCACCGCCGCCACCAGCGCCGCGCGCAGGCTGGTGTAAGTCGCCATCATGCGGTCTGCAACTCCACCGTCGCGTGGGCCAGGATCGGTTCGGCATCGTGCATCACTGGCTCCGACACCACCAACCATTGCTGGTCGCCGTGCTGAATCCAATCCCCACTACGGAGGGGAGCCACATCGGCGATTTCGCCGCGCAGGATCGCCCGTTGTTCCGTCATGATTTGCCCCGGTGACACCGAGGAATGAGGCTGAAAGCCGTCCAGATGGGCCGCGAACGACCCCATCAGCACCCGCTCGTGGCCCACCACCAGCGCACCATCCAGCACCTCGCCCAACCGGAACCACTGCACCAATTGAGGGCGCAACGGCAGCGGCATCAGACGCGCACCCGCCGGTACCTCTGCACCGCCGCCTCGCCCCGTTCTTGCAAGAAGTCGCTCAGCGTGGCCGCGTCGCCGCGCTTGAGCGTCACCGAACCTTGCCGTACCTCTCGCCATGACCCCGCCTGGGCTTGTTCACTCATCAGCACCCGCGCCGCCGCGCGGTCCAGCACCGCCAGCCAGGCATCCATCGGGATGGTCAAGCCGTAGCCGCGCCGGCCTTCCACCTCAATCGGGGCTCGCCCCTGCACGGGGATGCCCCATTGCAGCCAGGTGTAGGGCCGCCCATGGGCGGGGGCACCACTGGGCTCCAGCCAGTAATCCTCGCCCAGCGTCAGCGTCCTCCCCGCCCACCGCACCGCATCCACGCTCACGTAGCCGCCGTTCAGGTCTTGCCACACCATGCCGGAGGGCACCAAGGTCTGCACACTGGCGGCACTTTCGGCCAGAAAGGGGTTCCACCCCGTTTCGCTTTCCCAACGCTGAACTTCCGCCTCCATGCGGTCGGTCAGCGAGGGCGACCCCGGGGGCGTTTCCACCCCCAGGGTCTGCAAATAGGCACCGAGTTCGGCCCCGGTCGGCCAATTCGCCTTCCCCGCCATCCGTTAGAGGCCGGTCACCGTACAGGCCGCCGCATCGCGGAAGCTGGCCAGGGCCGCCCGCAGGTGCGCGCGCACCGTCAGCACGTTCTTGGCAAACGTATCCGTGTGCGATTCGCTCACCGCCATCGTGATGCCCTGGCGGATGACCAGCCCGAAGTACTGCGTATCCATCACCAAGGCCGTGCCGGCTGGCAGGGCTTCATTGAGGGCGATCGAGACCCCCATCAGGCGAGTCGTCATCTCGTCACTAGGGTGACCCATCACGTATTGCCCATCGGTGGTGCGGGCCAGCACCAGCTTCAGATAGTCGGCCGGGTTCAGCAGGATCAAGTTGGGCACCGCGCCTCCGTTTCCCACGCCGCTGCGGCGGACCTTGTCCATCCCCTTAGCCAGGGCGTCAATGATCGGGTCGGCGCCCTTGGCCTGGGTTTGGATACCCGGCAGGTTGAGCAAGCCCGTGAGGTTTGGGGCGTTGCCGTCCCCGCTCAGGCACTGCGAATCCAGCACCTGCCGCAGCATCAGGCTCAGCCGCTGCTCGATAAGAGCGCGGACGCCGGGTTCGTCTTCCAGTTGCTCTTCGGTCACCGGCAGCACCACGCCCAGGCGGCGGATCGGCACCGTGACCTCGGCGAAAGTCAGCGTGGCTTCGTCCAGCGCCGCATTCTCACCCTTGGTGCCAGCGGCATTGGTGAACACGCTCTCCCGCATCAGCTTGAAGGCGTTCTGCTGGGTGGGGATGACCGGGAGGAAGTCCACCAGTTGCGGCGGGCGTTGCACGCTGGGCACCAGGTAGCTGCTGCGGAGCACTTCCGGCGGCATGCCCGCCGTCGTGGTCATCGTGGCTTTGGCTTCCAGGGCGCGGCGGGTGTCCACCGCCAGTTCCACCTCCGGCATGTGACGGCTGCCCCGGTTTTGCCAGGATTCACTGGCAAAGAGGGCGTCGGCCAGCCCCTTCTGCTCCAGCGGCAGGGTGGCGGGAGACGAAACGTTGAGGCGGCCGCTCGGGGCGGCGATTTGAGGGTTATCCATAGGGAGTTGAGGGGTGCGGGGCGCTTCCTCCCGCTCGTTTTTCACGGCCAGCACCTGGGCTTCCGGGTGGGCCGGCATGGTCACAATCGA
>CALRVA020000197.1:0-3621 GCA_943371495.1 Archangium gephyra | reverse complement strand
TGGGAAGGTCACCATCACTTTCACCGTTTCTCCCGCCTTCATACGGTCGTAGGCGGCGGGGAGTTCGTCGAGGCTGGCCCACTCGGTGATCACCTGAGCCGCCCGGACGCGTCCCTCGCGCAGCCACTGCACCGCCACCGCCGTATCCGTGGGGCCGCACGAATACGAGTTCACCCAGGTGATGTCTTGGAAGTAGTAATCCTCCCACGGCCGCTCCACCCACTCGCCCGGGGGCAGCGGCGCAAAGAGGCCGATGCGGGTTTCGGGCGCGGCGATCTTCAGAGCCGCTTCCACTGCGCCCACGCTACCGGGGGCCACCACAATGGCGGCAAACTTTTCATCTCCCGGGGCCAGGCGGGCGTCAATCCCTTGCTGCCGCGCCCACTCGACGCGGGCGGGGTTCAGGTCGTATCCCACCGCGCCCGGGCACACCAGAGCGTGCATCAAGCCCATGCCCCCCAGGCCAATCACGGCCAGCGGCTCACCCTCTTGGTAGTGCATGCGCCGCAGCTGCTTGGCCACGCACGCCAGGGGCTCCACCAGGGCCGCATCGCGCGGGTCGAGGTCATCCACCCGATGAGTGTCGGCCAGGTTTGCGGCCGAGACCGCAAAATGCGTGGCCATACCACCGGGGTCGAGGCGCGTCGCCTTCCAGGTGGGGCAGTGCACGTGGGCACCCCGCTGGCACGCCGCGCACTGCCCGCACGGCGCGTGGTGGTGCGGGGCTACCCGGCATCCCACCGGGAATCGCTCATCTTGGCTCTCGATGACCACGCCCGCCACTTCGTGCCCGATGACGTGCGGAGCCTTGCGGTCCAGATACCAGGTCATCAGTTCGCCGCTGCACAGGCCACAGGCCTCCGTGCGCACCAGAATCCCGCCCGGCGGGCACCCCACATCCGGGGCTTCTTCAATGCAGAGCCTTCCCCCGGCGTGGTAGCGGGCCAGCCTCATGGCCGGAACACGTACTTCAAGCCCTTGCTGGCCTCGAGGTCGCGGAACACTTGCTCCCCGTCCTCCAGGGCGCGCTCACCGCTCACCAGCGGGGTCAGGTCAAATTCGGGGTCCAGGAGCCAGCTTCGCGCCGAACGCACGGCCTTGGTGCCGAAATGGAACGGCGAAATCAGCGAGATCTCATCGTAGTGCAGGCGTCCGGTATCAAAGTTGGCGGTGGTCCCGCTGGGACACCCGCCAAAGAGCACCACCGTGCCGCCTCGGCGGACCATGTTGAGGCTGGATTCCCACACTTCCACCTTGCCCGTGCACTCAATCACCAGGTCGTAGTTGGTGCCGACGTCGGGGTACTTTACCGTCCGCGCCCCGAAGCCTTCCCCAATCGCCAAGCGATCTGGGTTGCGGCCGGCCAGCGTGATGTTCCGCACGCCTTGCTGCCGCAGGCTGGCCACAAACATCAAGCCAATCGCGCCCGGGCCAATGATCAGCACCCGGTCATCCACGTGGGCGTTTGCGCGCTCCAGGCCGTGCGCCACGCAGGCCAGGGGCTCCAGCAGAGCCGCCCGGTCGTAGCTGAGCCAAGCGGGCTTTTGGAAGACGTTGAGCGCCGCAATCCGGGCCGGAATCAGCAAGTATTCGGCGTAGCTGCCCAGCACCTTGGTCGCCATGATGCTTTCGCAAAGGTTCTCCTGCCCGCGCTGGCACCAGGCGCAGTCTTGGCACGGGGCGCTGTGGACGCCCATCACGGCATCGCCCACGGCAAAGGGTGCGCCCTCGCCCACCGCCACCACATCGCCACTGTATTCGTGGCCAAAAGTGCCCGGCATGGGGATCTGCGGATGCCCGCGCAAGAACGCCTTCAGGTCCGTCCCGCACGTCATGGCAGCACGCACCCGCACCAGGATTTCCCCTGGTCCGGGCTGCGGAATGGCGATTCGACGAAGGCCCAAGGCCCCCGGCGACTCCAAAACGAGTGCCCTCATAGTTCCGGTAGCGACAACGGATGAACTCACGCGAATATCTGCGTAGTCTACGTCAGTCGGGCAACTTTTGTTTTCGGTCATCATGTGACCATGCCCACCGTGACGTCATCCGTTTGGATCAACGCCCCGCTTGAACGCGTCTACGCAATCGCCAAGGATAACCGTTCTTTCCCTGAATTCATGAAGGACCTGGAGTCTTTGACCGTGGTGGAAGAGGACGGAAGTCGCGTTGTGAGCGACTACGTGGGGACCATCAGCGCCTTTGGGATGAAAGTCCGGTGGAAGCAAGAGGACCTGTGGGACGACGCCCAGCACCTCTGCACGTTCCGGCAGATCGAAGGGGATTACGACCAGATGGACGGCACCTGGAAGTTTGCCGAGCTGAACGGCGGCACCCAGTTTGATAGCGTGCTGGACTACGAATACCGCGTGCCCGGGCTGGGCAACTTGGTGAACAAGGTGGTGTTCGGGCTGGTGAAGCAGAACGTGGACGCGATTCTTGAGGCCATCAAGAACCGCGCCGAAGCTGGCTCCTAAGCACTGCGCTCAGTAAGGCGGGGTGAACCCGCCTTCTACATCCACCTTGATAATGCGCCACTTGCGCACGGGGATGATGAGATTCTTGGTGCCGCTCTCCGCGGCGAAGGTGATGGTCACCCGGTCCAGGGTTTCGTCCATGGATTGCCCCAGCATGCTCAGCTTCACGTTCACGGGCGTGGTGATGGTCGCGGTGTCCCCGTCCTGCACCACCTCGCGGTGCATCACGGTCACTTCCGGCTTGGCCCGCTTGATGTAGTCGGCGATCTCCATCCGGTTCGCGCCTTCTTCCCCGTTCCAGGTGAGGTTGCGGCTCAGGTATTCCAACACGCCCCCGGGGCGGCCCGCCCGGCTGGCGGCAATGCTCTCATCCAGCGCTTGCAAGATCAGCTGCTTGTCGCTGGGTTGGTTCAGCAACGAGGCTACGAACATCCCGATGAGGGCCAGCACCAGGGCTCCGCCCCCCCACCACACGGCTTTCCGCATACATTTCCTTTACGCTAGGGCGCGCGATCTGTCGCTTCTTCGCTCAGGTGAACCCGCGCTTCCGCAACATCGGCGGCAATTTGCGCCGTCAGGGCCTCCAGCGAATCGAAGTTGGCTTCCGGCCGGATGCGCCGCACAAACTGCACTTCCAGCGCTTCGCCGTAAAACGCCGCGCCTTCGTAATCGAGCAGGTAGGTTTCCACCGTGCGGTGCGTGCCCTGCACCGCCGGGCGCATGCCAATGCTGGTGGCTCCCCGGTACGCGCGGCCCTCCAGGTGCACCCACGTCGCGTAAACCCCGTCCGCCGGCAAAATCTGGTCGCCGGGACGGGCCAGGTTGGCCGTCGGGTAACCCAGTTGGCGGCCCAGGCGCTGGCCGCCCACCACCACTCCAGCCAGGGCGTAGGGGCGGCCGAGCCACCGCGCGGCGTCTTCCACCCGGCCCTCGGCGATGGCCACCCGAATGGCGGTGCTGCTCACGCGCTGTCCGTCAATCGAGAAGGGCGGCACAATCTGAGTGTCGTAGCGCTGCGCCAGCCACTCGCCGGTGCCAGCGCGCCCACGCCCCAGGGCAAAATCGTGACCCACCACCAGGCGCCGGGCGCAAAGCGCGTCATCCAGAATCTCGGCCGCGAACGTCTCGGCCGTTTTGGTCGCCATGT
>CALRVA020000196.1:0-3674 GCA_943371495.1 Archangium gephyra | reverse complement strand
ACCGTGGAATGAATACTCCACCCGGGTGGTTGCCCCCGATTGATATGCTTCGGTCTCGGCGTCGTCGGCCTCGTACGTGCCCTCATGCGACCATTCCCCGACCTGGTTCGCCACCAAGAAGCAGGGGGCCGCAAGGTTCACCACCGGCGTACGCGGGGCCTCGGCCTGGATCGGCACCACATGTCCGCCCCGCACGAAGACTGGCGTGTGTGAACGCGGACAGGCCAGTTTCACTGCACCTCCGGCGTACCATTCTCCGTCCGCCAGGTTCCACCACGCAGCCTCCGGGAGGTCCACGACCCGCTTCCGCGCCCCTTCGGTCAGCACCGGCGCCTGGAACAGGCTGGCCCCCACAAAGAAGGCATCGCTGGTCTCGAGATACTTCTCTTCATTGAACTCCGCCATCACCGGGCGCAGAATGGGTTCACCCTGCCGCTCTTGCCGCACAAAGCACTGATAGAGGTAAGGCAAAAACTGGTAGCGCAGGCGGATGAAATGGGCAATCACCTCATTGGCCCGGCCAAATCGCCACGGCTCCTCGTCCGGCGCATTCTCGTTGCTATGGTTGCGGAAGAACGGGAACAGGAAGTTCGCCTGCATCCACCGCGTCATCAGTTCGGGCGAGGCGTCTCCGCCAAAACCGCCGATATCCGGACCCGTAAACGGCATCCCGCTCAGACTCAAACCGAGGGAGGTGGGGATGCTCTGGCGAAGGTAGTACCAGTTGCTGAGGTTGTCCCCGGTCCAGATCGCTCCGTACCGACTGGACCCCACAAAACCGCTGCGGCTGAGCAAGAACGGCCGCACCCCCGGTTTCGCCTGCCGGAACGCCTCCACCGTCGCCATTTGCATGCCCAGGGCGTACTGGTTGCGGTGGCGCGCATGGGCTTCGGTGCCCTTGCGGAACCGCATCCCCGCCGGGTCCACCGGGCCGGTGCTGGGGTCGTTCATGTCCACCCACGCGGCGGCAAATCCACGCTCAAAGAAGGCGCGGGCGTGATTCGTCCACCATTCCCGACCTGCTTGCAAGGTGAAGTCGGGGAACACCGTCTCCCCCGGCCATACCAGCCCCACGTAGGGTTCGCCAATAGGGTTCTGGCACCAGACATCCGCCTTGGTTCCGTGATCAAAGATGCCGTAACCGGGTTCCTTCTTCACGCCGGGGTCGAGGATCGGAACGATGCGCTGACCGCTCTCCAGGAGCTTGGCGGCCACCGGGGCCACCCCGTTCGGGAACTGCCTATCGTCCACCGTGAAGATGCGATAGCCCTCCATGTAGTCCAAATCCAGCCACAGGCCGCTGCAAGGAATCCCTTCTTTGGCAAACCTGCGGCTCAGCTTCTCCAGGTCGCGCTCACCGCCGTAACCCCAGCGGCTTTGGTGATAGCCCAGCGCCCACATGGGCGGGCGCGGCGTCACGCCCACCAGCTTCTGCAACTTCGCCGTGAGGGCATTGAGGTCCGTGTCCACCAGCACCCATAGGTTCGGCGGGCCGCACTCGGCCCCCAGCAACAGGTTCGGATACGTCTCCTGCCAGGCTACAAAAACGCGGGTGCGGTCGTGACCCGGCGTCTCCATGTAGGTCACACCCGGGTTGTGGATGAGGAACCCGACGTAACCCCGTTCCGTGCGCACGATGAGGTAGGGCGTGGTGAAGTAGGGCGGGTCCACCGGGTGCGAACCCCACTGCGCCCAGTGGAAGTCGCTCCACACGTCGGTATTCCAATACTTAGTTCGCAGACCGCTCAGTTCGATCCGGTCGAGCCACTTCTCGCCCATGCCGTAATATCGCGCGTCGGCGGGTACCCGGAACTGGAACATGTGCGCTTCTTCGCTCACCCCGAAGGCGCGACCGGGTTCAGATTCGAGCCACGTTTCCCCGTCCGGGCCAACGATGACAAAGCGATCCTGGTGCCAGCGCACACAGCCCTCGCCGGCCTCGCCCGGGTTCAGCGAGAGGAGGTTCGGATCCGTGCCCCAGCGCGCCTCGTCGGGGCTCACAATATGGCTTAATCCGTGGGAGAAAGAGCGAATTTCGAGGCTGAAGGCACCCCCTTGCGCTTCGGCCCGCTGGCCATCGTACTGCGCCCAGCTGAAGTTTGCGGGATGCGGAAACTTGGTGAAGAACATGAGTTGAGCGGAAGATATCCGAACCACTCCCGCCCCTTGGGGGACCGCATCAATTACCAGGTTTGCCGTTGCTCGTACTTTTACCGGTCCCAGGCCAGCTTTCCTTGTGCTAACATGACCATACGGATACGTGAAAACGTATTCTCAACTCGGGCTAGTCCGCTCAACGGACCAGCTTTTAGGTTCAACGGAGAATGAATAAACTCGCGATTACCCTTCTCGCCCTGGGCGCAATTGCAGCGAACGCCGCCGCAGTTGTAGTGGATGGTACGGCCGAAGCTGGTTACGGCTCGGCTCTGTTCACGCAACAGAACACCACCCAGTTCGGCAACAACAACGACAACTCGTTCAACACCGCCAACGGCTCGGAAATTGACCAAGCCTTCGGCCTGAACGACGGTACCAACTTCGCTTTCACGGTCGCTGGCAACCTCGAATCGAACTTCAACAAGTACGTTGTGTTCATCGACAGCAAGGCCGGTGGCTTCAACACCATCACCAACACCAACGCTTCGAGTGACGACTTCGGCTGGCTCAACGGCAACGCCGCGGGTCTGACGTTCGACACGGGCTTCGATGCCGACTACGCCATCTGGCTCCGCCACGACGGCACCAATTCCTTCATGACCTTCGCCGAGCTGGGCGCGGGCGGCGACCTGGAAACGGGTTCCTTCGCCACCGGTTCGCTCTTCTCGGGTGCCTTGACCAGCATGCGCCTCAACAACAGCAACGTGGGCGGCGTCGTGGGTGGCTCGGGCAACCAGTCGTCCCCCGACGGTAGCGGCGTGGTCACCGGTTGGGAGTTCCAAATGGCGCTCTCCACCATTGGTGCCACGGCGGGCAGCAACATTAAGGTTGCCGGCTTCGTCAACAGCGGCGGCAACTTCATGAGCAACCAAGTGATCGGCGGACTTCCGCTGGGCACGGGCAACCTCGCCACCACCGGCAACGTGAACTTCAACCAGTTCGACCGCAACCAGTACGTGACCGTTCAGGGCGTGCCGGAACCGGCCAGCATGGTTGCGCTGGGTGCGGGCCTTCTCGCCCTCGCTCGCCGACGCCGCAGCAAGTAACTTCCTACTCGGAACCCCGAGTCTGAAAACCACGTAAATCGGGGTTCTGGCATCTGCCAGGACTCCGATCACGTCTTATCCTCCGCACTCTCTCCATGAAAAAGGCACTCTTCGTCCTTGTCGGCATGCTTATGGCCTCGTTGGTCGTGGCCCAGGATTACTTCCAGGGCACGGCTCGGAGTCGCCTAGGGTCTTTCCAGTACTTCCATGTGGATATCCAAGACCCGGAAAGTGTGCTGACCGTCACGATGGACGAGATTGGCGAAGGGGTGGCCGACCTCTACGTTCGGCACAACGCCCAGCCGACCTTGACCCAGTGGGATGTGCGGCCTTTCCTTCGGTTCGGCGATGAAGTGGTGGTCCTTAGCGACGCGACCACCCCCAAGCTCAAGACCGGTCGCTACTGGATTGGCATCCGCGCCCGCGAAGCCGCATCGGTCATTGTCACCATCCAGAGCGAGCGCAAGGCCA
>CALRVA020000195.1:0-3692 GCA_943371495.1 Archangium gephyra | reverse complement strand
GGCCCGGAAGAGATCGCTCGACTCCATCTCCGCCGCCGCCTCGGGCAGGAGAGCCGGGAAATCGTTGGCAAACCCCATCGGGCCGGTGTAGTTCGGGTTCTGCACCCCGCCCACCCGCGCGTTGCCCGGGCAGAGATAACAATCCGGGTCGTAAGCGGGCACCGCTGGGGCCGGGGCCTCCTCCGCACCCTGCCACGGCCGCTGCGTCCGGTGGGGCGACACCAAGACCCACTCGCGCAGGAGCGGATTCCACCGACGGTGCGGCCCGTTCATGGCGGTGATGCTACCGCCTTGAATTCCGGGAAGCCGGTCAGCCGGTCATGTTAAGAATGTTAATAACATCGGGTAAACCCGCGCCGTGTTCCGTTTTGGGTTTGCGGTTGCCGCGTTCGTTGCTCTTGGCCCGGTGGGGGCGCTGGCGCAGTCCTCGTCTTCATCTTCCGCGAAGACCTTCGAGCCTTCGCTCTATATTCAATTCCAATACCGGGACAGCAACGAGGTCACCTCGTCGGCCTTCCGGGGTCAGCACGGTCTTCAATTCCGGCGCCTGCGTTTTGGTGGCACCTTCCGCGTAGACGATGCCACCACCGCGCGGTTCGTCTTTGATGGCGCGAGTGGAGACAACCAAGACGAGGCCAAGCTCAAAGAGGCTTTCATCCGGCACACGCTTAAGTCGGGCGTGACGCCCCTCACGTTCCAATTCGGTCAGTTCCCCTTGCCCATCGGCTATGAGTTGCATCGCTCCTCGGCCGACCGCGAAATGCCCGAGTTCTCCCTCTATAACCGCCTCCTCTTCCCGGGCGAGCAGATTCGCGGCGTGATGGCGAGCGGCACCTTTGGCCCGAGCTCGGCCAGCGTGGGCGTATTCAACGCCCTCGTCAACGATGACCCCGAGCAGGACGGGCAAACGCCGAGCCCGGGTGGCCGGATGGCCGTCTTTGGCCGCTATCAAATGACCGGCAAGCAAGTTTCCGGCGGCGTGAGCGGCTTCTTTGGCGAGCGCCCCGCCTTTGTGGGCACCGCGGCCACCAGCCCGGCGGCCGACCGCGCCCTCATCGCTCTCGATCTCACCTACAAGGATGTGCTGCCGGGCATGACCCTGCGCAGTGAGTATCTGACCGGCCGCGACCGCGTGGGCACCGCCGCCGGAAGCGCGGCCGCCACCGATAAGCCCCTGAGCGGCTGGCACGTGCAACTGTCGCAAGAAGTCGGCGGGGTGGGCACGGTGTTTGGACGGATTGGCGGCTTTGACCCCGACACGCAGACCGATGGCAACGCCTACCAGGAGTACGGGCTAGGCATCCGCCGCGAGCTTGCCAAGGGACTGACGGCGACGGTGGCGTTCGAACGCATCTTCAACCCCAATCGGCCCCGGTCGTTCTCGGTCTCCACGTTTCGAATTCAGTACCGATTCTAGGAGCGGCTGTCATCCCTTTAGCCCCCCATCTTGGGGGGCTTTTTTCGTTTGGTTTTCCCCAATTCGAGCCATTTGAGGCGGGAAAACCCGTGGATGGAAAAAAGAGAAAAACCGTCTTGACACGCTACCCCTGGGGGCGGTAACGTCACGGAGCCCCTAGATATGGAGCCACGATGGATTGCCCTCACTGCGGAACGGCTGAGTTAAGAGTCTTGGAATCGCGCCCCGCGCGCGACGGCCAGGCGATTCGCCGTCGGCGGCAGTGTCTCAACTGCGCACGAAGATACACGACGTTTGAGGAGATCGAACGGATGCGCGTTTTTGTTGTGAAAAGAGACGGCACCCGCGTGGAGTTCAATCGCGAGAAAATCGTGGGCAGCATGATGATCCCGTGCGGCAAACGCCCGGTGACCATGGACCAAATTCGGGGCCTGGCCGAAGACATCGAACGAGATCTGCAAGATCTGGGTGACGAGGAGGTCACCACGCGAGAGATCGCCGAGCGAGTCATGGGTGCCCTGTGGCGCATCGACCGAGTCGCCTTTGTGCGGTTCGCCAGCGTGTACGGTCGCTTCTCGACCCCGGACGAGTTTGTCCGGCTGGTGGAAGAAGTCTCGGCCCTGCAAGCCCTGACCGATGCGCCGCCCCCTCAGCTCGTCTCTCGCCTGCATGGCGACGACGGCACATTCCGGCAACCCACATTGCCGCTCTAAAGCATGTAGATATTTGTCTACATCACCAATCATAATCAAGGAAGAACCTCATGAAAATTGCCCGATACTTCACCGCCGAGAGCCAAGACCCCTACGCAAGTTTGAACTTCGTGCCTCGGACCAGCGAAATCCGGAACCCGGATGGCAGCGTTGTTTTCCGCATGGAGGAAGTGATGGTGCCGGAGACGTGGTCGCAGGTGGCCACCGACATCCTGGCGCAGAAGTACTTCCGCAAGGCCGGGGTGCCGCAGGCCGATGGTTCCGACGGCGCCGAAACGGATAGCCGCCAGGTCTTCCACCGGTTGGCCGGTTGCTGGCGCCACTGGGGCGAACACTACGGCTACTTTAGTGATGCCGAAAGCGCTCAGGCGTTTGAAGACGAACTGAAGTTCATGCTGGCCGACCAGAGGGCCGCGCCGAACAGCCCGCAGTGGTTCAACACGGGCTTGCACTTTGCCTACGGGATTACGGGCAATCCCCAAGGGCACTACTACGTTCACCCGGTGAGCGGAGAACTGGAGCGAAGCACCAACGCTTACGAGCGGCCGCAGCCGCACGCGTGCTTCATCCTGAGCGTGAGCGACGACCTGGTCAATGAAGGTGGGATCATGGACCTGTGGACGCGCGAGGCGCGCATCTTTAAGTACGGCAGTGGGGTCGGAACGAACTTTAGCCGCATCCGCGCGGAGAACGAGCGGCTGAGCGGCGGCGGCCGATCCAGTGGCCTGATGAGCTTCCTTCGGGTCGGTGACCGCAGCGCCGGGGCCATCAAGAGCGGGGGCACCACGCGCCGCGCTGCCAAGATGGTGTGCCTGGATGTGGACCACCCGGATATCGAGACCTTCGTGAACTGGAAGGTCATTGAGGAGCAGAAGGTCGCGGCCCTGGTGACGGGCAGCCTGCTGAACGAGCGGCACCTCAACGCGATTGTGAAGGCGGCTCATGCCGGCGAGGGCGAGCACAAGTTCAACCCGCGCCACAACCCGGGCCTGCGCGCCGCGGTGGCCGAGGCCAAGGTGGCCGGCATCAGCCCAAACTATATTCAGCGCGCCATCCAGTTGGCTGAGCAAGGCACCACGCACATCGAATTCCCGGTATTCGACACCGGCTACGAGAGCGAAGCCTACGTCACGGTTTCCGGCCAGAACTCTAACAACTCGGTGCGCCTGAGCAACGAGTTCCTCCGCGCGGTGGAAGAAGACCGCGAGTGGGAATTGAAGGCCCGCACGAGCGGGGCGGCGATCAAGACGATCCGCGCCCGTGAGCTGTGGGATCAGATTTGCCAGGCCGCATGGGCTTGCGCCGACCCCGGCACGCAGTACGACACGACCATCAACGACTGGCACACGTGCCCGGCCGGAGGGCGCATCAACGCCAGCAACCCGTGTTCGGAATACATGTTCCTGGATGACACCGCCTGCAACCTGGCGAGCATCAACCTGGTCAAGTTCTACAACGCGGAAACCGGCGAGTTCGACATCGAGGGCTATCGCCACGCCATCCGCCTGTGGACGGTGGTCCTGGAAATCAGCGTGCTGATGGCGCAGTTCCCCAGCCGCGAG
>CALRVA020000194.1:0-3709 GCA_943371495.1 Archangium gephyra | reverse complement strand
GAGGGAGACGATGTCCAAACCCACCTTCACCGTGGCCATGATCGGATACCAGTTCATGGGGATGGCGCACAGCAACGCCTATCGCCAAGTGGGCCGGTACTTTGATCTGCCTTGCGAGGTGCGGATGAAGACGCTGGTGGGGCGCCGCGAGGACCGCGTGCGGGCCGCCGCCGACCGCTTTGGGTGGGAAGGCTACGCCACCGACTATCGCGCCGCGATTGATGACCCCGAGGTCGACATCATCGACATCGGCACGCCGCAGGATTCGCACGCCGAGATCGGCATCGCCGCCGCCCAGGCCGGAAAGGTGGTGTTCTGCGAGAAGCCGATGGCCCGCAACCTGGCCGAAGCTGAGCGGTTTATCGAGGCCGTGCGCGCCAGCGGTCGCCCCAGCCTGATTTGGCACAACTACCGCCGGGTGCCCGCCATCGCTCTGGCTCACCAGATTTTGCAGCGAGGTGAACTGGGCGAGATTCGCCACTGGCGCGCCACCTATCTCCAGGATTGGCTGGTCAATCCGCAAGCGCCCCGGGGCTGGCATTTGCAAAAGTCCATCGCGGGCAGCGGCTCGCTGGGCGACATCGGCGTTCACATCACAGACCTCGCCCAGCACCTCATCGGTCCGGTGGCAAGAGTCACGGGTTTCCTTAAGACCATCACCAAAGAACGCCCCTTGCCGGGTTCTGACGAGATGGCCCCGGTGGATGTGGATGATGTGGCGATGTGGCTGGCCGAATTTGCCAATGGCGTCACCGGAACCTTTGAAGCCACCCGGTTTGCCACCGGTCGCAAGAATTACAACCGATTTGAGGTCAATGGCAGCAAGGGAAGCCTCGCGTTTAATCTCGAACGATTCAACGAGTTAGAAGTCTATTTTGAAGACGGACCCGTAGAAACGCGGGGTTGGCGTACGATTCAAGCGACCGATGGTTGTCACCCCTTTATGTCGGCCTATTGGCCCGCTGGGCACGTCATCGGCTATGAACACACGTTCATCAATACGCTCCGCGATGCCTTCACATGTTTGGCAAACGGGCAGCCGATTTCGCCGAGTCTCGAAGACGGTCTCCAAAATCAACGCGTCCTGGATGCGGTCGAACGAAGCGCCGCGTCCAGGACGTGGATTGACGTGGATTGAAGTGAGTCCCGGGCCGACTTAGGCCGCGAGATCGTAGACGTGTTGGGATTCGGGATCGCTTTCGCGAATGGCCTCCCGAATGGATTCTGCGAGTGTCTCGAGCGCTGCCGCGAACTCCGGTGTATCGGCGTCCGCATGGTTCAGGCAGCGCATCAGGAGCTCATAGGCTTGGTTGTACGGAAAAATAGCAACCACCAGTCCTTCGCGCGCTTCCATGTGATGAAGTCTTGGTGACTTTTTGGGCGGCTTTATCGGTAATTCATGAAACCCGGCACCATTTCGGGCGTTTATCTCGTAAATATAGGGGGAAAGAGGTCCCCAAATGGCCTCGATTTGCCCTCCGTTTGCCGCCAGGATGGCCCATAATGAAGAGTAAGGAAGTTCGCATGCATTCCAAGTCGATCATGACGCTTGCCATGACGGCGGCTATCTCGAGTTTCGCGATAGCTCAGGAATCTGCGCCCGAATCCACTCCGCCTGCCGACAACGTTTTGCCGATCACGGCTCCGAATCTGCGCGCCAACAGCGCATCGGAAGCCATGATCCCCGAGGCCGTGGGTGGCCTCACCGCTCTCGAATTGATCCCGGTCCGTCCGGGCTCTACCCGCGTTCCGCTCCGGCGCGGCCACGTCATGTCGCTCAGCGAGCGCCTGGACCTCGGCGGCCGCATCTTGGACCGCGACCGCGACTACACCGTGGACTACGCGGCGGGCGTGATCGTGCTGCTGGTGCCGGTGCAACAGGGAGATAGCCTGCGGGTCAGCTACCGCTACGACGCCACCAAGGCCCAAACCGGGCGCTTTACCGGTGACAACTCCGCCACCACCGCTTCGCTCAGCCTGGTGCCGGGCGCCACGTTTGCCCTGGGGATGGGCGTCACCGAGCGCTCCGCCGATGGCCGCGTGACCGTGACCGACATCTACGGGCTGGCCAACAATTTCAACGCCGGCGGTCTGCAGATCAAGGGCGGCATCTACGCGGGTGAACGCCGCGCCACCGAATCCGTGGACCTGATGACCGGAGCTGGCTCCGGCGCGCAGGGCGCCCAAGAGGGAAGTGGCCAGGCCATTGTCCAGTCGGCCGCGCTTCCGTTGGCGGGCGGCACCATCTCGGTGGACTACCGCGCCATCGATAAGAATTTCATGGGCATGGATGCCCTGGGCGGGGCGGGCTTCAACGCCGACCAGATCAACCAGTTTGCCCGCGAACGCGGCCTGAAGCGCACCAACTTCAGCGCGCGCGGCCTGCGCATGGGCGGCATGGTGCTGGGCTCGGGCATGCACACGGTCGGCGACTCGAACGGCAGCATTGACTGGCGCAGCATGAGCCTGCAGTACGGCGGGCTCCAGGTCAATTTCAACTCGCAGACGGTGGACCAAGGCTTTAGCCGGTTCAACGACATCGCTGAGGAAGATCGCGGCCAACTCGCCAAGGAGCGCGGGCTGGAACGCACCAATATTGATGCCGTCGCCCAAACCGGCATCGGCAAGTTCGGTTTCACGCAACTCGGCGTGAGCGAGCAAGGTGTCTCGGATTTGCGCCGCCGCGCCCTCAGCTACGAAGGGCTGAACCTGAAGCTCCACTGGTTCGACCAGCACGTCGAAGACGGCTTCCGCCGCTTCGGCGACCTCCGCGAAGGTGACCGGGGCCAACTCGCCAAGGAAGTGGGCATGCGCCGCGAGAATTTCTCGTTCGCGCTGGCTGGGCCGACCGCGCTCAGCTACACCTCGCGCATTCTGCGCGACGACACGGGTCGCCTCAATCAACAAGATTTGCGGCTCACGGCCGGCCGCCTCACGCTGGATCACCGCTTCTACGCGATGAACTCCGGGTTTGAGCGATTCGGTTCGCAGTCGGGCGAAGAAATTAACGGCGCGGTGCAATCCATCGTGGCGATGATGGGGCCGGGAGTGAACCCGGATGGCAACGACGCCCGCATGCTGGGCAACAGCCAGGGCTTGGAACGCAAGTTCTGGGGCGGCTCCTACGGTCTCAGTGCCAACAGCACCGTCACCGGCAACTGGTTCCGACTGGGGAGCAGCGAGGGTGGCATCGAAGTTCAGCAGTTCGGCATCACGTCGCAGAACCTGAACCTGGCCGTCCGCACGCAGACCAGTAGCGACTCGTTCGAAGATCGCACGGCTCTCTCGGCCACCGAGCAACGCATTCTGGGCGTGGATACCGGTTTCGACCGCACCAACGCCGACCTCAGCATGAACCTGGGCGGCGCCCGCCAGCTCACGGCCAGCTATTTCAGCGCCAACGACCTCCAGGGCGATCTCAATCGCCAGTGGTTCCAATATAAGGACAAGGGATTCGAAGCCACTTACCGGCACCGGTCAGTGGAAGAAGCCTTCGGTGCGTTCCGTAGCCTAGATGATGGCGAGCGCGACCTCTTCGGGGCCATGCGCGGCAACTCGCAGACCGAGTCGCTGGTCAACTGGGCGGTGAACCCGAATATCAACCTGCAATACGCTTCCAATTCGGGGCGCACGGAAGATGGCGTCACGCAGTTCAACAACAGCGATATCAAGGCGCAGTTCAACCTCGACCGGCTGACGCGCATCAACC
>CALRVA020000193.1:0-3725 GCA_943371495.1 Archangium gephyra | reverse complement strand
TCCCGGTCGGCCGGGATGTTCTTTACCGTCAACGAGCGCAACCGATTCTCCCGGCTGAACGGCTTCGTGAATAGCGGTGTGATTGACGGCGACCCCTCGCGGTACATGTCCTTCCGCGCCGAGCAACGCCTGGCCCCCGGGCTCGATATGTCGCTCGGTTGGCAGCAACTGGACTGGCGCGGAAAATCGGAGCAGACCCAACTGAGCATGGGCTACGAGATCAACCCGTACCAAAGCTTGAACGGGCGCGTGGTTTGGCAGGATGGGGAATCCAACGCTTATCTGGCCTTCCGGCAGGGCGGACGCGAAGGACTGGACGTCTACTTCATTCTGGGCGACGCCAATGCAGAGCGCACTCGCAATCGGGCGGCCCTCAAGCTCGTGTGGGCGTTCTAAGCGCCTTAGCGTTGGCCAAGTGCGGCCCCGAGTTGTGCTTGCTGAGCCCGGAACGAGCTAATGGCGTTGTCCATAGCTTGGAATTTCGCCCTTAAGTTGGCTTCGCGCAGCACCAACTGGGCCTCGCGGTTCGCAATCGTCCGGTCGATATCCGCGATCTGACTCGTCAAAGAGTCGTCCTGCGCCTTGAAAATGCCCTTGACCGAATCCGAGAACAAGAGCATCTGGTTCTCCAATCGCGCAGCTAGACCTTGCGAGAAGCTCACGGTGCCCACGCTGCCGGTAGCCGTACCCGAGTATCGAATCTGAACTCCATCCGAGGTTGCGTTGCCGCTATTCCCGGTGAGAAGCGTCCCCAGACCGGTCGCAGCTTCCCCGTTGATGGTGCCCTCGACGTTGCGCCCGACGGTGATGTTGCCGCCGCTCGTGCCAATCCCGCTATTGCCGGCCGCGCTCGCCACGTTGCTGGTCACCGTAAAGGCGCCCGGCGTGCCCATCGTCTTGCTGGTGACAGAGAGCGTCCCGCTGCTGTAACTGGCCGTCACCAATCCATTGAGGCGCGAATCGCTGTTGATAAGGTTCGCGATTTCAGATTGATCAATGCCGCTGGGAATCGCAAACAGGATGTTAGAGTTCCCGAAGATTGAGCCCCCAAACGTTAAAATTTCGCCCGCCACTTGCGGGGTTCCGCCCACGGCGTCCGATGCAACCAGGTGTGCGGTGGCAGCTTGCGTGATCGCAACGTTCGCTCCGGTCAAGTTTCGGCTGGCATTGGTACCTGTTATAAATGCTAGGTCCGCACCGGTGGTGGAACCGGAGTTTGAGAACAGCTTGCTCACGCCCGAAGCGTTGTTCGTCAGGGCCTCTCGCAGGCGAGTCTCGTCCAGTGTGAGTTTGCCGGTGTTATCTCGGCCGAATCCAATTTGAAGAAGCGAGCTGAGGTCGCCCGTCGCGGCATCCGGTTTGGTTTGGAAGATCAAGTCCGACATGATGTCTTCCAGTTGCCGAGCCACGGGATCGCCAAAGAGCGGACCACTTTGGAATGACTCTGCGTCGAAGCTGCTGTTCTGGCGGATAAAGCCGTTCAGATTATTGTAGGCATCGGCAAAAGCCTTGAAGGAATTGATGACCGTATCGGTATCGCGCTCCACGGTGATCAGCGACTCTTCCGGGGTCGTGGCGTTGGCCTTCTTCAGCACCATCGTCACGCCATTCACGGCGTTGGACACGGTGTTGGTGGTGCTGCGCATGGCAATGCCGTCCAGCGTAAATGTGGCGTCTTGGGCCGCCGTCACCGGCTGGGCAAAGTTGTTCTGGAAGATGCCGAGTCGGCTAAGAACGCCCGAGGTGTCGGTGAGGAGGGTGCCCAAACTGGCCCCGCTCAGTTCCAGATAAGGGCGGGTGCTGCCCGCATCGGTCTTCACCGTGGCGGTGACGCTTCCTTCGGCAGAAATCTTGGTGGCCAAGGAGTCCAACGTATCGGTGGCAAAGTCCACCGTCACCGTCGTCCCGTTCACATCAAAATCGGCGGTGCCCGAGAGGCCCGTAAGGCTTCCTAAACTCTGGCTCGCGCTGGCAAACGAAAGGCTCCGCGCCGTCGTGCCCGTGGCATCGCGCAACGAGCTTGTCCCGCCCAAGAATCCCAAGGAAGACAGGGCAGTGCCGCTGACATTGGCCAGTGAAATCGCATTCTTCTGCCCCGTGGCCGTGGAGCTGAGGCTGAGATAGGCTTCGCCGGATTGGCCCGAAATCACGTTGGCACTCACGCCTACGCCCAGCGCGTTCACCTTGGAAGCGATACCGGCCAGGGTGTCCGTCGCCGTCACATCCAGGCTCTTTCCATTGACGGTGAAGGTGCCGGTGTAGCCCAGGGCCGTGGACGAGCTGGCTTGCACCGCACTGGTGGACCGCTGCGCGGCCGCAAGTTGAGAAACCTTGAGAAGATACGAACCCGGGTTCGCCGCTGCCGAAACGCTCACCGTCGCCACATCCGTGTTGGCGCTGGTGCCCTTCACGGCATCGAGCGTGGCCGATTGCTTGAGCGTGCCGAGCGATGCGGCGATGCTGGAGGTGCGTCCCTTCAGCTCGCTGTAATAAGCCTGCCGCGTTTGGATGCGCGTCTTTTGCGTTTGCATCCGGGTGACGGGCAAACGCTCCAAGCTCATCAGCTGAGAGACAATGGACGCGGTGTCGATCCCCGACCCTAGGCCGGAGAACGAGATTCCACTCAGGCTTCCATTGACACTCATTGCATTACTTCCTTCGGCGTTCCGAGGCGCCGCCCTCCCCCGAGAATTACGGGACTCCGATCAAACCTAGGCGCTGGCCGCGACCTTGGCTTGCTCCATGTCCTTCATGGTCGCTTCCACAATTTCGGTTAGCTCGGCGTCGGAGATGTTCAGCCACTCCGCGAACTTCGGATCCAGCGGATAGATTTCTTCCGCCGATTCCGGCTCGATGATGCGGTTCACAATTCGGTCCGCGAGGTGCACACAGGCCACCGTCGGGTTCAGCGTTTCGGCCGTGGGATCGCCGTCGTGATCGCGGATCATCTCCACGAGGTCCGCCGGGAACGACCAGCGTTCGGCCAGCGACGCCCCCAGGTTGGCGTGGGTGGTGCCCAGCACCTGACGCTCCACTTCGTGCAGCGGAGCGACTTGCTTCTTGCTGCGAGTTTGAACTTCGGTGTAGGGGATATTGAAAAGGGTAAGCAGGAACAGCTGGCCGATATCGTGGAGCAAGCCGCCGATCAGCACCGCTTCCTGTTGCGGCTTGGCAAGGCCCTTCTTGACGGCAATGCGGTGGGCCGCACTGGCGCTGGCAAAGGATTGCTCCCAGCACTGCTGCTGCAAAGCCTGGATGCGCGGGCTCGTGGTGTTGAGCGCGTTCAGCACGCCAATGCTCAAGGTCACGTTGCGCAGTTGGTTCAGGCCCAAAATCTGGATGGCTTGGTTGACGCTCGAGATCGTGCGCGGCATCCCAAAGTACGGCGAGTTGACGGTCTTGAGGACCTTACTCGTGATCGCGGCATCGGCCGTGATGATCTTTTCAATTTGCGCGGCACTGGCTTCACCTCCTTCGATGGCGCGGACGACGCGCATGACCGTGGTGGGCATGGCGGGCAGGTCCACCATGGCTTTTTCGATATAGCGCCGAAGCAAGAAGTTTTCCGAACGTGCTGACATGATTGCGATCTCTCTTTGGGGGTCGAGGGCTGTTTAGGCCGATTCCTTTAAAACGATTCCGTTGACATCGGCGATAAGTGCCACGTTGCCATCGCCCAGGATGGTGGCTCCGCTGATGCCGGGGACTTCACCGCAGAAGCGGCT
>CALRVA020000192.1:0-3735 GCA_943371495.1 Archangium gephyra | reverse complement strand
CGGCCATTTCCCTGGCCGATACCCTCCGCATCACCCCCGCCGATCGTCTGGAGATCACCTGCAGCTGGCCGGACCTACCCGCCGAGAACACTTTGACCAAGGTGCTCCGGCTTCTGCGGGAAGTGGCTGACGTTCAACCCTTGCGAATTGAACTTTTCAAAGCCATCCCGGCCGAGAGCGGCCTTGGCGGCGGAAGCTCGGATGCCGCGGCCCTGCTTCGGGGCCTTCATCGCCTCTTCCCCGATCTTTGGCCCGCGGAATTCCTGACCTCGGTGGCCCAAGTGGTCGGGGCGGACGTGCCGTTCTTCCTCACCGGGGGTTTGGCCCGCGCCGAGGGTTACGGCGAGAGGCTCACGCCGCTGCCTGACACCCCCCGCCGGTGGCTGGTGGTGGTGCGCCCCGATGCGGGTGTCTCCACCGGGCAGGCCTATCGAGAACTTGATGCCGCCGAGCGCGCCTGGCGCGAATTCCCCGACGACCCCTGGACGCTCTACAACGATTTTGAGCGGGTGATGCCGTGCGCCTGCGGCGAGGCGATGGAGCGGCTTCAAATTCACGGGGCCACTGGTGCCGGGCTCACGGGTTCGGGTTCGGCCGTGTTTGGCCTGGTGGAGGACGAAGCCACCGCCCACCGGGTCGCCCAGGCCATGACCGACGAGGGCTGGCCCTTTGTCGCCCCGGCCCATACTCTCACCAGGGAGGCAAGCTTATGGATGTCGTCGTTTTAGCCGGAGGAGCCCTAAAGGGTGACTGGGGCGCCCTCACCGACGTGAGCGAGCGCTGGCAGTTGCCCGTGCACGGGGAGGCTATTTTGGAGCGGGTGTGCCGCGCCGCCGCCCCCCTGGGCGACCTCCACGTCGTCGGTGGACCGGACGGAATCCCAGCGGGCCAGCACTTCATTGAGAGCCTCGGGCGAGGACTCAACGCCGTTACCACCGAACGCATGATGCTCATCACCGCCGACATGCCGGACGTCACCACCGAAGACCTGACCGACGTGGTGGCTCGCACTCCCGCCGACGCCGAGATCGCCTATCCCATCATCCCGCTGGCGGCCTGCGAAGCCAAGTATCCCGGCGTGGCCCGCACCAGCCTGCGGCTGCGTGAGGGCACCTTCACCGGCGGCAACGTGGCCGTGATGCACACGGAGAGCATGCGTCGCAGCATGGCGCAAATGGAGTTGGCCTACGCCGCCCGCAAGAGCCCGGTGAAGCTGGCCGCCATCCTTGGCTTCGGCACCTTGCTCCGGGTGATCCTCGGGCGGGCCGTCCCTCAGACTCTGCCCATCGCCACCCTCGAGCGCGCCGCCACCCGCGCCCTGAAGTCTCGGGTGCGTGGGGTCATCACCCAGGCCGCCGCGCTTGGCACGGATATTGATAAGCCGGATCAGTACGCCGCATGGCTCAAGCTCAATGGCTTGCCCGCGCCGCAGAGCCTGAAGCAAAACTAGTAACTTTCCCGGCCTCAGGGGCTAAGGAACCGGGATGAACCTACCGAACACTCCAATGTGGCCGTTGTTTACCAACTCGATCCGCGTCCCCATCCCCGCCTGACTCAGGAAGTGCTGATGGGTGTTTCGGATGTCCTTGAAGCGGTCGCGTGGCGCACGGGAGACCGGTTGCTGGCCCGCGTGGTGGTGACCACGGATGCAATGCTCTCGCCGAGCGACCTGCAATACGCCTGCTTTGAGAAGTTGGGCGCTCCCGGCACCCCGTCGCTGCTCATGATTGAGCGGCAAGATCACGAAACGACCGAACGCGTGGCGTAACTCCGCCCGCGTTTCCTACGCTCGCAAAATTTGAGACTCGATTAGTCGCCGTCTTCGTCGTCGTCGAGTTCGGGCACGGGCTCATCGCCCTTGTCTTGCCCGGTGCTGGGCGTGGCCACCGGCACCAAGCCCGCCGCCAAGTCCACTTCGGTGATGCCCTTGATGGTTTGATTGGGGCAGTTATTGCAGACGAACTGAACGTCGACGCCCTGGAACCAGTTGGGCACCACGTCCATCTCTTTGCCGCATTGACACTTGACCATTTCTTGAATTCCTGGATGATTTAAGCCGCTGGCGGGTTGCCACCGAACTCTTCTTCGTAAGCAGCCAGGCTTTGGCGGTGGGTTAACCAGCCGTTCCCTAGCATCAAAATGCCGCCGACCACGTACATCAGGGCGAGGTTGCTCTCGCGCTTCTGACCTGGGTCACGGATGGCATCTTCGCCGCGCACAAACCCCACGACCGCCACCACCAAGATGAGGGCGCCGAAAAGGAAAAACGTGTTTCGCCACCAGACGGGGCGCGCGGGGCGCTTTGCGCTCACTCAGGCTAGGATACCGTGCCTTAGGCGCGGACGTCGAGGATCTTGCCCTTGGTGTCTAGGCCCTTCAGGAGTTCCTGAGCAGCCTGCTTTTCTTGATCCAAGCTCTTCTTGAGCATTTGAACCGCGACGCCTTCTTGCGTCGCCTTGCTCACATATGCGCTTTGCGCTGCCCGAAGGGCAGAAGAAACGCCCGAGACCCCCATACTGGAGATTCTCGGGCGTTCACGATCAGAACTGGAGCCCCGGCCGGGACTTAGCGGATCGGAATGTTGACGCCGCGCGCTTGGATGATTTCACGCAGAAGCTTGCGGCCCCGGTGGATGCGCGAGCGCACCGTGCCAATCGTCGTGTTTTGGCGGTCGGCGATGTCAGCGTAGCTCAGCTCTTCGATGTCGCACATCTCAATGGCCGTGCGGTAGACGTCCGGCAGCTCGTTGAGGGCGCGGCGAAGTTCTTGGCGGAACTCTTCCATCAGCACGCCATCTTCGGCGCTCATTGCGTTATCCGGCAACTGAAGTTCTTGCACTTCCCCGTTGTTCGGCGAAACCATGGAGTGGATGGACTCAGCCTTGCGGATGGGGTTCTCGCGGCGGCGGCTATCCAGGTAGGCGTGCTGCATGATGCGCAGCAGCCAGTTGAGGAACGGCCGTCCCGGAGTGTAGGAATCGAAGCCGCGCCACGCCTTCAGGTAGGTGTCTTGCACTAGGTCTTGGGCGTCGGTGGAATTTCGGGTGAGTTGCAAAGCCATGGCGTAGGCTCGCCGCTCGGTTTGGGCGCGCATGCGTGAAAAACGATCACTCTCGGCGGGCGTGCGCTCCGTAACGACGTTGTTCGGGCTTTCGATGATCGACATTTAGATGGGGCTCCACTACATATCACGTTGCGATGATACGTGCTTGTTCCAAGTATTACACAAAACTGGCCTTTCGCTACCCCTTGTTATGAATTGAGCAACAATCGTGGGCCCACGCGGCCTTTTGAGGGAGACATCCGTCCCTCTTTGAGAGCCATGAAGTACGTCATTCTGACCCATGACGAGGAGATCCGCAGCGAAGCCGGGCGGGCGTTTCAGTCGGATGACGAGGTGATCATCACCGATCAGGTGGACGTGGCCCTGGACGCTTGCGAGGGCGCCGAGATGATTTTTGTGGACCTGATCGCCACACTCAAGGAGCCCCACAAGATCGCGGGCTACGAGGAATTTGCCCTGGCCAAGATGGGGCACCCGGTGGCCAAGGGCACCCCGCTGGTGCTGATTTCCGCCCCGCCGGATTACGAATTGGACTCGATGGTCGGCTTTCCCGGCTTTGTGTTTGGCCAGTTTGCCCGGCCGATCACGTTCAAGCACTTGCGCCGCGCCAGCACCTGGGTGTGAGGCGCGCTTAGTCTTTCTTTTTCGCCTTCGGGTGGCTTTGCCGCACGG
>CALRVA020000191.1:0-3739 GCA_943371495.1 Archangium gephyra | reverse complement strand
AGGCCTGAGCGACCTGATGGATAAGGTCGTTGAGATTCTCCCCAAGACCACGAACGAGGTGGGCGAAGGCGACGACGAAATGCGCCTGGCCATCATCGGGCGGCCCAACGTCGGCAAGAGCTCGATGCTCAACGCCTTTAGCGGCGAGGAGCGAAGCATTGTTAGCGATATCCCTGGCACCACCCGCGACGCCATTGACAGCCAGGTGAGCTGGAAGGGCCGCAAGGTTCGCCTGATTGACACCGCCGGGATTCGACGTCGCGGCAAGATCCAGGGCAGCATCGAGTACTACATGGTGCTGCGAGCCGCCCGCGCACTGGAGCGGGCCGAGTGCGCATTGCTCGTCATTGACGGCAACGAAGGCCTGACTGACGGCGACAAGCGTGTGGCTAAGGCGAGTTTTGAACTCGGCAAGCCGCTGGTAATTGCGGTGAACAAGTGGGACCAAGTGGAGCCGCCCGACGGCAACCTTGGCCGCACCAGCCCGGCCAAGAAGGAGTTTGTGCGGTCACTTAAGGCCGAGATTCCCGAGTGCGCCTACGCCATTGTCCGCTTTACCAGCGCCAAGATGAGCACGGGGATGGACGGGGCAATCAATGCCGCTTTCTCCGCCGTGGAAGCCGGCAACACGCGCATTCCCACGGGCCAGCTCAACCGACTGATCCAGAACGCCACCCTGGACCGGCCGCTGAGCCGAAAGGGCCGCGCGTTCCGCGTGTATTACGTCACGCAGCCAGTGAGTAACCCGCCGACGTTCATCTTCTTCTGCAACGACCCGCAGCTGATGCACTTCTCTTACGAGCGGTACTTGGCCAACCGGATTCGGGCGGAGTTCCCGATGGAAGGCACGCCCATCCGCATCTTTGCCCGCAAGAGCGGCGAGCGCGAAGAAGAAGACTGATCCCGCCTTCATCCGATAAAAAGGAAGACCCCGGCCCAACACGGACCGGGGTCTCTTCTTTGGTGCCGAAGCCGACTAGCCCGCGCCGACGGCCGGACGCTCCATCTGTGGGGTGATGACGATCATCGGGAAGGCGATTTGATAGCCGCCGCGTCGTCCGCCCATGTTCACCTGGAAGCCATCCTGCGTCTTGACGTACCGGAACTCCATCCCGAATGGTGCCGCTCCATCGGCCTTGAACTCAGCCGGGAATGCCTTGGTCTTTTGGTACTCCTCCATGATCTTGAGCACTTGGCGCCCCAAGAACCGACGCCCGTCGAACTCCATCATGGACTCGTAGTCACTGAGGTTCAGGGCGTAGATGCGCGGCGTAATGCCGGTGATATCCTCTTTGGGCTCCTTCGGGAGTTTTTCTTCGAACTCGCGCGCCACCCGGCGAATTTCGTTCGGGTTGTTCTCAGCGGCTTTGATCTGGTCGGCTAGCGGTTGCAGGTCCTTAATGACTTGCATCTCCACGATGTCCGCTAAGGCCACCCCGGAAGGCAAGCTGCGCCAGATGTTCACGTCGGCTTCGTCCAAGTCACTGTACGCTTCATTCTCGGCGGCATCGTCGCGCACCCAGTTCATCACGTTCATATGATAAAGACTCGCATCGCGGCCGACATCACGGGCTTTGATCCGCACCCGGAATAGCTCCGTAAACGCCAAATCGGAATAGCTAACGACCGGCACTTCCTTGGCAAAAGTCTCTTGCGCATACTTCAGTGCTTCCGGGTCATCGCGCTTCTGGTCGAGCATTTCCAAGGTGTAGCGGTAAATGGTGTTCAAACCGTTGGCTTGCACCGAGGCCGAACCCCGCCAGGTTTCTTGCGCGAGCTTGCCAAAGATGTCGAGGGATTGATCTCGATATTTACGCGCCTCGTCCCAGTTACCTTTCATGGCCGCATGCTTCGCCGCGTGGGCCGAGGTCTGCCCCAAATAGTAAATCGCGCCTTGGTGCGCGCCCAGGCCGAACTCAAAGTTCTCAAGGTCCAGCCCGTAATCCTGAGCGGGAGCCTTGGCCACAATGGCGGCCCAACTGGCAAAGTCTTGGCGTTCCGTCATGATGGACCAAGCCAGCTCGGGCTCGTACCGAGCCTTCTGCAGATCCGAACCGTAGTTCGGTTCGGTCTCGATCTTCTTGGCCAGTTCGGCAATCGCCTTTTGGGCGTTGTCGTCCTTGCGGAACCGCTCCTTGATCTTGCTGGCACTGCGGGGCATCCCGGTGGCTGCAATCTGCTCTTCGAGCTTGGCGAGGCCGCGGGCTTCCATGATTTGGCCCGAAAGCCGTGCCCCCACGACGCCGGCCCCGACGAGCAGGCCGCCGAGCAGCACGTAGTTGACGATTTTTCGATTCTTGGAGACTTGAGCCATTTGGGTTCTATTCGAGAGCTTGGGTGAGGACGGCACGGGCGACTTCCTCGGGGGTCGTGATGCCCTTCAGCACCTTTTCTTTTCCGTCTTCCATCATGCTGCGGAAGCCTTGATCACGAGCAATCTTGAGCAGTTCCTCATAGGGAGCGCGGCGGGCCACGGCTTGCTTGAAGGCGCGGTCGCCGACTACCAGTTCGTAGAGGCCGACGCGACCCTTGAAGCCGGTGCCGTTGTTGCTTTCACCCGGTTCTCCTTTTACGAGGCGCGCGCCGTTCATGTCGGCGGCGGAAATGCCGATCGCTTCCAGTTCCTCGCGGCTATAGGCAAAGGGCTTGGCCGTGGTTTGGTCAATTCGGCGTACCAGACGTTGCGCCATGATGCCGACGATGACGCCGCTGATGAGGTAGTCCTCGGCGCCCATGTCAATCATGCGGCCGATGGCCTCGATGGCGTTGTTGGTGTGGATAGTGGCGAGCACCAAGTGGCCGGTAAGGGCGGCCTGGATCCCGATTTTCAGCGAGTCCGCATCGCGGATTTCACCGACCATCATCACGTCCGGGTCTTGCCGGAGGAACGCGCGCATCACGCGGGGGAAGCCCATCTTTTCGGTGACTTGCACCTGCGCGATGTTCTTGTCGAATTCGTACTCGATCGGGTCTTCGACGGTGAGGATGTTGCGGGTCTTGCTATCCAACACGTTGAGACTGGCGTAGAGCGTGGAGGTTTTCCCGCTCCCCGTCGGACCGGTGACTAGGATCAGACCGTACGGTACACCCACCGCACGCATCCACTTCTCGCGGATGTCGTCCGGCATCCCGAGGTCCGACAGATTCACCTTCATCGAGGCCGGGTCGAGAAGACGCATAACGAACTTCTCGCCATTGAGACAGGGCACACACGAGGCACGAGCGGAGAGGCGGCGGCCGTCGTATTCCATGTCGATACGGCCGTCTTGGGGCTCGCGCATTTCGTCGATCCGCATGCCCGCGGAGAGCTTGAGACGCGCCAAAACGTTGGTGGCCTGCTCGGGCGGGAGGAAGCCGTTTTCGTGCAGGATGCCGTCCACGCGGAAGCGGATCTTCAGCTGGTCCCGCTCCGGCTGCATGTGGATGTCACTGGCTTTGGCATCCAGGGCCTGCATCATGATGTTATCCACGATGCTGACGGCCAGCGACATTTCGCTGCCGCCCATTTCTCGGGCTTGGCCTTGTTCGCGCAGGATCAACCGAAAGCGCTTCGCCGCCCCGTAGTTGCCGGTGTTCTGCAGACCGTAACCGCTACTCATGACCTTGCATCATACAACCCCAGGCAGGCCGGTTGCATGGTTTGGCGCGTTTCCGAGGCGAGGTGACGCTCCAATCCTATTGAACTAACCAGGTGAGGGCGCCGGCCAAGTGCTTGCGCATGTCCGGTTCGCTGTAGGAT
>CALRVA020000190.1:0-3792 GCA_943371495.1 Archangium gephyra | reverse complement strand
GCCGGTGAGGCCAGCGACCGTACCCTTGATGTCGTCTGACTCGTGGCGCGCGGTGTCGTCCAGGCCACTGCCGTTGTTGCGGCGGATGGCGGGCGTCACATTGGAGCCACTGATGGAAAAGTTGGCCAGGTCAAAGTCCAGCACAAAGTCGTCCGTCACGCCGAACGTGACCGGAGTGGCCAGCGTACGGGTGATCGTAACCTTGCCACCCGCGGCCGGGCCATCACCCACCACGTTAACGGTGTTGGCGTTGGTGCCACCCGTGGGCACGATTTGCATGGTCGAACCCACCACGATTCGCACTTGCGTATAGGTTTCGTTCGCCACCACGGCGTTCGCCAGGAAGGCGAAGCGCGAACCGGAGGTGTCCCCCAGTTGCTTGAAGTCATAGGTGGACCCCGCCGTACTGTCGTAGATCGTGGCGGGGGTGTTGGCCGCCGTCAAGAGTTCGACCCGGTAAAGGGTGCCAAAGACATTTTGGTAGTCATCAGCAAAGGTGTCGGAAACAAACGTTCGGACCGAGCGCGTGCCTCCTGTGGTGTCGCTTCCGCCTCCGCCGCACGCCACGAGCATCATGGCCGCAGAGACAAGCACAAACCAAAGGAAAGTCATTCTCCATTTCATGGGTTTCATCCCGAAGACCCGCAGAAACGCAGGGGCTTCAATTGTCAGACGTGCCGCCAAGGTCGTTGCGTTCGCAATTTTCACCCCCTTTTTGGCTTTCTCTCAAAAAAGTTCGCGGTGTGTTGAAAATCAGGGCTTGAGTATCATCCGGACCATGCCGTGCCCCGGGGCCTTAGCGATGGCCCGCCTGCCCCACCAAACGTGGACGCACCGGGCGGAGGTGTACCTTCTCCTGGAGAAAGCCCGGCAACAACTCGAAGCCGAGCCCGAGGCCACATCCCTGGCCCACTGGGCGCGCGTGGCCACCCTTAGCCCCGGCCACTTCCACCGCCTGTTCCGTGCCACTTACGGCGTCACTCCGCACCGCTACGGCCGCCGCTGCCGCCTGGCCCGTGCGCACCTGCTCATGAGCCGGGGGATGTCCGTGTCGGCCGCGGCCCTGGAAGCCGGTTACGAGAGCCGGTCGGCGTTCGTCCGGGCGTTCCGCGCCGAATGGGGGCACGCCCCGCGTTTCGCCAAGGCCCGCCCGAATCGCAAGATCGGGCACGAATCGTAAGGCTTCCCCGCCCTACAATCTCTCTCAGGCAGAAAGCCATGAACTACAACAACCTTTGTCACGTGGAGTATTTCGTCCGGGATTTGGACCGGGCGCAGGCGTTTTATCAGGGCCTGTTTGGGTGGGATTTCGCCGCTTTTGGGGACGACATGCGCGTGTTTGGCCTGCAGGGCACGCACATTGGCGGCTTGGCTAAGCGCGAGACGGTAAACGCCGGGGATTCGCCCTCGCTGTGGTTCCAGGTGGAAGACCTGGACGCCATGATGTCCTTAGCGGTGGAGCTAGGTGGCCAGATCGCCTCGGAGCGGAGCGAAGTGCCGAGTGTGGGCTGGTCCGGCGTGGTCTCCGACCCCGACGGCAACGCCGTGGGCTTAGTGCAATACCGCGAAGAAGGTGAATGAGAAGGGGGCCGATGACCGCTCAAAAGAGCGGGTCGGCCCCTGGATTGGTCTCCAGTGTGGGGCGAAAACGCCCCGCTTTGCATTCAAAGCGCGGTGGCCCCTGGAGATCCTATTCCATTTATACGGTTGCGAACGCAAGAATGTCACTCCTTAACTGTTAGAAGTAAAAAGGACGGGTCGGGGTTCCCCCCGCCCGTCACTTCCCTCATCGACGCTCGGCTTAGTTGCCGCCGCCGCCCGCACCACCGCGAGCGCCAGCACCGCCACCAGCTCCGCCGCGACCGGCCCCGCCACCCTGGAAGGTGAACGGTTCACCGCGCATTTCGCGCAGCATCGCCTTTTGCTCGGTCGTGAGAATGCCACCAATGGTTTCGTTCATTTCCGCCTGCATCTTGGTGCGCATTTCGGCCATGGCCGCCATGTCGCCGCCGTTCTGCCGGGCTTCTTGCATCATTTCCATCATCTTTTGGCGCTGCTCTTGCTGCGCTTGCTGGATGCTGGCTTTTTGCGAATCGGTCAGGTTCACCGCTTTGGCGATTTCTTGATCCATCACGGCGCTGTTACCGGCGCGCTGGATGTAGAGGCCGGTGAGGCGATCCCATTGCTCGGGCGTGAGGACTTCCTTGATCTTGGCGTTGATTTCACCCATTTGGGCTCCCCCACCTTGACCAGCGCCCTGGCCACCGCCTTGACCGCGACCTTGCCCTGCTCCGGCTTGGCCACCACCTTGCTGGCCACCGCCCGCCTGACCACCCTGGCCACGCTGCGGCATGGCCGCTTGAATTTGCTGGCGCTGTTCCGCCGTGATCTTCAGCTCTTGCTGCACGTCGGGACGCATCAGCAGAGTCATGCGACTCTCTTGCATGGCGCCGGCACCCATGCGGCCCTGTCCGCCGCCCGGACGGCCCTGGCCGCCCCCCGGTCCTGCGCCTTGCGCAAACGTCAAACTCACGGCCAACACGGCCAACACGGTTGCGAATGTTCTCATTTGAGATCTCCTGCTCGTCAGTTATGGACGCAGGGACCTCTCAAATGTTCATTTCTTCGCCACGATTTTGAAAATCCGCCCTCGCCCTTCATCCGAAAGAGCGTAGAGATGGCCATCCGGGCCCATGCGCACATCGCGGATGCGAACCCCCATGCTGAGCTTGGTTTGCCCCGTTACGCGGCCCTTGTCATCCACCGCCACGCGCCGGATATCCTGCCCCGCCAGGCCGCCGCTCATCAAGCTGCCCCGCCAGGCGGGGAACTCGGAACCCGTATATTCCACCAACCCACTGGGGGCCGGGCACGGGGTCCACGCCACAATCGGGTCCACCATGTCGGGCAAAGCTTGCTTGTCGCTGATCGCCGGGCCGCTGTATTCGTTGCTGTAGGTAGCGAGCGGCCAGCCGTAGTTGCCGCCCGGAATCAGGATGTTGAGTTCATCCCCTCCGCGCGCTCCGTGCTCATTGGCAAAAATCCGGCCCTTCGCATCCACCGCCAGACCCTGAATGTTGCGATGGCCATAGGTGTAGATCAGCGGGTCCGCGCCCGCCTTGCCAACAAACGGGTTGTCTCCCGGCGCTCGGCCTTCCACGTCCATACGCAGAACCTTGCCGTTGGTGGTGCTCAGGTCTTGCGCGAAGTCGCGAATGTTCTTGCCGTTGTACGCGCTCGGCGGGTTCCCCCCGTCGCCAATGCTGAAAAGCAGGGTCTTGTCGGGCAAAATCGCCACTCGCGAACCGAAGTGCTGCCCCCCGGACTTATTGATGTTCGTCTCGGCCAGCACCTTGAGGTCAGAAACCATCGTGCCACGCAGCGTGCCCCGAGCCAATGCCGTGCGGTTCGCCCCCTCGTTGCCCACCGAGTAGGTGAAGAAAACGTAGCCGTTCTGGGCAAAGTCCGGGTGAACCACGATGTCCATCAGGCCGCCCTGCCCGATGGCGGCCGGCGTTGGGGCCCCCGTGATGGCATTGACGCTGAGTTTGCCACCCTCCACCACGCTGATCCCACCCCCTTTCTGCGTGACGAGGAGCCGCCCATCCGGCAACCACGCCATGCCCCAGCCATTCGGGATACCAGTGACGACGGTTTGCGCTTCCCAGCCCGTTTCTTCGGGCGGCGGCCCGGAGACGGCGATGGCCTTGCCCTTCGTGGGATATTCGCCTTCCGGAGCGGCCATGGCAGGGGCGCCATTCCCTCCCGGTTGATTCCCCGCCGCCGGGGCAC
>CALRVA020000189.1:0-3813 GCA_943371495.1 Archangium gephyra | reverse complement strand
TCAGCCACGGCGGGCACCTCCGTTGGCCGGGGTGGCGGCGGCGGTGACTTCGGGTTCTGTCGGCTCTTCCGGAGCACCGACGTAGCGCATGCCGTTGCCCGCCGCATAGGTATCCCACGCAGCCGTGTTGGTGCGCATCTGAATCTGGTCGGTCAGCAAATCGGACTCGGCGCGGATGGCATCGAGTTCATGACGCATGCGGTTGGCTTCGGCCCGCTGGCGGGCGGCCTGCGATTCGGCGGTGAGGGTGCTGGAGGCAAAGGCCACGAAGAACGCCCCGGCCGCCCAGATCCACGCGTTGGAATGCGCCCGGGCACGGCTTCGCACCGGCCTTGCCACCGGGGCGGCGACCGGAGTGGCCACCCGCACAGCCCGGGGTCGAGCGCTGGTGGTGGACGGTTGCGGAGAACTGACTTGGGGTCGAGGGGGCGTGGTGGTTTTCATGCAGCACCTTCCGGGGCTTTTTTCTTGGATTTCGGTTGACGCACCAACGTGCGAAGGCGCACACTGCGCGCCTTAGGGTTGCGGGCCACTTCGGCCTCGCTGGGCCGGGCCGGCTTGCGGTGAGGTTCGGAAAACTCGTTGGTGCGGGCGAGGGCGTGAAAGGCGTGCTTCACCGCACCGTCTTCGCCGCTGTGGTAGGCCAGCACCACCATGGTGCCGCCCGGGCGTAGCGACTGAGCGATGGCGGTGACGCACTCGCCGAGGTCCTCTAACTCATCATTGATGAAAATGCGGACGCCCTGGAAAGTGCGCGTCGCCGGGTGGATGCGCGGATCGCGCTTGGCGGCCGGGATGGCCGCCATCACGCAGTCCACCAAGTCCGTGGTGGTGGCCAGGGGCTTGGTCTTGCGGCGCTCGACGATGGTGGCGGCAATGCGACGCGCCCACCGTTCGCCTCCTTGCAAGAAGAGCACGTCTTCAATCTCCTTGGCCGTCGCGTGGTTCAGCCAGTCGGCGGCCGTGGTCTCGCGGCGCTTGTCCATGCGCATGTCCAGCGGGCCTTCGCGGAGGAAGGAGATGCCGTACTCGGCGTCCTCTATCTGGGCGTTGTTGAGGCCCATGTCGATGAAAATGGCGTCGGCGCCCGGTTCGGCTTGCTTTTGCAGAACCTCGGGGATCGCGCGGTAGTCATCGTGGACATACTGCACGTCGCACCCTTCCACCTCGGCCAGCCGCTCGCGCGCGATGGCCATCATGCGGTCATCCCAATCGAAAGCGATGAGCTTGCCGCCGGGGGCGATGCGGCGCGCGATCTCGCGCGCATGACCCGCAAGGCCCAGGGTGCCATCCACCGCCACCATGCCGGGGCGAAGGCGCAGGGCCTCCATCACTTCATCAAACATCACCGGGACATGCGTGGGGGCCGGCGCGGTCATCAGCGCCCCTCCCGCATGCGGGCGCGAGCATCCTGAATGAAGGTGCGCCACTTCTCGTTGTAGCCTTGAGTGTCTTCGAAAAAGAGTTCGCGCTGGGCTTTCGACCAGAGCTCGATGTGGCCCGGAGCGCCAATGACGATGACATCCTCGCCGACGTTGATCTTGGCGCGCTTGCACAGCGACTGCGGCAGCACGCAGCGCCCGACATTATCGAAGCGGCCCGCCACCGAGGTCCCCAGGATTTCGCGCGCGAGATCCATCTTGCCGGTCTCGTGCATTTCGGGCTCTAGCAGTGGCTTGAAAGTCTCGTTGAATTTGCTTACGGGGTGGCAGATGATCTGCCCCATGTCGCCGATGACAAAAACGAAATCGGTAAAGCCTTGCGGGCAGAGATAGTCCCGCTTGGGCTTAATGATCAGGAGGCGATTTTTGCTGTCCACCTTGGCGGAATCTTCGCCAGTGTGACCAAGGCCAAAAATGGGTGCAGTTGCCACCTTTATCGCTCCGAGTGGCGGGTTCCTAGAAATTCGAAGCCGGGCTTGCTGCCCTCCATGGCGGCTCCCCCGGCTGAATTTTTCGGCTCCCGGCCTTCAACCCTGACTCCGTGTTCGGGCTGATATTGTTATGATACTGGGACGGGGCTTACCTGTCAAGCCCCTTTTTCCCCCGATTTGGGATGAGTTGCATGAGATGGGAGATCACCCGCAAAACTGCTAGGTTCAAAAGGTGTCATTCATGTAGAACCGTGTATATGAGTTTTGGCTCCCAGTTTCGTCCCAAAAAAAGGAAAAAAAGTTTTGGGAGGCCCGGCGGGTGGGGGGTTTGGCGGGCATTCGCCGGAATTCGAGGGGGCCAAAAATGCCGATGACCCACCCCAGGCGGGGCGGGCCAATCAGCGGACCAGACGAGGGGAAAGAAGTCTTGTCGTTAGGGTTCAGGTTGTCGCAAAGCGTCTTTGGTCAATTCCCAGGCGGCAACCATGGCGACCACAGCGAGAAAGGCGGCAATCATCGAGAACGTCATGCTTTAGAGTGGGCTCCGGACATGGTTTTCCCTGTTTGGCGCGGGCGGTTGCCCGCCGGGTTACCAGGGTGAGGAATGTCAGGCGGAACTACCGTCAGCAGGCTTACTGGTGGCACCCTTACCAGGTTCGCTTGAACCTAGCTCAGAACCGGAACGAGTAGTCGAACCGCAGACCCCATTGGTTGGGGGCAAAGGACTGCGGACGAGCGTGTTCCCAGTTCAGGTTGGTCACCGAGATCCCGAAGGTCTGGTTCGGGCCGGGGCGCTGGTCGTAGGCCAGCGAGAACCAGTGACGCGTTTGACGCTTATTGTTGCGCTCGTCTTGGTTCAGCCGGTATTCCAGGCGCAGCGGGCTGGGCGAGCTGGCAAACAGCGTCGCGTCAATCCCCATGCTGCGGATGAGCTGCTTGGTGTTGTCGTTGATCTTTTCATCAAAGACGAGACCGAGCTTGGCATCATCCATGCCGTTGTAGCCAATGCGCCATTGGTTCACGCGCCACTCGGTGGCGACGCTTCCCAGCAGAGCGCGGGATTCATCGCGGAGCGGGTTGGTCTTCATCTCATGCGAGACAGACCAGGTTTGCCCGGCACCGGCGATAAAGCGGAAATCACGCACCATCACCATGCTGTTGTCCGGCATGGTGCGCACGTTATAGTGGATGTCGGCGCGGATAGCGGCCTTGCCCGTGGTATCCGTGCTGACGGTGAACACGCGGTCGATGGCGCGCTGTTGCAGGGCGTCAATCTGGCTGCGGTAGTCGAAACCGAAGCCAAAGTTGCCCGAGCGTCCCCCGAAGCCCATGGAGCGGTTCTCCTTCTTCCACTGCTCCAGGTCGCGGTGGGTGTCGGCCGTGAAGTTGAACCGGACATCCTTGAGGAAGCCCCAATCCATCGGCTTGACGTTGGAGAGACTGAAATTGCCTTGGTGCAGGTCACGCTGGGCATCCCAGCCCTGGTGGCGATAGTCGCCGCCCACTTGCATGCCCGAGAACTGACCGGCGGTGAGGCCGACACGCTGATCCCGCGTGGCATTGCCTGCCCCGTTCAGGTTGCGAGCAGAGTTCCAATTCAGGCGGATGTTGCTGCCGAAGTCCAGCCAGAAACCGTAATCGCGGCGGGTTTGGTCCGGCTGCGAGTTGTCGCGGTCGATGTGACTATCCGTCACGCTGACGCCGGCGCGCGGCGTCAGTTGCGTGTTGATGGTGTTCGACCGCAGGGTCTCGCGGGTGCCGTCTTCAAACTTGGCTTCGCTGTGCTCAGTGCGGATGGAAGTCGTGCTGTTGAGCTGCGTTTGGTAGACCAGCGTGTCGCGGGTGCTGTCCGGGCGCTCTTCTTCACTGCCGTCCCAGCTCGATTCTTCGCGGCGGAGCGTGAGTTCGCCCAGGCGTCCCATGTTGCGGAACACTTCAAA
>CALRVA020000188.1:0-3892 GCA_943371495.1 Archangium gephyra | reverse complement strand
GCCGCGCACGGAACTGCGTTCGTCCGTCGGCACTTCGTCCAGTCGTTGCCACTTGCCCGCCTCGTCGCGTCGCCAATGGCCGGAGGTCAAAGCCTGCCCGTCCACGTTCATCTGGCCTCCCGCGTTCATGGAGATCAGCGTGATGTTGGCCGTCGTCGCTTCGCCCTTGGCCACCGTGATGGTGCTGGGTTGGTACGGCTCGGCCTGCTGGTGCACCGTGATCCACCCGAAGTTGCCGTTGATGCTGGGGTCAATGGTCGTCAGGGTGTAGTCGTCCGGTCGGTTCAACGCGTTGGCCCGCAAGAAATCCCACATCGGCGCGTGGTCCAGGCAGTTCGCGCCCGGGGCCGGGTCGGTGTCGTACCAGTGCCCCTGGCCGGCTTCCTCGTGGAAGCCCAACGCCGAGTGCCCCTCCAGCGCCTTGCGCATGTTTCGCGCCTCGCTCACCGGCACGGTTTCGTCGGCATCCCCGTGCAGCACGTATACCGGGTTGATGCGGAGGTTGTCCTTAAACAGCATCGTGTCGTGGATTTGGCTCACGCGGTTCAGCAGCGCACCCATCGGGTCGGTGGCGTCCCAACGTCGTCCGCCGCCGTAGGTGAAGAACGACGCCCACCCCGCGCACGGCCCCACGCCCGCGAACTCGAACGGGAACAGCGCCCCGTTGATCCAAGACCCGTGGCCGCCCATCGAGTGGCCGCTTATGTACACCTCGTCCGGGTTCACGCCGGGGATTTCCAGCGCCAAGTCGCGCACTTCCAGCAGGTCCAGTCGGCCAATCTCTTCCCAGTCAAAGCCGTAGGGTCGGCGGTTGGTCGGGGCCACCACGTGCGCCCATGTCTTGGCCCCGTAGGCTTGCGCCTGCCCCAAAGCTTCTACGCTCGCCCCGTGCGGGCTCAAAATCACGCTGGTGGCGGCGGGGTCGCTGGCGGGCAAGTACCCGTAGTACTGCACGCTCTTGTCAATCCGGCTGATGAAGGTCACCCGGCGGGCTTCCTCCGGCTTCACTACGCGCAGGTTCAGTTCGGCCTTGTGCAGCACTTCGCCGCCCTGGCGCAGGGTCAGCACCACCTTGCCGTCGGCGTCCTTCGGGCGCGGGACATTCACGGGCACCTTGCGCACACCCAGCGGCCACAGGTGCGGCACCTTGGTGGTGCGAGATTGCCCGCCGTGCTCGGCGGTGACTTCAATCCCTTCGCCCCATTCATCCTGGGCGTTGCGGATCACCACCCCCGCCCAGGCGTCGCTGGCGGGGGCCCCCGTCACCACGTCGGGCAGGGTCGCATCTCGCGTATCGAAGCTTACGGGGGCCGGCGGAACAACGAGCGACGCGCGCATTTGGCCCCGCCCGACTTGGAAGTAGAACTCGTTTTGCCCGGGCTTGAGTTGCACCGGCAAACTGAGATAGCCGTAGCCATAGGGGTCACCCGCGCGGGGCTCCTCGTTCACCCAGGTTTGCGAGGTGCCCGTGGCCTCCAGCAGCATGATCTCCTCGTGCTCGGACTGAACCGTGGCAAACACGTAGCCATTGCCTCGGAACCAGCCATCCGCCGCAGCCTCCACGCGCCGCCAACCCGTGGCCTCGCTCGGCGTCTTCCGGTCAATCATCCCCGCGATCACGGGGTCCACGGCCACCGGCGTCCGGCCATTGCCAGGAACCGTGATCTGAAGGCCTTCCTTCAGGACAATCGTTTCGTCTTGCGGTTGCGCCATGGCCATGGCAACTGCCCACCACATCATGCGCCCTATTATGGGGTGTAGACTCGCATCCATGCCGCGGAGCTTTCAGTGCATTCTTCTGGTCTTGCTGCTCGTGGCGCTTGGGCTTCCGGCCATGGCACGCGATATCCCCCGCCCCGAACACCCGCTCCCGATTGCCGAACGCGCCGAGTGGCTGAACCTGAACGGCCCCTGGGAGTTTTGGGAAACCCAGGACGACAACGCCGAGCCGACCACCTACCCCGACGAGATCATCGTCCCCTTCGCCCGCGAAAGCAAGCTGAGCGGCCTGGAGCGAACCGAGGCCGTGCGCAATGTGTGGTACCGCCGCACCTTCACCATGCCCGCGTGGAAGAGTCCACGCCAGCGCCTGCACATCATGGCCGCCGATTTCCGCACCCGGGTGTGGGTGAACGGCACCCTGGTGGCCACGGCCATTGGCGGGAACACGCCGATTACAGCGGACATCACGGCCGCGCTTCGCCTCGGTGAGAACGAGATCAAAGTTCACTGCTTCGACGATGCCGAGGGTGGCCTGCAGCCCCTGGGCAAGCAAACCCGCAAGGGCGGCAGCCAGGGCATCTTCTACACCCGCACCACGGGCATTTGGCAGACGGTGTGGCTGGAGGGCGTGGGCTCGAGCTATCTGCGTGATTTCCGCATTCGCGCCGACGCCAACGGCTTCTTTGAAGTCGTGGCCGAACCCGAATTCATCCAGCCCAACATGATGCTGCGTGTGAAGGTCGAGGACGAGGCGGGGGTGGCAACTTATAGTTCGAATCCGCTCACATCGCCTCTGATGATCCAGGGCACGATGCAAAGTGTCCGCCCGTGGTCGGTGCAGGACCCGCACCTTTACGATCTGCAGCTCCAGCTCTTGCGCGACGGCCAGGTGGTGGACGAGGTGAACTCCTACATCGGCTTCCGCACGGTGACCATCCAGGGCCCCCGCATTCTGGTGAACGGTGAGCCCGTCTTCCAGCGCCTGGTGCTGGACCAAGGCTTCTACCCCGACGGGGTGTGGACGGCCCCCAGTGATGAAGCCCTGCGTAACGACATCAAGCTGGCGCAAGACGTGGGATTCAACGGGGCGCGCCTGCACCAAAAGGTGTTCGAGCCCCGCTTCCTCTATCACGCCGCCAAAATGGGCTACCTGTGCTGGGGCGAGTACCCGAGCTACGGCCCGGACTACGAGAACCCCGCTCTCAACCGGGTGTGGGTGGACGAGTGGACGCGGGTGATACAGCGCGACCGTAACCAGACGGCCGTGATTGGGTGGTGTCCGTTCAACGAAACGCCACGTGAGGCGATCCCGCTCCAAGGCACGATCTACCGGATGACGCGCCTGGCCGACCCCGGCCGCCCCGCGATTGAAACCAGCGGCTGGAGCCACGGTCTCTCCGACCCGAGCATTCTGGACGCCCACGACTACGAGCAAGACCCGGTGGTCTTCCGGCGGCGGTGGCAAGGCCATAACTCAAAACCCAACGACCTCCCCGCTCGCTACCTGGGCCGACAGAGCAACTGGATTCCGTTCATGGTCAGTGAATACGGCGGCATCGGCTGGAATACCGGCGAGGGCTGGGGCTACGGCAACCCGCCCAAGAGCCAAGAGGAGTACTTCACCCGCCTGCGCGGGCTGACCATGGCTTTGCTGGATAACCCCAATCACTTCGGGTTTGTCTACACGCAACTCACCGACGTGGAGCAGGAGAAGAACGGGGTCTACACCTACGACCGCAAGCCCAAGTTCGAGGCGAGGTTGTTCCGCGAGATTTTCGGGGCGCCGGCGGCTTACGAGAAGGCTGAGCTCACAGCCTGGCAACCCGCGATGGACGACTGGCGTGTGCTTGTGGGCTCGGCGGTGGACGCCGACCACGAGTGGGAGATGCTTACGACTCCTCCCGCTCACGAGTGGACCAACGGGTTCAAAGGCGAACGGGCAAAGGGTGCCTTTGGCCGCAAGGAAGGCTTCGAAGACCTCATCCGCACTCCGTGGACGACGGCCGACATCTATCTCTCGCGCACCTTTGAGGTCACTTCGGTGCCGGCAGAGGCGCGACTAGTCATCCACTATGACAACGCCACCAAGGTGTGGATCAACGGCAAGTTGGTATGGGAATCTCCAGCCGGCACGTGGAACGACGGCTACCAAGCCATTGAGCTGAATGCG
>CALRVA020000187.1:0-3942 GCA_943371495.1 Archangium gephyra | reverse complement strand
CGGTGGCCTGCGCGCTCAGCATCACTAGGGCGGGGCGCAGGCGCTTGCCGCCCGCTTCCAGCGTGTGCTCGCCGATGTCCTGCACCATCCGGATGTCGCTTTGCACCTGCGCGCGCAGCTCGGCCTCCACCCCCAAGACGCCGTCAATGAGCGACGTCATCACATCGTTGGGGATGCGTTCTTGAAGTTGAGAGAAAAAGGTGGCCGTCATGATTTTTGGGCGATATGGAGGGCAATGTGTCCGAACATGAACGTGCGCACACGGATTTGGTCGAAACCGGCGGCGCGGAGACGCTCGGAAAGAGTTGCGGCATCGAGGAAAGCGTCGGTGCTTTTGACGAGGTACTGATAATCCTGTTCCATACCCACGCGGCGGCCGAGCCGGGGCGTGAGCCAATGGAAAACCCGATCCGAGACTTGGCGCAACGGATGGCGGCTGGGGGTCATGTCCAAGCAGGCCAAGCGTCCGCCGGGCCGGAGGATACGGGCGAGTTCGCGCAGGGTGCCATCGAGGTCGGCCACATTGCGCAGGCCCCAGCCAATGGTGACAGCGTTGAAAGAATGACTCTGGATCGGCAATCGGGTCGCATCGCCCAAGCTGAGGCGGGGGTGGCCCTTGGCCGCCGCGCCTTCGAGCATCGCGGGGGCAAAATCTATGCCGACCACTTGGCCGGTCGGGCCGACGTAAGGCTCCAGCGCCGCCAGGAAATCACCGGTGCCGCAGCACACGTCCAGTACGCGGTCACCGGGCTTCAGTTGCAGTTCCGAGGCGGCCTTAGTGCGCCACTTTTGGTGCTGGCCCAGGCTCATCCAGTGGTTGACCTTGTCGTAACTGGGAGCCACACGCCCAAAAACCTCTTGCACCAAAGCGGCTCGCTCAGGGCCAGAAGGAGGAAGTTGGGGATCTTGTACGGGCGCGGCCACTACACCTCTATTGTACGGCACGCAACTCCAACTTTTTCAGGTTTCAGAAATTAGTGAAACAAAATAGGGAGAACGGCAAAGGCTGCAACCCAGGGGCATAATGTCCGTAGTCAGGAGAAGGAAATCCAAAGTGCTCCCGTTGTATCTCGTCACTGGCATTGTGGCCGGCGGACTCATCCTTTTTTCCGCCTTTGCTCCGCACGGCGATGGGCACGATCACGGCGGTTTGGGTTCGCATGACGGCGGGTTCGACGTCGACCATGCGCCGGGGGCACCGAACGCCGCCGACGCCTTTCTGTCCTGGTTGCCGTTCGGCAATTTAAGGTTCTGGCTCTACTTCCTCGGCATCTTTGGCCTGATGGGCACCACGCTCACCTTGACGAAGATGGCGAAGGAGCCGCTGATCCTCACGTCTTCGCTCATCACCGGGTTCATCACGGGCTTTGTGGTGGCGGTGCTGGTGACCCTCTTGCAGCGCCGCGCGCAGGGCGAAAGCATTGGCGAGGATGACTTCTTGGGCGTGCAAGGCCGCATGCTGGTGGCCACCCGACCGGGACAGGCCGGTAAAGTGCGGGTGACGGTCAAGGGAGAATTGATTGACTACATCGCGGAATCCACAGATAATGAGGTCATTGAAGTGGAAGAAGCGGTGCTTATCGTCGGTGTGCAAGGCAACCGGGTGCAAGTCACACGGTTGAATGACTTTTTGGCGGAGGAAGCCGAGCTCAGCTCTTCGTCTTAACCACGAGCAAACTACAAATCCATGAACATCATTCAGAGTCTGGGAGGAGTGATCGGCGGGGCCGTTCTCTTTCTCCTTTTCTTGTTAGGGTTCTTCCTTTTGGTGCGGACATTCTTCCGCATTTGTATGCCAAATGAAGCGCTCGTTTTCTCGGGGGGATTCCGAAAGGGCAGTGAGATTGTCACCGGAGGCCGCAAGCTCTACATCCCGTTCTTCATGCGGGTGAGCCGTCTGCCATTGACCTTGTTCGAGGTGCCGATTCAGGTCCGCAACTCGTACTCGAGCGGCGGCATCGCGATGAACATCGACGCGATTGCCAACGTGAAAGTGAGTAGCGACCAGGCCGTGCTACGCAATGCGGTGGAGCGCTTCTTGGATCAGGACATCAACACCATTCGTCGCGTGGCCAAAGAAACCCTGGAAGGGCACCTGCGAGGCGTCATCGCCAACCTCACGCCGGAACAGGTGAACGAGGACCGATTGAAGTTTGCCGATGGCCTGACGAGTGAAAGCGAATCCGACTTGCGCAAGCTCGGATTGCACCTCGATACGCTCAAGATTCTGCACGTAAGCGACGACGTGGGTTACCTCGATGCCACTGGACGTAAGGCGATTGCGAACGTCGTCCGCGAGGCCGAGATTGCCGAATCGGACGCGAACCGGACCGCCGAACTGGTGGAAGCCGAAAACCGAGGCCGAGGCGAAGTCACCGCAGCCGAAATGGACACCAAGATCATTGGGCTACGCAACGAACTGCGAAAGATGAAAGCCGAGTTCGAATCGCAGGTGAATGCGGAAGAAGAGCGCACCACCGCCGCCGCGCGGGAAGCCCGCGCCGTGGCCGAGCAACGCCTACAAGAGATTCGAAGTCAGCTGGAAGAAATCCGCCTGGTGGCCGATCGCGTACTCCCGGCTGAAGCTGAACGCCAAGCCGCCGAGTTCCAGGCCCGGGGCGAAGCCGCCATTATCCGCGAACGCGGTCGGGCGGCCTCGGAATCCCTGGCGACGCTGGGCGCAGCCTGGCAAGAGGCCGGTGGCGCTGCCACGCAGATCGCGCTGATCGAGGACATCGAGAAGCTCCTTCGCTCGGCTGCGGTAGGCGTGCAGAAGCTGCAAGTGGAGAGCCTTTCCGTCATTGATGGCGGCGATGGGCGCACGTTGCCGAACTACCTCGCCAGCTACCCGCAGATGCTGGATAGCGTGTTTGCCGCCGTGGAACGCACCACCGGCATGGACGTGACGGCGGCCCTGCGTGGCCGCCCCGACAACGCGGCGGAAGCCAAGGAGAACTCATGAACTTTATGCTGTTAGCGAATGCTGCGGGGAACCCGCTGGCCTCCGTCATCGGTTTGGCCGTGGGCTTCTTCGGGATGGGCTTGTTCCTGTTTGTGCTCAGCTACAAGCAGCTGTACATGGTGTGCCGACCGAACGAAGTTCTGATCTTCTCCGGCGGCAGTCGCCGGGTGGGCGACCGCCGCATCGGTTACCGCGTGGTGAAGGACGGGAGCACCTGGCGCAAGCCGTTCCTAGAGAAAGTGGACCGCCTGGACCTGACCAACATGATCATCGAACTCAACGCCGTTGGCGCCTACGCCAAGGGCGGTGTGCCGCTGAACGTGCAGGGCGTCGCTAACGTGAAGGTGGCCGGCCACGAGCCGGTGCTGAACAATGCGATCGAGCGATTCCTCGGCAAGGGCCAGAGCGAGATCATGGCCATCTGCAAAGCGACGCTGGAAGGCTCGCTGCGCGGGGTGCTTGCCACGCTCACGCCGGAGCAGATCAACGCCGACCGCAACACCTTTGCCGAACGGCTGGTGGAAGAAGTCGAGCAAGACCTCACAGCCCTCGGCCTGGTGGTGGATACGCTCAAGATTCAGAACATCACGGACGATGTGCGGTATCTCGACTCCATCGGTCGCATCCGTAACAGTGAGCTGATTGCTTCGGCCCGGAGCGCGGAAGCCATTGCTCAAGCCGACTCGAAGGTGCGCTCGGCGGAAAACCGCTTCAAGGAAGTGGAGTCTCAGATTCGTGCGGAGACGCTGGTGGCCAAGGCTGAAGCGGACCGGCGGCTCAACGACGCCATGACCCGTCGCGCGGCCCTGGTGGCCGAAGAGCAAGCCAAGGTCGTGGCGATGGTCGCTCAGGCCGAAGCCGAAATCAATGTGCAGAAAGCCCGCGTGGAGCAGGTTCGCCGCCAACTGGAAGCCGACGTGCTGGCCCCGGCCCGCGCCGAATGCGAAGCCAGCGAAAGCCGCGCGAGTGCCGAAGTAGCC
>CALRVA020000186.1:0-4025 GCA_943371495.1 Archangium gephyra | reverse complement strand
CGTCATGCTGATTCCGGGCGTGACCTGGAACGCCGTGGTCACCTCGCCGGTGGGGGCACTCAGGGGGCCTGCTGTCATCGCCTGGGTGCGATTCAGGTCCGTCGGATTCCCCGGACCTCCGACCATGGTCTTGTTCGGGTCGAACGGCGTCTGGCTCATGGTTCTAGTTTAGCTTGCCCCCGCCCCTTTTGAGCGGTATCTTGTGAACTATGGGTGACGCAACTTCGACCCCCCTCGTCGGCATTATCATGGGGTCGGACAGCGATTTGCCGACCATGCAGCCCGCCGCCGAGGCGCTGGAAGAGTTCGGCATCCCCTACGAACTCGAAGTCGTGAGCGCCCACCGCACGCCCAAGCGGATGTTCGAATATGCTCAATCCGCCCGCACCCGGGGCCTGCGCCTCATCATCGCCGGGGCCGGCGGGGCCGCCCACTTGCCGGGGATGGTGGCCAGCCTCACTCCGCTCCCCGTCATCGGCGTGCCGGTGGAAAGTCACGCGCTCAAGGGCATGGATTCTCTGCTCAGCATTGTGCAAATGCCCAAAGGCGTGCCTGTGGCCACGGTCGCCATCGGCAACGGGCGCAACGCGGGCCTGCTGGCCGTGCGCATCCTGGCCACCACCGACCCTGCGCTGGCCGGACAACTGGACACAGCCATCCTGCTGATGGAAAACGACGTGCTCCGCCGCAACGAGTCCGTCCGACGGACTACGGGCCGCCCCGAGTGAGCCGCCAAACTATCAAGGCATGAGTGCCCAGATCCTGGACGGCCGCGCCCTAAGTACGCAGTTCCGCGCCGAATTGCAGACCCGCGTCGCCGCGCTCCGGGCTCAGGGCATCGTGCCGCGCCTGGAGGCCATCGTCGCCGCCCAGGACCCCGCCAGCCTCGCCTACGTGCGGATGAAGCGCAGCTGGGCCGAGAAGGCGGGCATGGAAAGCGGCAGCTGGGAAGCCAACGAGCACACCACCCAGGCCGAGCTTCTGGAGCAGATCGCCAAGCTCAGCCAAGACCCGAACGTGCACGGCGTACTCTTGCAGCACCCGTTGCCCAAGCACCTGGATGAAGACGCCGCCCTGCTGGCCCTGGGGCCGGACAAGGACGCCGACGGCATCACCCCCGCTAGCCTGGGGCGCCTGACGGCGGGCCTGCCGGGGTTCCGGTGCGCCACCCCACTCGGCATCATGCGGCTGCTGCAGCACCACCAGATTGAACTCGCGGGCCGGCGTGCGATTGTGATTGGGCGGAGCGTGATTCTGGGCAAGCCGATGGCCCTGATGCTGCTGGAAGCCAACGCCACCGTCACCATCGCCCACAGCCGCACGCAGAACCTGGCCGACCTGGTGCGCGAGCACGACATTGTGGTGGCCGCCGTGGGCCGCGCCGAAATGGTGAAAGGCGACTGGCTGAAGCCCGGCGCCGTGGTGGTGGATGCGGGCTACAACAAGGTGGAGGGCCGCACCCACGACGTGGGCGACTGCGAGTACGACTCCTGCGCCGAGGTGGCGAGCTGGATCACCCCGGTGCCGGGGGGCGTCGGGCCGATGACGGTGGTCTCTCTGCTGATGAACACGGTGGACGCCGCCGAAGCCCAACTGAAGGGCTAAAGGAGTCAGGCTATAAGCCGGATTCTGTCTTTGTACGACGATTTCTCTCGGCGGCCTACCCGGAGGGTCACCGGGCCGGATCAGCCCCTCCCTATTTGGCCTTGCTGCGAATGGGGGTTACCAAGCCGAACGAGTTGCCCCGCCCGCTGGTGAGCTCTTACCTCACCGTTTCACCCTTACCCCGTGCCTTGCGGCCGAGGCGGTTTGTTTTCTGTGGCCCTGTCCGTCGGGTCGCCCCGCCCAGGCTTGCGCCTGGCACCCTGCCCTGTGCAGTCCGGACTTTCCTCCCCGGTTTCCCGAGGCCGTCGCCCGCCTGACTCCGCCCCTATTGTAGCCGTTAAGACAGGCGCTACGACAGCAGGGGACCGGCCCCGATTTTTTGGGTGGTCTTAAAGTGGAGCTTGGCGACTTCCTTCAGTTGGTCTGCGCCGTGGGTGGCCAAGAACCGCCGCCCCGCCGCATCCACCGGCGGCCCCGCGCCCTTGGGCAGGGTCATGGCGAAGCGCTCGCCCAGCGCGTTGAGGCGGGTCAGGAACTCGGCGCGGGCCAGGATACTGGCCGCCGCCACCGCAATATCGCGCTCCCCGCGCACCATGCTCACCAGTTCCACCCCGCGCCCGCGCTCCTTCAGCTTGCTGCGCAGGCCCTTGGGGTCGGCGAACTGGTCGCTGATGACGAGACCGCAGTTGGGGACCTTTTCGAGGCAGTTTTCGATGGCCTGCGCGTGGCCCCAGGCCAGTAGGCGGTTGAGGTTGAGGATGCGGGCGTAGAGTTCGTTGTATTTGGCGGGGCCGATGGTGATCATGGCGTGGGGGCAGGTGCGCCGGATGATCCCGGCCAGACGCAGGGCCTGGGGGTCGGTGAGTTGCTTGCTGTCGCGGACGCCTTCGAGTTCGGCGAGGTGTTCCGGGCCGACGTAGCAGGCCGCGATCACCAGCGGGCCGAAGAAGTCGCCTTTGCCGCTTTCGTCCACCCCGATGCGGGGCGTGGAGAGGTCGTAAGCCAAAGCCTCTTTACGCCCCTAGCTGATCCGGGTTGAGCCCCTGCAGTTCCGGCAGCAAGAAGATGCCGTCCTGGCGGATGAGCACGTCATCGAACCAGACTTCCCCGCCGCCGTAATCCGCGCGCTGAATATTCACGATGTCCCAGTGGATCGCGCTCTGGTTCCCGTTCCCGCCCGGGCCGGTATACGCATTGCCCGGCGTGAAGTGGAAGCTCCCCGCGATCTTCTCATCAAAGAGCGTGTCCTTCATCGGGTGCAGCACAAACGGGTTGTAGCCCAGTGCAAATTCGCCAAAGTAGCGCGCCCCCTCGTCGGTGTCTAGGATCTCGTTCACCTTGTCGGTCTGCGCGCCCGCCTCCGCATACACAATGCGCCCATTCTCCACTTCAAACCGGATGTTTTTGAACTCCGTGCCCTGATACAGCGACACCGTGTTGTATTGCACCGTGCCGTTCACGCTCTCGCGCACCGGGCAGCTAAAGCACTCGCCGTCGGGGATGTTGCGCCGCCCGTGGCAGCTCACCGCGCCAATGCCCTTGATGCTGAACTCGATATCGGTGCCCGGCCCCACCAGGCGCACACGGTCGGTGCGGTTCATCAGCTCCACCAGCGGGCGGGCCGCCACTTCCATGCGCTTGTAATCCATGGTGCACACCCGGAAGTAGAACTCTTCCCACGCGGCGGTGCTCATGTTGGCCTGCTGGGCCATGCTGGCGGTCGGCCAGCGCAGGGCCACCCACTTGGTGTTGGGCACGCGCCGCTGGAACACCACCGGGGCCGCATACTGCTGGCTCCAAATCGTCATCTTGTCGCTCGGCACGTCGGCCAGGGCGCTCACGTTGTGGCTGCCGCGCAGGGCAATGTAGGCCGTCATCCGGTCCATTTCGTCCGCTTCGTTGGCGGCAATGGTGGTGGCGTTAGCTTCGGTCATGCCCATCAGCAGTTGGCGGCGCACCACCTCGCTCTCGAGTCGCACGGCCACTTGCGCCCCGCTGGTTTGGGCGACGCGCACGACTTCGGCGACGGCATCCTCAGGCACATCAAAGGCGTGAATCAGCACGCGGTCATCGGGCGTGAGTTGCGTGGAGTGGGTCACCAGGAGTTCGGCCAATTGCGTGACGCGCGGGTCGAGCATACGCTTCACTTTACCGATTTGTCCTGGTTTCCCTCGGCCCGCCGCCGGTTAGGCTTTGGGTCCATCCGGGGGGCTGAGTATGCTTTTGCGTTGGTCATGCCTCTGGGCGACATCCTTCTCGGCCGACGACTCGGCAACTCCGAAGACCACGAACAAAAAATCGGTCCCACCACCGGTTTTCCGCTCCTCGGAATCGACGCCCTTTCCAGCACCGCTTACGGTACGGAAGCCGCGCTCTTCGTTTTGATGTGGGTCGGCATGGCCGGCTTCAGCGTGATCATG
>CALRVA020000185.1:0-4032 GCA_943371495.1 Archangium gephyra | reverse complement strand
TGGTGTTGCCCGGGGTCGGGGTGAACGAAGCGACGTTGGGGTCGCTGAGAGTGACGTTGATCGTCACGCCACCCGCCGGTGCCGGATCTCGCAGGGAGACCGTCGCGGTGGTGTTGGCGCCGAGGCCACCCGCAATCGCGCCCGGAGGCGGAAGCGTGATGTCTTGGAGGATCGGTAGGTCGATGCGGAGCTTGACGGCCCACGCGTCTTGGTCACCAAAGCCCGGCTGAGTGCGGAAGGCGTTGGTGGTGATGTACTGGCCGAGCCCGTGCGGGTTCTTGCGGCCGTTTTGGGCATTGAACACCGGAATGATTTGACCGGCAATCCAACAGGCACCCACCGTGTCCACGTGGAGAGCGGTGGCGAATTCGTCACCATTCTCACCGAGGCTGTCGATGTAGGCGGCTTCCGTACCCGACGGGTTCAGAACCATGATGAAGGCATCCGTGGAGGCCGGGAAGGCCGCCGCGTTGTTCGCCCAGTCCGGAGTGTTCGGCGGGAAGACCGCGTCATCGCCTCCGTTGTAGTTGTTATCGATGCCGGGGAGGCGAGAGCGACCGTAAGCGATCGAACCCGGGGTTGCCGGTGTCGGGTTGCCGTTGGCGTCGGGCGGGTTGGCGGTGAAGCCAAGCGTCCCGGCCACGTAGGCATAGCCACGGGCGTCCACGTCAATCTCGGTGGCCACGACGTTGCCCGTCGTGCTCAGCAAGGTCGAGTAGGAGATGGCGCTCAGGTCGCCATTGAACTTGGAGAGGAACTGCTGCGAAGCGCTGCTGTTCTGGTCGAACGCACCCACGGTTCGCGGGAAGTCAGGCGTGCCCGAGGTCCCCGTGATGTAGATGTTGCTGTTCGAGTCGAACGCGGCCGCTTGCGCGCCGTCCAGACCGGACGAACCGAACACCGCACTACGGAGCGCGGCACCAGCCGGGTCCAGCGTCACGATGAACGCGTCGCTGTTGCGGATGAGGCGACCGTTCGGGAAGACCCCTGCGGTCGTCGGGAAGGCCGGGTTCGCGGCCGTGGACGTATCTTGCGTGCCCGCAAAGCCCACACCACCGGTGAGGACCACGCGACCACCCGCATTGACATCCATGCTGCCCACGACTTCATCACCCGGACCACCCACGATGGATTGGTAGGTGACGTTGCCGTTCTCGTCGAAGCCAGCAACCCAAGCGTCATCGCCGCCGCCGGCTCCCGGAAGGAACGGCGTCATGGCGTTGCCAGGGTTAGCCGCACCGATGAGGTTGGCGTTGGCGGCTTGACCCGCGAGGTGGAGCGTGTCCGCGCCCGAGACCTTAAAGCCCTTGAAATCAGCCAGACCCGTAGCCTGACCCGGTCGGTTGTAATAACGCGAGAAGGCGCCCGTGATGGCACCGTTCGAAGCGATATTGAAGCGACTAATGAAGTAGGCGTTGGCACCCGCTCGGGTATTGGCCTGGGCACCGGCGTCATTCGCGTCGGTGAACAGGTTGGCACCCGGGAGGTTCGCCGAGACTGTGATCCCCGCAATGAAGACGGCCGTCGCATCGCTGTTGAGGGAAATGCCCAGAGCGAAGTCGTTGCCCGTACCACCGTAGTAGGTGGCGTAGTCCAGAGCGTACGCGTCGCCGCGCAGGCGAAGCATGTAGGCGTCTCGACCACCCTGCTGGGATTCCTGATAGGCACCCGCGATGATCGGGAACGTGATGGACGAGGTGGAACCCGCCATGTAAACGTTGCCCGAGGCGTCGGCCGTCAGGTCGTCAATTTGCTCGTCACCCGTGCTAAAGAACGGGATGGCGTCGGAGCCCACGTAGGTTCCGTAAACCAGCGGGTCGATGATGAGGGGCAGGCGCTTGTCGTAATCGCCGACCTGGAACGTGATGACGTCGCCGTTCACCACAAATTCCGCCGGGATCCGGCGCACTTGGTTACCTACCGGTTGATAAACGTACAGGTCGTCCTGTTGGATGGCACCCAGACTGGTCCCGATCCGCAGGTTGCCGTTGTCGTCCAGCGACACACCGTCCGCACCCGAAACGCGCATCTTGATGTCGCCGACCTTTCCGCCGGGCATCACGATCATGTCGTATCGCAGACCGTTCTCGGTGCGATAGTGACGCGCGTGGACGTTCTCGTAGATGTTCTGCTGATACGCTTCCCCGAACGAGCGCACGTCCACGGCCCAATCTTCTTGGCCGCCGACGTAGAAGCTCTGTCGGAGATCGGCCATTTCCACGCCCTGCGTGGATGACCGGCGGTTTGCACCATCAAATGTCACCTGCACCACGTGACCGGACTTGACCGTTTCGCTACCCTTTTTGTTGTAGCGGTGAAGGTCAAATACGATCCCGTTGCCGGTGACCCAATAATTCATGCCCGGTTGGGCGCTCAGGAACCTTGCCTGACCATCCCATTGCCCCCGGTTCTCCGTAAAGATCTGCGCTCGCTTTTCTCTCAGGATCTTGCCGGCATCAGGTACCGGTTCAGGTTGCACAGACGGCGGTGCCGCCAGTGCCATCCCAAATCCCAAGGCAGCGAGACCGATCCACGGTCGCATCACCAATTGACTCATATTCATCGAAGCCACTCCAGCCTTTGTCCGGGATACCCCGGACGCCAAGGCGCTCTGGTGAAATCACCAGAATGTCTCAAGCGCCTCATTCTAACCGAAAAAGCGCGAGAAACGCACGTCTTGAGAGGCGATTACTCCAAAAGCAGGGACGCACCGTTTTGCCCTAAGGGTTCATTGACCTCTCAATCCCGTGAAAATTGGTGACAAGTCGCCCCGGAACGGCCCGGTCAGGAGACGAAAAAACGCCCGCCCTGACCATTGGTCAGCACGGGCGCATGGCTTGTCCGAAATGTCTTTAGACGTTGTAGGACGGCTTGTTCAGCCAGGCCTTCGGAATCGGGCGCAGTCCGCAGAGGATGCTCGCGAATTCGGGGCTCTTGAGAACGGAGGTGCACACCGTCAGGCGGACCTTCCCGTTCGGGGTCTTCACGGTCACCGTTTGCAGGTTGGCGTGTTGAAGGCGATTCTTCTTGGGGGCGCGGAACTTCCATTGACCGGAGTGCCGGTGCCGAATGTGCTTAGCGTTGTTGGCGCGCTTCCCGCTGACTTGACAGACTTTAGCCATGATAAATCCTCCGTTGCGAACGCCTATTATGGTTGGTCTTGCGCCGTAATATCCATACGACCCAGGACAGCCGACTCCCCAGAGGGCCGACGGTTGCGGCAACGCTGACTACAGTATTGAACCTGATCCCACACCCGGGCCCACTTTTTGCGCCAGGCAAAGGGCCTGCCACAGGTTCGGCACACGCGCTGCGGAAGGTGCTGGTTGTTCCGCACGCCCCATTCTACGAGCAGATTGCGAACCGGTTTGCCATAATAAAGATTGCGCGGAGTGGTGTCCGAGTGGTCGAAGGAGCACGATTGGAAATCGTGTAAGGGGCAACTCTTCGTGGGTTCGAATCCCACCCGCTCCGCCAGCCTTTTCCTTTGACCCTTGCCTGACGAGCCATGTCGAATCTCCTCCCGCTTTCGCCGACTTCCGAAGAATTCGCCCAGCGTAATGAGGTGATGGCGGCCATTGTGGATGCGGTCCGGGCCGGGAAGACCATTTTTCTGCCTCCCTATGATGCGGGGCTGAGCCAACCCGGCGAGGCGGCCCTGGTGACGGTGGGGATTGAGCCGAACCCCTACGGCGGCACGGTGGGCGAGTTTCGCTATCAGCTGGAAGGTGAGGAAGATCTACTCCACCTCTACATTGTCCGTCGAGATGGCGAACCCTTGACGCCCGAAGAGGGCCAGCTCGTGGCAGGCATGGTGTGGCACGGCGTTCCCTCGGCCTTGATCTGGCTGAAGCCCGGCCGGCTGACGCAACACTTCTATGTCGGGCACGACGACCTGCTGGGCAGCCTCACCGAACGCCTCGGCTGATCCCTTAGAGTTCTGAGCAAAGTGAAACCCCTGAGGAGAGAACTCCGCAGGGGTTTTTCTGTCTTTGAGGCGATGGAAGGGTTAGTCCTTCCCTTCGCGCTTCT
>CALRVA020000184.1:0-4126 GCA_943371495.1 Archangium gephyra | reverse complement strand
GTCTTCGGATACCAGCTTTGGATTTCGTAGCGTACGGTGTGCGCCAGGCTATCGTCGGAGAGGTCCGGCACGCCGAGCACGGTGGCCGAAATCAGGTGCTCGGACCCGTTGCCCCGGCTGGGGGCAATGCGGCTGAGGCAGACAAAGTGGTTGAGGCGCACCGGCCGGTTGCCGTTGACGACCAAAACCGGGTCGTCCACCGGGCGCTCAGGGGCGGCGTAGTAGATCGTCGTGCTACCGAGGAACTCATTCGGGATGCTGGCGATGCCGGTGAGCGACTTGGCCGCTCGGGCATCGGTCGCCACCACCACCATTTCCGCGTCAATGACTTCGCCATTGACCAGGCGTACACCCGTCACCCGGCCCCCGTCGCGGACGAGGTCGCTGACGCGAGCCCCAAAGCGGAACGACCGCGCCGGCAAATCAGCGGCAATCTGTTGCGGAATGGCTTCCATGCCCGCCTGCGGGATGCTCACATCCCCGGCGTTCATCGTGCGCCAGATGAAGGCGAACTGCCGCCAGCTCACCTGGAGCGAGCGATCCAGGAACACCCCGCCGAAGAACGGGCGGAAGAAGCGGTCAATCACGCGGTCGCTGAAGCCCCGCACGCGCAGGGCGTGTTCGGCGGAGTCGTCTTCCATCGCCAGAAGGTCGTCCACGTCCATCTCGGCCAGCTCGCGGCTCATGGTCAGCAGCCGAATCTTGTCGAGGTTGGAGAGGTAGGTGCTCAGCGCCATGGCCAGCACGGCGTCACGGTTCACTTCGTGGTCGGTGTTGTCCCAGCGCACCAGGCAGCCGGGTTCAAAGGCGCGCAGGCCCAGGGCTCCCTCGTTCAGTTCGGCTTCGGTGTGGGGGTACTCGTTGAGATACACCTGGAACCCTTGGTCCAGCGTAAATCCGTCCACCTTGTCGGTGCGGAGGCGTCCCCCGGGCCGATCCCCGGCTTCCACAATCAGGACCTCATGGCCGCGTCGAAAGAGGTGACGCGCACAAACCAGGCCCGCGAGGCCGGCGCCAACAATGACGATGGGACGCTGCATTCCGCTTGTGGTTTTACCCAGCCGCAGGCAGAACCCACTGGCCCGAGGTAACGCGGTACCCCAAAGCGGCCAAAAGCGGCCCGCCCGCGAGGCTGAGCAGCGCCCACGTGACGGCCTGCCCCACGCGGCCACTGGTGGCCAGGGCCACGATCTCAAAGCTCAGGGCCGAGAAGGTGGTGAACCCGCCCAGTAGCCCGGTGATGAAGAACGCAGACGCCATGGGGGAACGCTGACTGAGCAGCGCCGCCGCCACCCCGATGAGAAAGGAGCCTAGCAGGTTGATGAGCAAGGTGCCCGCGCCGAGGGGCCAGCCCGCCGACCGCGCGCCGAGGCCCAGGGCAAAACGAAGCGTCCCCCCGATGCCCGCACCGAGGAATACGGCGAGGAAGTCGGAGGGACTGACGTTCACGAGAGGGAAGGGAGGCTAGCCGAGGCGGACTCGTTCGCGGGGGACTTCTTCGGTTTCGATGCTGTTCTTGCCGCGCTCGATGGTTTGGAGCACCTTGGCCACCACGTCTTCGAGGTTGTGCAGGGTGTCGAAAGCGTAACGGTCCGCGCCGCGCCGCATTTCTTTGGCTTCGCGCTCGGCGTCTTGCTTCATCTCGGCCACTTGGGCCTTGGCAATCTTCAGAATTTCGCTCTGGGCCAGCATCTGGTCGCGTTCCAGTTGAGCTGTTTGGCGCAGGCGTTCGGCGTCGGCCGTGGCTTCTTCCACCAGGCGCGAGGCTTCCTTGCGGGCAAAATCCAGCAGGGCGTCCGACTCGGCTTGGGCATCGGTGATGATGCGCTCGCGTTCGCGGGCCATGCTGGCTTGTTCTCGGACTTCGCGCGGAAGGCACGTCCGGATTTGCTGCAAACTCATGGAGAAGTGATCGGGCCGGAAGCCAAACGCGACCGGTCCCAGATGCTTCACACTCAGAATCTCTTGGTTCAGACTTTCAATCAGAGCCAAGACATCCGTTGCGGGATCAATACGATAAGCCATGGATCACCTAAACGGTTCCTCTAAGTGTAACACGTTGGGGAAGGTCATTCCGTCGCTCTTTTTGCCGGGAAACGGGCCTGAATGCTATTCCGAACGCTCGGCGGGACAAAAAGGGAGACGTCTCCGCCCAGGGTCGCGACCTCGCGCACCACGCTGCTGGCCAGGAATGAATACTCCTCACGGGCAAGCAGGAACGTGGTTTCGATCTCCGGGGCGAGCTTCCGGTTGGCCAGCGCCACCCGGAACTCGTAATCGAAGTCGGTGACGGCGCGTAGACCCCGCACCAAAATCCGGCAGTCCTGCTGGCGCGCAAAGTGGACCAAAAGCCCATCGAAGGCGGCAATGGTCACATTTGTATAGGGTTCTGCCATTTCTGTGAGCAGTGAAATCCGCTCGTCCAGGGAGAGAAACGGCGACTTGGACGTGTTGATCCCCACCGCCACAATGAGCTGATCGAATAGTTCACTTGATCGCTGGATGAGATCCAGGTGGCCGAGGGTGGGCGGGTCGAAGGAGCCCGCATAGATGGCGCGCCGGGTCATGCGGTCGGCACCTGCACGTTGCCGGCCAGTTGGCGATAGGGCAACTCGGCGAACGCCGCGTCGTAAATGGCCGGGGCAATGCCCGCCTGCGCCAGTTGGTCGGGGCGACGGACATCTTCTACCCGCGAAGCCAGGCGCACCCCGTGGCTGGCCACCACATAGGCGCTGGGGCCACCGAACGAAGGAATGGCGAGGTGGTAGGTCTGCACCACGGGGAAGACTTCGCCAAGCTGAGCTATCGTGTTCTCGCGGCCATAGGGGCAGAATAGGGCGTTGTCGGATTGCGTGACCACCAACCCGCCGGGGTTGAGAATCCGCGCCAAATCCCGATAGAAAGCGGCGGTGAACAAGGCCTCGCTCAGTTCGCCTTCCTCGTCCTCGTAGGTGTCGGTGCTGTCCACCACGATGAGGTCGTACTGGTTTTGCGTTTCCTTGACGTAAGGGAAGGCGTCGCCGATGGTGAGGTGCAGTCGGGGGTCGTCCCAGGCGTTCCCGGCCAGGGCAGGCCAGTTCTCCTTGGTGACGTTGATCACGCCTTCATCAATCTCCACCATATCCACCTGCTCCAGGGCGATGTCGGTCATCAGTTGGCGGATGGCGCCGCCATCTCCGCCGCCAATCACCAGCGCCCGACGGGGAGCCGCCAGGTTTGCCAGCGGCACATTGACGAGCCCGGCGTGGTAGAGGCCCTCGTCGAGTTCGGTGAGCTGAATGTGGCCGTCCAGCAGCAGCATTTGCCCGAAAGCGTCGCTGCGCACCAGGTCAATCGTTTGGAAGGGCGACGTGAAGGAAGCCACATGCTCCTGGACCGCCACGCGATGCGCAAAACGATCCCCCCGAATCGGGTACTCAAGAAAACCACCAGAGAGGCCGTGGCCCATAGGCGGGAGAGTACCCATACCCCTGAAGTCGGCCATGCCCCTGGATAAACTAGCCTTTCATGCGAATCGTCATCGGCGCGGACCATGCCGGTTTTGGCTACAAGGAGATTCTCCGCCAAGAGCTGGCGGCGATGGGCCATGAGGTGGAAGATGTGGGCACCCACAGCGACGCCTCGGTGGACTATCCCGATTCGGCGCGCGCGGTGGCCGAAGCCGTCGCCCAAGGCCGGGCGGATCGCGGCATTGTGCTGTGCGGCAGTGGCATTGGGGCCAGCATCGCGGCCAATAAGGTGCCGGGCGCTCTGGCGGCCAACGTGGAGAACGCCTACGCTGCCCGCCAAGGCGTGGAGCACGACGCCATGAACGTACTAGTGATGGGGGCGCGAACCCTGGGCATCGAAGTCGCGCGCGACTTGATGCACGCCTTTTTAGGAGCGCAGTTTGTGGAAGATGAGCGATTTATCCGCCGGTTAAACAAAGTGCGCCAAATTGAAACCGACTACCAAAAGAATTGACTATGAACCCTCTGCAGAAGATGGCCACGCTTGGCCAAAGCCCCTGGCTGGACTACATCCGCCGCGACATGATTCACGACGGCACCCTGGCGCGCATGCGCGACGAAGGCGTGCTGGGCGTGACCAGCAACCCCGCCATTTTTGAGCAAGCGATTGCCCAAAG
>CALRVA020000183.1:0-4170 GCA_943371495.1 Archangium gephyra | reverse complement strand
AGATCGACGCCGAGTGGCCGGTGACCGGCGAACGAACCACCGTGGCCAGCGCCTTTGGCGGCCTGATCTACTTGGTGCGTGACCAAGCCCCCACCAGTGCCGTGCGGGTGACCATTCGGGGCGCACACGAAGCCCCGCATTTCAAGCGCGGGGTCACCACCGCCAACGAGTGGAAGCAGAACCGCACCGCCCCCGGCCCCTGGGCCGAGATTGAGGGTGACCGCGTGATCGTCACGGTGCCGAGTGCCTCCGTTCGGAATCTTGAGAACCCCGAGGCCGTGGCCAAGCTGTGGGACGAAGTGGCCGACCACTGCGCCGACTTGGTGGGCTGGGCGCACCCCCGTGCCCGCAAGGAGCGCTTCGTCGCCGATACCCAGATCAGTGCGGGCTACATGCACGCCGGATATCCGATCATGACCCACCTGGATGTGGCCGACATGGTGGTGAACGCAGCGGCCCTGATGAAGGAAGGCAGTTGGGGCCACTACCACGAGATCGGCCACAACCACCAGGACGACATGTGGACGTTCGAGGGCACCGGCGAGGTCACCGTGAACCTGTTCACCCTCTACGTCTACGACAAGTTGAACAAGGCCCGCCCGGCTGACCGGGCGTTTGATGAGGCCAGCAACCTCAAACGGTGGAAGGAGTTCAAAGCCAATAACCCGAGCCACGACAAGTGGAAGGGCGATGCCTTTTTGGCGCTGGTGATGTACGCGCAGATGCAGAACGCCTTTGGCTGGGAGCCTTACAAGAAGGTGTTCCGCGAGTACGACGCCCTGCCGCAGAACGAGCGTCCGCGCAGCCAACAGGATCGCCGCGACCAGTGGATGATCCGCATGAGCCGCGCCGTCGGGCGGAACCTGGGGCCGTTCTTCGAAGCCTGGCACATGCCCATCACGCCGGAAGCTGAGGCGCAGGTGGCCAACTTGCCCCGCTGGATGCCGAACGGGATGGAGTAAGTTCCTGATGCTCTGCGGGGGACCCGGGCAGGTTGCCGCGTCCCCCCGTGCACCCCGACCCCAACGGCGGTAATATCTGATGGGCCGAGACTCGGCCCGGAGCATCCGATGGCCAAGTACGTTTTTGTAACCGGTGGGGTTGTGAGTTCAATCGGCAAGGGCATCGCCAGCGCCAGTGTGGGCCGGCTGCTCCGCCACCGAGGCTATCGCGTCGCGCCCGTCAAGCTGGACCCCTACATCAACGTGGACGCGGGCACCATGAACCCCTTCCAGCACGGGGAAGTCTTCGTCACCGAAGACGGCGCCGAAACCGACCTCGACCTCGGCCACTATGAGCGCTTCCTGGACGTGGAATGCTCCACCCTCTCCAGCATCACCACCGGTAAGGTTTATCGCAACGTCATTGAAGCCGAGCGGCGCGGGGATTACCTCGGCGCGACCGTCCAGGTCATCCCGCACGTCACCAACGAAATCAAGCGCCTCATCCGCCAGGTGGCCGCCGATACCGGCGCCGACGTGGTGCTGGCCGAGATTGGCGGCACTGTGGGGGACATCGAATCGCTCCCCTTCATGGAGGCTATCCGCCAACTCCGCAAGGAAGAAGGCCGCGAGAACACACTCTTCATGCATGTCACGCTGGTGCCGCAAGTGGGGCCGTGGGGCGAAATCAAGACCAAGCCCACCCAGCACAGCGTCAACACGCTCCGCCAGATCGGGATCGCCCCGGACGTGCTGATCTGCCGCACGGATGTGCCGATGCCGGACGACGTGCGCGAGAAAATCAGCAACTTCTGCGACGTACCGATGGAAGCGGTGGTGGAAAGCCGCAACGCCCGCAGCATTTACGAAGTGCCCCTGATGTACGAAGATTCGGGCTTTGGGCACCTCGTCACCGAGCGGCTGGGCCTGGAAGCCAAACCCCCCGAAGACGCCGAGTGGCGCCAGATTGTGGACCGCATGATCCACCCCAAATCGGCATGCACAGTGGCCATCGTGGGCAAATACACCGCCAACGGGGACGCCTACAAGAGCATCGCCGAGGCCCTTGTGCACGCGGGCGCCGAAAACAGCACCGATGTCCAAATCCGGTGGATTGAAAGTGACCAATTTGAAAATACCGCCGAGCCTGCGCAGCTGCTGGCCGACGTGGACGGCGTGGTGATTGCCCCCGGATTTGGCGGGCGGGGAATTGAGGGCAAGATTGCCGCCCTCAAGTTCGTCCGCGAGACCGGGATTCCGTTCCTTGGTATTTGCCTGGGCATGCAAATGGCCGTGATCGAATACGCGCGCAATGTGTGCGGCATCGAAGGGGCCACGAGTTCGGAATTCGACCCCTCCGCGAAGGAAGCGGTGGTGGACGTGATGCCCGACCAGGCCGCCGTGAGCGCCAAGGGGGGCACCATGCGGCTGGGGCAATACCCCTGCAATCTGGAAGCCAATACCCTGGCGCATAAGCTTTATGGTTCCACGCGCATTTCGGAGCGGCACCGCCACCGCTACGAGGTGAATAACAACTACCGCGAATTGCTGAAGGAGAAGGGCTTGACGATTAGCGGGGTCTCACCGGATTACCGGCTGGTGGAGATGATCGAGCTGCCGCAGCACCCGTTCTTCATTGCCACGCAGGCCCACCCCGAATTCAAGAGCCGCCCCAACCGACCGCACCCCCTCTTTTTGGGTTTGGTGCAGGCGGCGCAGGCGCACATGGCCCGGGCGACCTCGGCTTCGCTGGCGTAACCACGGGCGGTCTCGCTCGTTACACCTAGCAGTTGTTAAGATTTGGACAATTTTTGCCCGGAGCTTGACAAAGAGAGAGAGAGAGAGAGAATATAGCCCTCATGAACCTGAAGTGGACCGCTCTGGCCGCTATGGCCCTTTTGACTCCGTCCGCCTTCGCTCAACAGAGCTACGGGTGGATTCGCAATACCAATTTTGCCGAGTTTTGGGCAGGCTGGGAAGAAATTGATGTGTTTCAAAACAGTCATTCGCAGCCGCTTAGCCCTGTTACATATATGAGACCGTATGTTCCTTATGTCTCGCCAAACAAAGTTTGGGGGGCCACATATGCTGGTTGCCCCTGGACCACGCCATTTGCAACCTTGTTTGACAGCCCTTTCAACGTACAGTGGGTGATTCCAGATCATGTTGAGTTGTATGATCCCCAAACCGATACGTCGAGTCCGGCACCAAACCCCCTGACGTTGCCCTCTGGCTACGCCATTCACCTCGAATACAACTACCATCACAGTCGAGGCTTTGAAACTTGGCATTGGGTCCAACCTCCGCGCGGTATTGAAGTTGTAGGCACACCGCCGGCCCCTATGGATGAGGGTCCTCACCGTCGCGACCGAGACGTGAAGAGCCAGTGGAAGGCACGAATCATCATTCAACCTTTCTAAGGGGGACTTGATCATTGTCTAATGAGTTCGGCCAACACGCAGAGAGGCTTCGAGCGTTTCAATGCAAGTGTCTAGGCCTTGTTACGATGCTAGCCCTGGCTTTGCCTGGGCTAGCCTTCGGCCAGCGTGAAGCACCCAGACAATACTTGGTTGTTCCACCACTTTGGGTTGAAACCAAATATGCTGAAGCTGAACAGGAGTACAAGGAAGACAAGGACAAACCAGACTATGCTCAGCGGTGGATTAAGCTTGAGCTTCCAACGGAAACCGAAGTTCTGGTAAGCACGGCAACTCATCGGATCATTGACCTTCGATTGTCGGCTGCAATGATGGATCAGGTGAAGTGGGAGTTCAACGGGAGCGTATTGGTTGGGGAAGTTCCTGAGGATCTGGTTTCCGCACTTGCAAATGCAGAGTCACTACCGAAGGATATGCGTGCTGGATTCGGACCGGGATTGCCAGCTTCGCTAAATCCACGACTAGCATTCAGTTTCATCGGCTCCCAAGCTGGCGGCGCCCGGAGCCTTCCGACGAAGCCCAGAGAAAAGTCCGATCAACTTCCCAAGCCATACAGTCCGCCAGACCCCAAGACTACGACAACATCTTTGGGGGAGAAGCCACCTACTACCAGGGGTAGATCAATCGTAGCTAACACGGATATGCCTCGCAATGACCGAGATTTCGATGATCAAACTGACTATGAAGTCATCGGAACCATGGTATCCAACTTAGCCCGAGTAGAGGCGCAGAAGGCTCAGGCCAGCGCGCGCAAACTCTTGCCAACCATTCTGGGTGACTTAGGTCATCAG
>CALRVA020000182.1:0-4400 GCA_943371495.1 Archangium gephyra | reverse complement strand
CCGCTCCACCATCATGTCGTCGTCGTCAAAGGCTTGACGGGCTTCCTCGCGGGCCAGGCGAAGTGCGCTTTCCAGTTCGTCGTCGGTGAAAACGGCGCGCATGCCGCGTCCGCCACCGCCGGCGGAGGCCTTCAGCATCACGGGCAGGCCCATTTCGCGGGCAGCCTGCAGGATGCGCTCGTCGGAAGCTCCTGGTTCGAAGAAACCGGGCGCGATCGGCACGCCGTTCTCCACGGCCAGGCGCTTGGCGTCGATCTTAGCGCCCAGGCTACGCATGGCGGCAGCAGGGGGGCCAATGAAGATGAGACCGGCCGCCTCGACGGCTTCGGCGAATTCCGCGCGCTCGCTCAGGAAGCCGTAACCCGGGTGGATGGCGTCGGCGCCGGTGGCCTTGGCGGCTTCTAAGATCGCTTCGGAGCGGAGGTAGCTCTCGCGGGGCTCAGGGCCGCCGACGTACACCGCTTCGTCCGCCCATTGCACGTGCAGGGCCGATTCATCCGCTTCGCTATACACCGCCACCGTGCGGATGCCCATTTCACGGGCGGCGCGGATGATGCGGATGGCGATTTCGCCGCGATTGGCGATGAGAATCTTGCGGATCACTCCTTGGGGCCCTCTTCCACAAAGGTTGCGCTGCGCTTGTTGAGGAAGGCGGAGATGCCTTCGCGCCCTTCGTCACTCACGCGGCGTTGCGCCAGCAGGCGGGCGGCGGCTTCGGCGGTCAGCGGGCCGTCGGACACCATCATCTTGCAGGCGTGGACGGCTTCGGGGCCGTTCTTCAGGATGTTCTGAATAACGCTTTCGGCCACAAAGTCCAGTTCGCCGGATTCGGCCAGCTTGTGCACCAGCCCGATGCGGTGGGCTTCGCGGGCATCAAAGACTTCGGCCGTGCAGAACAAGGCCCGGGCGTGGCCCGCGCCGATCTTGGGCAGCACGTAGGCGCCAATGGTGGCGGGCACCAGCCCGAGGCGGGCTTCGCTGAAGCTGAACTTGGTGTCCACTTCGGCAATCGCAACATCACTGGCCGCGACCAGGCCGGCACCCCCGCCAAAAGCGGCCCCATGAACGAGCGATACAACGACGGCCGGGCACGTGGCCATGGCGCGGAAGAGCTCAGCCAGCCGCAGGCAGTCTTGGTAGTTCTCTTCTTCGCTCACTTCAGAGGCGCGGCGCATCCAGTCGAGGTCGCCCCCGGCGCTAAAGGTCTTGCCATTGCCGCGCAGCACAACGACCCGCACGCCCTCCGGCAACTGTTGAAAGACCTCAGTGAGGCGGGCAATCAAGTCTTCGTTAAAGGCATTCCGGACATCCGGGCGGTTCAAAGTGACCGCGTAACGCGCCCCATTGCGCTCCGTCAACAGCATGTTGCTCAGTATGCCCCGCCGCGCGGGCACGAGTTGCCGGGACGGGTGTCAGTCCCATGTCCGTCAGCGCCTGGGGCCTCGCAGGTATTCTCTCGTCGCCGGGTGACAACGGGGTCTCCAGGTCGTAAAGGACGACGCGCATGACCGAAGTGATCATGCCCAAGATGGGCGACGGAATGGAGGAGGGCACTCTCCTCGAATGGCTGAAAAAGGACGGCGAGTCGGTGAAACCCGGCGAGGTCATCGGCACGATTCAAACTGATAAGGCGACGTTGGAGCTGGAATCCCCGGGGCGAGGCAAACTCACCGGCTTCCTGATCCAATCGGGCGACACGGTGCCCGTTGGGCGGCCGATTGCGGCGATCCTGAAGGACGGCGAAAGCCTACCGGCCAACTGGGGCAGCGGCGAAGCCACGGCGGCAGCCCCGGCGGAAGCCACCCCGGAAGCCACCGAAGCTCCCGCCGCCAGCGCGGCCACCCCGGCCGCCTCTGCCAGCACCGAATCGGGTGATCGCATCAAGGCCAGTCCGCTGGCCCGCCGCGTGGCCGCCGATGCCGGTGTGGACCTGAGCGCGGTGACGGGCTCCGGCCCCGGTGGTCGCATTGTGCACAAGGACGTCTTGGCGGCCATTGGCCAGCAGGGGTCTTCCATGCCCAAGGCCGCTCCCAAGAGTGCCCCGATGGTGGCGAGCGCCGAAGATGTGAAGGTGCCGCTGAACTTCCTGCGCAAAATCATTGCCGAGCGCACCCACCAAAGCAAGATGGAGGCGCCCCATTTCTACGTGACCGTGGAAGTGGACATGGAGAAGATCTACACGCTGCGGGAAGCCCTGAAGGAAGAAGAAGCCGGCAACATCAGTGTCAACGACTTCGTGGTGCGCGCGTGCGCCCTGGCCCTGCGCGAGATGCCGCAGGTGAACAGCACCTACCAAGGCGACTATCTTCTGCAGCTAGGCAACGTGAACATTGGCATTGCCGCCGCCGTGGATGACGGCCTGCTGGTGCCGGTGATCCACCACGCCGACCAACTGACCCTGCGCCAGATTGCGGCTGCCAGCAAGGACTTGGTGACCAAGGCCCGCGCCGGCAAGCTGAGCCCGAACGAAATGAGCGGTTCCACTTTCAGCATCAGCAACATGGGCATGCTGGACGTGGACAACTTCGGCGCGATCATCAACGGCCCGAACGCTGCGATCCTGGCGATCTCCTCGGCCCGTAAGAAGGTCGTGGTGACGGAAAGCGATGAAGTGGAAGTGCGCTGGCGCATGAACATGACGGCCTCCTTTGACCACCGCGTGGTGGACGGGGCCGTGGGCGCTCAGTTCATCAATATCGTGCGGGCTTACCTTGAGAGCCCGATGCGCTTGCTGAGCTAAACCCGCTCGATTCGCAAACAGGAACGCCGCCCGGAAGGAATCCCGCGCGGCGTTTTTTGATTTCTGTGAACGGCTTAGGCGAGCTGGCGGGCCAGGGCCGCTGCCCCCAGGATGCCCGCTGAGCGCAAGCGTTGCGCCCGAACAATGCGCACATCGTCCATCAGGCTCGGCACGGCGATGTCGCGGGCCTGCATAGTCAGAGCCGGAGCAAAGTGAGGCCAAGCCTTGGCGATCTGCCCGCCAATGGCCACCACGTCCGGCGCAAACACATTGATGAGACTGCCCACGCCTGCGCCCAGGTAAGTGCCGTATTCATCCCACACGCGGCGGGCCAGGGCATCACCGGCATCGGCGGCTTCGGCCACCAGCTTGGGGGTCACCAGGCTGAGGTCGCCCTTCACCCAGTCATTCATGATGGAAGCGCCACGGCGCTTGAGCTTGTTCTGGGCGCGGACGGTCAGGCCCTCGGCTTGGCCGTAGGCTTCCAGGGCACCATAGGCGCCACTGTTGCACAGCATCCCTCCCATGGCGATCAGCGTATGGCCGAGTTCGACGCCGCCCTTGTTGCCGCCCACCAGGAGCAGAGGCCCGCTGGCCTGGCCATCCACACTGCCCGGGCCGAGCACCACGCCGCCCCCAACGCCCGTGCCCAGCGTGAACATGAGCAGACACTTGGCCTTCCCTTCACCGCTGCCAAATTGGTATTCGCCCAGGGCCGCACAGTTGGCGTCGTTGCCCATCACCACGGGCAGGCCGAGGCGCTGTTCCAGGGGGCCGCGCACGGCCACGTTCTGCCAATAGTAGAAAACCCCGTCGCGGAACTCGCCAAAGTTGGGTGCCCAGCGGACATCGCCGCTTTCGTTATCCACATGCCCCGGGATGGCGAGCCCCACGGCCCGCACGGGCTCACCGGCATCAGTGATGGCGGCCTTCACCACTTGCGCCACGGCATCGAGGGTGGCATCCAGGCCATTTTGAGCCTGGCTGGGGGCCGAAATCGGCCGCAGGAGCCCCGGGCGACCGTCGGAGCGGATGACCTGGGCACGGACATTTGTGCCTCCTAAATCGACACCGACAACCGCTTGCTGAGACTCCATGACGACCAATTTTAACTTAGATGAAAAATTGCGGTTACAACTAGGCCCGGAAAGCGTAAATAACCGTATGCTAGCGACAGATGCTGTGGGGAGCACTGTGATGGACGCGGAAGCACTTAAGACCCTTGGGGGTGCGCTTCAGTCCGAATTGAGTCGAGTGATTGTTGGGAAGCCGGATTCCGTGCGAGACGCGGTGGTGACCCTTTTTTGTGGTGGTCACCTGCTGGTGGAAGACGTGCCGGGGGTCGGCAAGACGACCTTGGCCAAGGCCCTGGCGAGGGCGCTGGGCGGGGAGTTCCGCCGCGTGCAGTTCACGCCAGACCTCTTGCCGAGCGACGTGACGGGCGGTTCGATTTTGAACCGCACCACGAACCAATTTGAGTTCCAACCCGGACCGGTGTTTGCCAACGTCGTGCTGGTGGACGAAGTCAACCGTGCCACGCCGAAGACACAATCCGCGCTCTTGGAAGCGATGGAAGAACGCCAGGTGACCGTGGACGGGGTCACCCGCCCGTTGCCCGACCCGTTTATGGTCATCGCCACCCAGAACAACATCGAAATGA
>CALRVA020000181.1:0-4544 GCA_943371495.1 Archangium gephyra | reverse complement strand
ACGAAATCGTTGAGGACTACTTAGGTGAGGCAGCATGAATCTTGCCGATGCCATCCGCGCGGCCACTCATGGCCAGCCGACGGCGGCCGCGAGTAAGCCTCAGCCGGCCGTGAAGGCCCCGACTCCCCCGGCCCCGCTGCCGAAGGAAGTCCAAGACGATCAGCCGGTCTCGTTGACCGTGCCGGAACCCGCCGCTGTGCCGGAAGAGTTCCACGCATCGGTAGCTACGGGCAACGTAGTTCGGCTCGAACTGTTTCTCAACCCCGAGCAAATGGCCAACTTGATGAAATCCATCCTGGCCGGCCAGCACTCGGTGATGACACTACGCGAAGCGGCCAGTTATCTCCGCATCTCTGCCCCCACGCTGCAAAAGCTGGCGGAAGAGGGCGAGATTCCGGGCGTCCAGATCGACGGCAAGTGGAGATTCCCCAAGCCGAACCTGGACGACTGGCTGGCACTCCGCTCAGCCCACCTCGAGGATCAACATGTCGCTTAAGACGTTCGGAAAGAAATCGTACATTGGTCTGGACCTGGGTGCCAAGGGCATCAAGGCCATGCAGATGGAACGCGCCGGTAACGGCTATCGGGTAACGCGCACCGCGTTCATCCAAACGCCCCCGGACTCCATTAAGGACGGTTCGGTGATTGACCCGGAAGCGGTCGGTCTGGCCGTGCGGCAAATGATGCGCGAGCAACGGATCTCGGCGACCAATGCGGTCGTCGGGGTCGCCGGCGCTTCGGTCATCGTGCGCACCGTGCGCATCCCCAAGATGCCCGAATCCACGCTCCGCAAGAGCATCAAGTTTGAAGCCAGCCGGTACGTGCCGTCCAGCATCGAAGACTCGTTCATCGAGTTTGAGATCATGGGCGAAGCCGCCGATGGCCAGATGGACGTGCTGATTGTGGCCGCCCCTCGCGACATCGTCGAGAGCCGCCTGAAAGCCTGCCAAATCGCGGGCCTGGAGGTGGATATCGTGGACGTCGAAGCCTTTGCGATGTACCGCTCGCTGGTGGAAACCAACGTCGGGCCGTACAACGAGGAAACCATCGCCCTGGTGGACGTGGGTGCCCAAACCACCAACGTCTCGGTGGTGAGTTGCGGCATCTTTGGCATGACGCGCTCTATCAACCAAGGCGGGCAACTGCTGACCGATGCGCTGAAGTCTCACTTCAAGCTGGAAGATGCGGAGGCCGAACTCGGCAAGTCGCAACTCGATCTGCGTGCCCTCATTGCCGAACAAAAGGTGCAAGAAAGCCCGCCGCTCCGCGTGCTGCAACCTCACCTGGACGACTTGATCCGAGAAATCCGACGATCTCTCAACTATTACCAATCTCAGCAAACCGAACACGGCACGCCGACCCCGGTCACCCGGGTGCTGCTGGCCGGGGGCGGGGCGAACCTGCCGGGTCTGGCCGAATACATGGCGCACAAGTTGGGCCTGACGGTGGACCGACACGGGATTTACGACGCCGAAGTGGTGCAAGCCCCGGCCGACAACCATTCCACGGGCATTGAGCTTGCGGTGGTGGGCGGCCTGGCGATGCGACCCCACGTGCGGGCGGCTTAAGGGGAAGACACCATGCCTACGATTAACCTCATTTACGAACAGCGAGTTCTGAAGCGTCAGCGCGAACAACGGTCGCGCATGATGGTGATGACCACGCTCGGTCTGGCCGGCATGATGGCGCTCGTAAGCGGCTACTTCATGTTCGAGTCGGCGCGCTTTACCATTCAGTCCGCTCAGCTTGAAGCCCGACGCGAAAAGCTGAAGGATGCGATGGCGGCGGTGGAGCGGAACAAGTTGGCGATTGCCGAATTGCAACCCCGATTGACCACGCTGGAAGCCGCGCAAAAGGACACCGAACGTTGGGGCCGCCTGATGGCGCACCTCACCACCAATACGCCGACCGGCGTGGCCTTGACGAACCTCAAGTGCAGCCAGTCCGACCCGACCAAGGGCATTCAAGTGCTCTTCAACGGTCGCAGCGTGTCGCAAGACGCGGTGGGGGCGATGATCCTTCGGATTGACGCCAGCGAGGACGTGGAAAACGTGCAGCTGAAATTCACGCAAGAGCGCGTGGTGGAAGGCGGTACGGCGATTGAGTTTGAAGTGAACGGTCAGCTGACCGGCACGGAACCCCCCAAGAAGGCCACTGAGGCCAAGGAGAAAGCATGAAACGTGGCGCAGTCCAGCCCATGGCCCTGGTGGCCATTGGCGTCGTTCTGCTGGGCGGCTTGTTCGCCTATTGGCAGTTCAACGTGATGCAAGGGGCCGAGGCCCGCTTCCAGACCCTGCAGGCCGAAGTGCCGACGGAAAAGGAAGTGGAAGACGAGCTCTGGAAGACCGAAACCGAGGTGGAGGAGTACCAAGTGCGCCTAAACCACCTGGAGAAGAGTGTTCCGCCGGAAGCCTACGTGCCGACGATGCTGAGCGAGCTCGAAGCCCTTGGCAAGCTGAACCGGATCTCGGTGACGGGCGTGCGCCCGGTGCCGCTCCCGGCGAAGAACAAGAAGGACGCGGCCGCCGAAAGCAAGAAGAAGAAGGCGTACACCGAAGTCGAGATTGACATCACTGGTGTCGGTCGCTACGACGACGTGCTGGCCATGGTGAATTCTCTCAAGGACTTCCCCAAGGTGGTGGCGGTGCGCACCATTTCGCTCACACCGAAGAAGGACGAAGCCTCGAAGGCGCAGGGTCTGTTGGAAACGACGATCCGGCTGAAGGCTTACGTGTTCAGTTTGGACCAAGGGACGAAGAAGAGCGATGAGCTTGACACGAAGCCCTTGGCCCTCAACTCCAATCCCGGAGGAACCCAATGAAAAACGACAAGACGAAAACCATTGTCGTCAGCGTTCTCGGGGTGGTGCTACTCGGGGTAGGGGCTTTCCAGTTCATGCCGAAGGGTAGTGCCCCCGTGGCGACCGCAGCGGAAACGTATGCGGCCGACGAGGACAAAGCTGACGGCAAGAAGCTGACGCCGGAAGAGAAGAAGGCCGAGGAAGAGCGCGCCAAGCAGGAGGCGTTGATCGCCGTCCTGGGCGGCCCGCTGGCTCCGCGTGATCCGTTCTCGACGACCGGAATCTCCAATCCGCTTCCGGATAACAAGGTGGTGCCGCCCACGGTGCCGCCGCCGACCGCTCGACCGAGCGGCAACCCCGGCGGTGCGGCTCGTCCGCGTCCCACCGGAGGAGGCTCGGGTTACCGACCGCCTTCCATGGGCGGCTCGATTCCGCCGTATGACCCCACCGGAGGCAATGGCCTGCCGGCGGGCGGGGGACCGATCGCCAACATCGGGCCGAGTTACGCCGTCAGCGGCGTGATTACCGGCGACCGACCGATGGCCGTTTTTAAGGATTCACAAGGCAACCAGCGGATTGTTCCGCTTGGTGGCCAAGTTGACGCAGACACCAAAGTTGTGGGCATCGAGCGCGGCAAGGTCCGCGTGAAGACCCGCGACGGCGAACAAACCCTCACCTTGGAGGGCCAAGGACAATGAAAAGAACACTCATCACTGGCGCGACCGTGGCGCTTCTTGCACAGGGAGCGTGGGCGCAAGCCTCCGCTCGACTGACTCAGGTCGAGGTCAAGCCGCTTGGCCCGGGCTTAGAGGTGTATGTGAAGGGAGACGCTCTCGGCACTCCGCGCACCCAACGCGTTCTGCGTGGGACTTCGTATATCGTGGAGTTCGATGCCCATCTGGGCATTGACCCCAAGCGTGAGACGCTGACTGCAGGCAACGCGACCTTTGTCGAGTGGGGTTGGTTTACCAGCCGCCCGGCCAAGGTTCGCGTGCATATCAAGCTGGACAATGGCGAAACGCCGGTCCGAGTGGACAAGGAAGAGGGCACCTATGTGGTGCGCATCAACCTGCCCACCGACAAGGCCGCCCTGACCGCGCTCCGCACGCAGCAAAGCGCTGTGAACGCCCTGGTGACGCCCCCGGCGGCGACGCAAGGTGTGGGTCCGCAAGGGGATGTGACGGCCGACGGCCGCACGAGCTTTAGCCACATGGTGAATGACCTGGCCACGGGCACGACCCCGCCGGTTCAAACTCCTCCGGCCGAAACCAAGCCGACGGAAACCAAGCCTGCTGACAGCAAGCCGACGGAAGCCAAGCCTCCGGTTGACGTGAAGCCGCCGGTGGAAGAGAAGAAGGAAGAGCCCGCCCGGACGATTCCCTCGCCGCGCGATTTGCCCTTGCCGACGCGACCGCTCCGACCCGTGACGCCGGTGGAAGCTCCGGCGATCCCGGCGCAGACTCCGGCGCAGGTGGTGCAATCGAACACGGTGGCGGCCCGCAGTGGCCACGCCAGCATGCAGCGACAGGTCTCGCTGGACTTTGTGGACACGGATGTCGTGCAAATCCTCAAGGCCCTGGCCCTGCAAGCGGACGTGAACATCGTGACGTCGCCGAAGATCGGCAGCGCCGGTTCGCCGACGAACCTGACGCTCTCGCTGACCAAGGTCACGCTGGAAGAAGCCCTGAGCTTCATCACCGCCATGGCCGGTTTGCGCTATGCCCGCGTGGACTCCACCTTTGTG
>CALRVA020000180.1:0-4587 GCA_943371495.1 Archangium gephyra | reverse complement strand
AAACCGCCAGCATCTTCTGCGAGACGATCATCAAGCGGGCAGCGCTCAAGGAAACCGAAGGCGCGGCCAAGATGGCCATCCTCGAAGCCTCGCTGCAAGGCGCCTGCCAGGTGGTGGTGGACATCACCAGCCGGTACCGGTTTGAGGAGTCGGTCTTCGCAGGCCGGGCCGAGCGCGACCTCAGCCCGCGCGAACTCTGCGACGCCATGCGCGCCGCCCAAGACAGCACCTACGGCGATGGCCTGAGCTGCGGCCACCCCTACATGTGGGCGGTGAAGCCGCACTACTACAGCTACGGGGCGTACTACAACTTCCCGTACATGTTCGGGCTGTTGTTTGCGCTCGGCCTGTACGACGTGTACGTTCAAGACCCGGACGGCTTCCGCGATCGGTACGACGATCTGCTGGCTAGCACGGGGATGTTTGATGCGGCGACTTTGGCGCAACGCTTCGGGATTGATATCCGGGACGAAGCCTTCTGGCAGCGGTCGCTCGGCGTCTTGGTCGAAGACATCAACGAGTTCGAAGAACTGGTCACAAACGGTTGAGACTCGACGTTACCGAACCCGGGCGGCTGGACAAGCTGATTGCCACCGCCCTGGACGGCGTGAGCCGGAGCCGCGTAAGCGAACTCATTGACGCCGGTCAGGTGCAGATAAACGATCAGGTCTGCACCAAGGGCTCTCAGCGGGTGGCCGCGGGCAGCGTGGTGACATTGGGCGAGATTCCGGAGCGCGAAGCCCCTGATCTGACCCCCGTGCCGATGGAACTGGAGGTGGTCTATGAAGACGATCATCTGCTGGTGGTGAACAAGCCGCGCGGGCTCTCCGTGCACCCCTCGCCGGGTTCTAAGCGGCCCACGCTGGTGCACGGCCTGCTGGCCCGGGCGCACGCCTTGGCGCAGGGCTCGGCCCCGCACCGGCCGGGGCTGGTGCATCGGTTGGATAAGGACACCACCGGTCTCATTCTCATCGCCAAGAACGATCGGGCGCACGCCCACCTCGCTGAGCAAATCCAGACGCGCACGGCTGGGCGACGGTATTTGGCCATTGCCCGGGGCTGGCCTCCGCACGAGCGATTCACGATTGACGCGCCGCTGGCCAAGGACCCCAAGCGTCCGCTGGCCCGGGCGGTCCACCCGGATGGCAAGCCCGCCATTTCTCACGTAAAGCGGCTAGTCCGGTTGGACGAGGGCGCGTTACTGGCGGTGAAGCTTGAGACGGGCCGCACCCACCAGATTCGCGTGCATCTGGCGTCGGTGGGCTTCCCCGTGGTCGGTGACCCCCTCTACGCCCCGCCGCCGTTCGATCAAGGGCCGCTTCAGCTTCACGCCGCGTATATGAGCTTTGCGCACCCCGTGACGGGCGATATGATAGAGCTATACGCCGCGCCGCTGGAAGATTTCCGGATCATGGGTCACGACGTTCGGGAGCAGGTGATGATATGGTCGTAAGAGAAGGAACGGGTTGGTCGCGGCTTCAGCGGGCCGGGGTGGCCTCGGGGACGCCCATTGACCTTCTCACGGTGGCACTTTGCCGCGACCCGCAGGACTTGGAAGCCACCGAACCCCACGCCGCGCACCTGCTTCGGCAATACCGCATGAAGCAACTGGGGGACGTGAGTGCGGCGGAACTCCAGGAGCGAGCCGGGATGGACGCTTACGAATCGCTCCGTTTCCTCGCGACGCTGGAACTGGGCCGCCGGGTGGGCGCGAGCTCGCACGGCGAAGTCTCAACGATCACCGGGGACAAGGACGCCTACGAAGCCGTCAAGCACATCGAGGACGCCAAGCAGGAGAAGGTCATCACCGTGCTTCTGGATACCAAGAACCACATTCTGGGCACCATCACCGTCCACATCGGCACCCTCGATGCGAGCCTCATTGGCCCCCGCGAGGTGTTCCGGGATGCCGTGCGCGAGAATGCCGCCGCCCTGGTGGTGGCGCACAACCACCCGAGTGGTGACCCCACCCCCAGCCCAGAGGACATCGCCGTAACCAAGCGGCTGAACGAAGTAGGCGAGATCCTCGGGATTCGCCTTCTGGACCACATCATCGTGGGCAAAGGCCGCTACGTTAGTCTGCGCAAGGAGGGCAAGTTTTGAACCCCATCTGGGATGACCTCCGGGCCCGTTTGGACGCCGAGCACGAGCAAAGGGAAGCCGCCTTGGCCGGCACGCGCCTGATTATCCAGGCGAGCTCGAAGGCCATCCGGGCGTGCCACCGGGGCGAAATTGACCGGGCGCAAAGCCTGATCGCCGAAGCCCAAGCCAGTGCCCAGAAGCTGCGCCGGGCCATGCAGTCCACGCCCCGGATGCTCTATGCCGGCTATCTGCAAGACGCAGAGAAGGAGATGGTGGAGGCGGTGCTGCTCCTGGCCATGATCCAGGGCACGGAATACCCTTCAGCGCAGGCGCTGGATGTGGAAGCCCACACCTACGCCCACGGGATGGCCGAAGCCGCGAGCGAGCTACGCCGAACGGTGCTGGACAAACTGCGAGCGGACGAATACGCCGAAGCCGAGCGGCTGATGCGCGCGATGGAGCTGGTCTACGACGAGCTGATCACACTGGATTACCCGGATGGTCTCACGGGTGGATTACGGCGAGCGACAGATGCGCTACGAGCCGTTTTGGAGCGCACCCGAGCCGACTTGACGATGACAATCGTCCAAGAACGGCTCCGAACTGCGCTCCGAGTTGACGAGATTCCCTGAGGCTTACTCGACGGCTTGCACAGCGTCCGGGCCGTCGCCAGCCGGGCGCTCAGCACCAGCAGTGGCACCAGCAGCTTCGGGGGCAGCTTCGCCTTGCGAGCAGCCGAAAACGAACGTGGCGGCCAAGATCGCGATCAGGGCCAGATTGAGGATCTTCATGATGTACTCCAACCGAACCGCAAGGCCCGGATGTTCGCAAAGACGTTCTGCCGTTGCAAAAAGTCACACCGAACCTTGAGTTCTGCCCGAAATAGTACGGTGGACCCAAGGTTCGGCATAGGGACGAGCGTAGGTCTCGGTTATTCCTTGGCGTCGGTGGTGTCCGTGCCCGAGCCGTCCGGACGGCTGGTTTGGGTATCCGTGTTGGCCTGAGGTTCGACTTCCTTGGTGCAGCCAAACATGAAAGCCGCAGACACGAGCACGAGCATAAACGAGAGGGTGAGTTTCATTGTCTTCTCATCCGGCCTCGGGAAATCCTGAGTCCGGTACATCGTTGACGCGAACCCGGGGGGGCAGGTGACAGCAATAGGGCTCATGGATCACTGTGAATCCATGAGCCCAAGTTGTGCCTGACGGAGGCGAAAGGTTAGACCTTGGTGCCGAGGCCCTGCGCCATCACGATCTCTTCCGCGTGATTGACGGTGAAGGCCACTCGGTGGGTCAGATATTCCAAGGCCGTTTCAGCGGCCGGGTTCCCATTACCACTGCCCTTGACGCCGCCGAAGGGCAGGTGCACTTCCGCCCCGATGCTCGGCAGGTTCACGTAGCCCAGGCCGTAGTCGGCATGATCTCGCACGTAGCGCCACTTGCGGAAGTCTTCCGTGATCACCGCCATGCTCAGGCCGTATTCAGTGTCGTTGTAGACGCGCACCGCTTCTTCCAGGCCGTCCACGCCGATGATGGCGCAGTGCGGGCTAAAGGCTTCTTGGCGGAGGCAGAATGAGTTCTCCTTATACTGCGCAAAGCGGTAGAGGAACGGCGAAGCGAAGTTACCATTTACGTGGTCCGGGCCGGTCAGCACTTGGCCGTCCAGCAGAATCTCGCCGCCTTCTTCCTTGGCTTTGGCGTTGTGGTGTTGCCACTTCGCCAAGCCGTCCGGGTTGATGAGCGGACCCATAAAGACCGACGGGTCCATACCGTCGCCCACGCGCACCCGCTTGGCGAGGTCGAGGAAGCGCTCCGTGAACTGCCCTTCAATCTTGCGGTCCACGATGATGCGACCGGAGGAGACGCAGCGCTGGCCGGCCGTCTTGAAGGCGCTCAACAGGGCCGCATTCACGGCGATGTCGAGGTTGGCATCGTCCAGCACGATCACGGCGTTCTTGCCGCCCAGTTCCGTCGCCACAAACTTGTGGGCTTCGGCGGCCGCACTCTGCTGAATCATCTTGCCGACGGCGCGGCTCCCCGTGAAGAGGATCACGTCCACGTCTTCGTGGCGGGCCAGAGCGTCACCGGTGGTTTCACCGTCGCCGCTCACAAAGTTGATAACACCCTTGGGGAAACCAGCGTCTTCAAACGCCTTCGCCAGCCGCCAGCCGCAGACCGGGGTTTCTTCGCTCGTCTTGATGACGACGGTGTTGCCCGCGAGGAGTGCCGGCAGAGAGCCCCAGAGCGGAATGGCCACCGGGAAGTTCCACGGCGTGATGATGCCCACCACGCCCTTGGGCTTGCGCAGGATGTAGGCATCCTTGGCCGGGATTTCGCTGCTGAGCACGTGGCCGACCGGCATGCGTCCGTAGCCCGCCACGTATTGTGCGGTGTGCAGGGATTCCACCACGTCGGCGCGGCCTTCGTTATAGGGCTTGCCGCACTCGGTGGTGACGAGGACACTGAACTCTTCCAGGTCGCGCTTCAGCACCTGCGCCAGGTTGTC
>CALRVA020000179.1:0-4659 GCA_943371495.1 Archangium gephyra | reverse complement strand
AAGTTGCGCACGTACTGTTTGTCGAACCCCGGCAGGGCCACCCCGGGGTGGTAGTTCTTCTCATCCCAATACCGGCTGCTGTCGGGCGAAAGCGCTTCGTCAATCCAGATCAACCCCTCTTCGGTGTGGCCGAATTCGAACTTGGTGTCGGCCAGGATAAGCCCGGCCTTGCGCGCGTGTTCCGCCGCTTCGGTATAGAGGCTCAAGGTCCAGGCTTCGGCCTGGGCCACGGTCTCCTCGCCTTCAATGGCCACGGCTTCGGCGCGGGAAATGTTCTGGTCATGGCCGGTTTGCGCCTTGGTGGAAGGGGTGAAGATCGGGCGAGGCAGGGCGTCGCCATCCTTCAGCGCATGGACGAGGTCGTACTGATGGACGTTGGGCCCTTGGGTGCGATACTCCTTGAAGAGCGACCCCGTGATGTAGCCCCGGGCCACGCATTCAATGCGCAGCGGGCGTGCCTTGCGCGCCAAAACGCACCGGCCGTGCAAGATCGGGTCATCAAACCCCAGCCGCTCGGCAATCACTCGGTCGTCGCCGCTAATGACGTGGTGCGGCACTCGGTCACCCAAACGCTCGAACCAATAGAGGCTCATTTGGTTAAGAATGCGGCCCTTGTCGGGGATGCCGTTCGCCATCACCACATCGAAGGCACTGATGCGGTCGGTGGCGACGATCAGCAGGCAGTCACCGAGGTCGAAAACGTCGCGTACTTTGCCCTTGTACGGGGCCGGGAGCCCGGGCAAATCCGTCGTCAGCAAAGCACTCATACGGCCATTATGCCGCGCCCGGATTCAGCGCGCGTCGGCGAAGGGATAGGCGGCCCGGGTCCGTTCCAGGTGCTCTTCGTACCGCTTGATATCGCGGCCGATCTCGTCCGGGTTACGACCCGCGTAGCTCAAGGCGGCACGGACATCCAGTTCGGAGAGCATGGGCATATTCTCCAGCACTTGGTCCACGGCGCCCACCCGGCGATACTCGCGCACGACTTCCCAAATGGCGATCGGACTGGAAACCAACCGGGCCACGCCGCCCACGTCCTTCTTGACGCGGGCCATATCGTCGCTCAGTTCTTCTTGCTCGCTGAGGGCGGCCACGCGCTGCGCCAGTTCATCGGGCGAGATGTTGAGGTAGACGGCGGCTTCGTTCAGTTCCACCATGTCCTCCTGCACCGCCATCGCGGTCAGCTCAATCTGGAGGTCCGGATCGTGCGCAAAGATGGCAGCCAGCGCCGAGGCGATGCGCCCGGGGCGCTCCAGGGCCATTCGCTCAACTTGGGGCAGGATCCAGGGCTTAACTTCGGACATGGCGTTACCTCGTAATCAGGAGTGAAGAACGCCCTTGTTCGTCCACCTTAGATCAAGACGGAGTTGGATGCTTACTCGTCGCAGGCAGGAGGACCTTTCCGGACGGCATCAAAAAACGTCGTGACCGCTTCCTTATACCTTTGCGGGTGGTCCAGTCGTGCCCGCCCGTGGCTGGAATCAGGAAACCACACCACCGAAGCCTGCGGCCCGGCAATCTCGGCCAGCCTCTCCAGGGTCGCGCGGGGCACCAGCGGGTCGGCCTCCCCGTGCAAAAACAGGATGGGCTTGCCGGCCAATTTGGCCAGCGGCCCGTCGGTGCGAATGTCGGAGGGGCGAATGCCCGTCATCCGCTGGGCAAAGAACTGGCTGGGCTTGAGGAACTTAGCGTACTTGTTGCGCCCAATGAACTCCCACCACCCTTCGGCGGCTTCGTCCAGGCTCCCGTAGACCCCGTCGAGAATGAGGGCATCCACGGCCTCGGGTTGCTCGCTGAGGGCAAAGAGCCCCGCCGCCGCCCCCATGCTACTGCCCATGTAAACCAACTTGGCCCCGGGGCACCGTTGCCGGGCATAGGCCACCGCCGCGCGCACATCGTTGGCCTCCGTCGGGCCAATGGTGGACATCCGTCCGCTACTGCCGCCGTGCGCCCGAAAATCAAAGAACAACGCGCTGGGGCGGGGGTGCAAGTGGGCCAACTGAGGCACGAACTCGCTACGATTCATGATGTACCCGTGGGCAAAAACCATGACCACCTCCGGGTCGCCGTCACACCACCAGGCCCGGAGTCGCTGGCCGTCCGTGGTTTCAATCAGCACGGCTTCTTGGGGGATGCCCAGTTCTCCCGGCGCAATCCAGTGGGGCACACGCATGGGATATACGCTGAACCGCGCTGCCAGATAGAGCGCCAGGAAATACAGCCCCGCCACGCCTCCGGCCAGGATCGCAAGGCTGATAAAAACGGGTTGGAACCAACTGGGCATAAGACAGAACTGGATAGAATGGGAGCAACGCTGATGTTTGCTCTGAATTTCTACTCCGAGTTATACGACGATCTCTTGCTGAGCAACCGCAAAACGGCTACGATCCGACTCGGGGACAAGGCGGACAAGTATCAAACGGGCATGATCGTGTGGGTGACGGTGGGTCCGCGCTTTGGCCGACGCCAGAAGCTTTTCGCCGCGATATTAGACCGCGTGGAGGTCAAGCCGGTCTCGGATCTAAGCCCCCGCGATATCGAACGCGAAAATCCCGAGCTGCGGAGCGAAGATGAAGTGATCGCCCTGCTCACGCGAATCTACGGGGAATTCGTCACGCCGACCAGTCTTTGTACGGTCATTTACTTCAGCCGTGTTGACGAATAGAAACGTGGCCTCGTAGGCTCTCTCTAGGCAAGCTTTGCCGAGTTGACCGCCACGATGACCACCTGGATCGCGAACGCTGAACGATGCCAGCGCATGGACCAACGGGCTTCCCAAGAATTCGGGATCCCGGGGGAGCAGCTGATGGAACGTGCCGGCAAGCTCGTGTTCGAGGCCATGGTCGAGCTTTTGCCGGATGGCGGCTCGCTGACCGTGCTGTGCGGCAAGGGCAACAATGGGGGCGATGGCTTTGTCGTCGCCCGCTTGGCTCACGAGCGAGGGTACGGCGTCGAGTGCCTGGTCGCTACTCAGAATCCTGGCGATCTCTCTCCGCTCTGCGCTCTCCAGTTTGAGAAGGCCATCGCCGCAGGCGTCACTCCCCATTTCGCGGGCGACACAGGCTGGACGCGGAGACTAGAAAGCATCCCTTGCCGCGACCTGGTGATTGACGCGCTGCTGGGCACCGGCGTCAACGGCCCTGTCCACGGCCCGATTCTCGAGGCCATCGAGGCCGTCAACCGCAGTGGCACGCCGGTGGTCTCGGTGGACTTGCCGAGCGGGGTGCACACCGACACCGGCGAGGAACTCGGGGCCAGCATCTGGGCGCTCCGCACCGTAACCATTGGCTTGCCCAAGCCGTGCCTGTTCCAGGGCATTGGCATTGAGCACTCAGGCTTCTGGACCGTGGCTGACATTGGCTACCCCGCCGAAGTGCTGCGCGAACCCACCGAGGCCTTCATGGTCAATGAACAGTGGGTGGGACAATTCTTGCCGGAACGTTTCCGGGCCAGCCACAAGGGCAGCAACGGCCACACTCTCATCGTGGCGGGCAGCCACTGGATGCCGGGGTCGGCGGTGCTGGCGGCGAAAGCGGCCGTCCGGGCGGGGGCCGGCTTGGTCACCGTGGCCAGCGTGCCCAGCGTGTGCCAGGCCGTGATGGCGCAGGTGCCCGAGGCGATCCTCCTCCCGCTGCCGGAGATTGACGGCGTGATTGCCCCCGAGGCCGCCGACGTGATTTTGGGTTATCAACGCCGGTTCCAGTCCGCGCTGTTCGGTCCGGGAATCACTCATCGGGCTCCGGTGCGGGAGTTCCTCCAACGCGTGTGGGAGAACTGGGAGCACCCGACCTGCATCGACGCCGATGCGCTGAATCTGATTGCCGAAGGTGTGGCCTTGCCCACCGGCCCCACCGTCATCACCCCGCACCCGGGTGAGATGAGCCGCCTGCTTCAAGAATCTATCGCCCAGGTGCAAAACGACCGCTTTGCCACCATCACGCGGGCCTCGGAACAGTATCAAACCACGGTGCTCTTGAAGGGTCCGTACAGCCTTATCCGCTCCCCTCAGGAGCCCATCATCGTGAACAACACGGGCAACCCGGGCATGGCCAGTGCCGGCATGGGCGACGTGCTGGCCGGGGTGATTGCGACTTTGTTGGCCCAAGAGCTGCCTCCCACCCACGCTGCGGCCGTGGGCGCCTATTGGCACGGGGCGGCGGGCGACTGGGCGGCGGAGCATATCGGCCCCGTCGGCTTCTTAGCGCACGAAGTTGCGGATGCTTTGCCCCGGGCACGAGTTACAATGATGGGAACGTGCGGATTGGATTCGTTCTCCTGTTTGGGTGGCTCGGAGCTCTAACGGCCTGGGCGGCCCCGGACTCGGTGAAGCTCACCTTCCCCGCTCAGGCGGAATACCTGGTGTGGGTGCAGAGCGAGTCGGACACCTTCCTGACTGACCGCGCCACCAACATTCAGGGCACCAGCGGCGAAGTCAAAGTGGTCGCCGCCGGAGAGAAACCGAGCGTTTACGTGCTGGACGGCACCTCGAACCTCTTGGCGGTGAAGCCGCTGGGCGAAGTGAAAGATGCCGCCTGGTCCCTCAAGAAAGAAGACTTCACCCGCATTGCCCGGCTCGATTTGACCGCCGAAACCAGCAAAGGCAAGGTGGCGAGTGGCCTCTTCCGCGTGAAAACCGGCGACCAAACCCGCACCGCCCTT
>CALRVA020000178.1:0-4660 GCA_943371495.1 Archangium gephyra | reverse complement strand
ATGAAACCGCCCAGCTCGGGAAGTGCCCGACCTGCCAAGCCCGAGTGGACGCCCACCCCGGCGACGGCAAGGCCGCGCTCTACGCCGAACACTTCGGGCCGCTTGCCGCGCGGGTGGTGCAAGCCGGGCGGACACCGGCCGTGTGGGGCGACATGTTTTTGGAGCACCCCGACGCCCTGGCCGCCATGCCCCGCGAAACGGTGCTGTTCGACTGGCAGTACTTCAACGGCGTGGCCGAAACGGCCGCCCGGCTGGGCGCGCACGGCCACCGCGTGGTGGGCTGCCCCGCGCTGCACGTTTACAATGCGGCCTGGATGCACCTGGGGCCGAGCGACGAGAACATCCGCCAGGTGGCCCGCGACGTGCAGGCCCTGAACCTGGAAGGCGTATGCCTGACCACCTGGGAGACCACCATGTTCAGCAGCTACGACACGCTTTTGCCGGCGGTGCGGGCGGCGCGCGCGATCATGGAGGACCCTGAGGGGGCACGGAGCTTGCTATCGGCTTACGATTCCGAGTGGGCGAACCTGATGGGGGTAGCGCTCAATGAACTCGGTGGGGTGTGGGGGCACAGCCGCCACCGCCACAAGCTGAAGTCGCGGATGTTCCTTTATGCCGACCCGTTCCTGGCCAGCCAGCACCACGCAGAGGAGATCTGCGGACCGGTGGGCGACCAGGCGCTGGCGCTAACCGAGCGGGCGATCCACGCCACCGATGACGAGGCCGAAAAGGGCGTGGCCCTGGCCTGCCGCAGCATGATCGAGTTTGTGCGGATGGCGCACGTGGCACGGTTGCTCTACGCCGAAGGGCAAACCGAGCGGACGGTGAGCGCCCTGGCCCCCACGCGGTATCTGTTTGAGACGCTGGAGCGGACGGCGAAGCGGACGCACGAGCGCATTGGCGGGAGCCTGGCCGACATCGAGCGGGCGCGGCGCGCCAAGGCGCACGTGGAGACGGTGATCCAGCGGATTCGGCAGTACGGGGATGGATCGCTCGGTTACGTCCCGGCGTGGAACGTGCTGACCCACCCCAACTTTATGCCGCACGACCAAGCGAGCTGGTGGATTGTGAATTCTTGGGGTCGCCCGTGAGAGATCCTCGGGTTTAGCCAGGTCTAATGATTCGCATCAATTTGCCTGTATGCCCGGACCACATTTGCCCTCCTGGCATCGGAGTAACCCAATCCTCTCCACAGTCGGCGTACAGCATGAGAGTTCCCGTCAGGCTCTCTTCCACTGTAAGATCCCGCCAAACGGGGCCCAATCGCCTCGCAATGATGGGAACGTTCATAAGTTCTGCCCGCGTGAACTTCGCCCTGCCATCGTCGCCAATTCGCTCCGCAAGTTCTTGCGGGAAGCCCTCTTCCATCAAGCCCTTGATGACCAATTCCCGATAGGTTTTCGCGGCATCCTTGACAATCGTGCGGCGGTCCTGAACGAAGAACGGTATCGTATCGAGAACTTCGCGCATTCCTTCCAAGATTTCTGTAGTCGTGAACTTGCCTTTCAAGAAGACTTTGGGTTCTCCGAGCCGCGCATCGTAGCGGCACGTGTATCCCATTCCAGAGAGTATTGCGATGACTTGCTGAACGGGCAACAACCGACCTTCGCCGAAATCCAGTGACTTTGGAAGCTCCTCAGTGGTGGTCTTCGGCGTCATCCACTGTGCTTGGCCAGATGGTCGTACACTTGGCTGCCGATTGTCTTTCTCCGGAATCGTAAAGATTGTTCGATCTTCTCCTTGATCAAGAATGGTAATCCTGGCCTTGATGAAGAGAGGAACATCCTTCCGGTCTTGAACGGCCTGATTCACGCTTGGGTTGATCCGAGTAACAGACAAGATTAATTCGTGTTCCTCTGCCGAAAGCTGCTGAAAGCTTAGACCCTTAAACAACGCGTCCGACCGAGTCCGGACGAAATCCCACAGTCCGGCCCCTTCCCCGACTGCCATCAAAGAAGGTACGTCTTTCCGCCGCGCCAGAACATCCGCGCGGCCCACCACGACATGGCGGCGCAACGACATCTGGGCGACTTCGGCCAGGCTTTCCGCCCGGATCGTCCCGTCCTCAGCCGTACTGACATCGGACGGATACCAGTTGTGCGCATCGAGAATCAGTGGCCCTGGGTGGGCAACCCACAACTCGCGCAGTTCATCCTGATTGAGTGTGGATCCGGTATCAACAGGGGTGGACGACTGACTCTGCGATCTTGCTGATTGACCGAGGGAAACCCCGAAAAGGCAGCAACAAAATGCAATCAGGTAGGTGATACGTAAGATCGACATTTCCAGACTCCAACGAGTTGGCAGTCTAGCACTATCCAACACGCTCTCGGCAAGCTCAATTCAGACAAGAATCAAGCCGCGAACCTATCTACCCTTTCGTGCCCACCGACGACAAATCCATGTCGCTGCTGTGCCCGGGGAACAGCTTCGCGTTCGGGTCCAGGTGCTGCTTGGCCACGCACACGGCAGTGGCCGCTTCGCCCACCCCCGTCGCGATCAGCTTGATCTTCCCTTCAAACGTGCAAACATCCCCCACCGCAAACACCCCCGGCAGGTTAGTGCGATAAAGATGATCCACCTCAATCTGGTTCTTGGTAATCGTCATCCCCCAGTCCTTGAGCGGCCCCAGGGATGACTTAAACCCGATATTCACAATCACCTGGTCGCACGCCACATCCTCAAAGCTCTTCTCGGTGGTGTGTTGCAGCGTCACGCCCGTCAAGGCCCCCGGCGCCCCGTGCAGCGCCGTTACTTGCTGCCAGAGCAAGAACTCGATCCCCAAATTCTGCGCCGCCCGCACGCTCTCTTCGTGCGCACGGAACTGGTCGCGCCGGTGCACCAGCCGCACCCGCTGCGCCACCGGGTGCAGGGCCAGCGCCCAGTCGAACGCGCTATCCCCGCCCCCCACAATTAGCACATCCCGGTCGCGGAACGTCTCCAGGCTCCGCACGCCGTAATGCACGCCCTGGTTCTCCCAGTCCGCTTCACCTTCCAGGCCAATCCGAGTTGGAGAGAAAGCCCCCGCCCCCGCCGCCACGATGATGGTGCGGGTGGGCAGAGCCACGCCCGAGGTGGTGGTAATGACATACCCCTCCTCATCCGCCGCCAGGTGGTCGGCCGTCTCCCCCAGCACCAGGTCCGGGTGGAACTGCGTCCCCTGCTGGATCAAGTCGCGCGCCAAATCCTTGGCCAGCACGGCCGGGAACCCCGGCATATCGTAAACGTACTTCTCAGGATAGAGCGCGGTGAGCTGCCCGCCCAGTTCCGGCAGGCTATCCAGAATCCGCACCGACATCCCGCGCAGCCCGGCGTAAAAGGCGGCAAACAGGCCGGTGGGGCCGCCCCCAATGATCGTGACGTCCACTCGATCGTGCATCCCTCTCAATTTACGCCCCCGCGCCATTGCCCAGTCCGACCCGGGGGGCCATCGGCCTTGCCCGCGCGTAACAAAAAGCCCTCGCCCCCATGAAGGGAGCGAGAGCGAGGAGAGCCAGGAGCGGGGTTAGTTGCCCGCGGTGGTGCCGGCCTTAGCGTCTTGTTCCTTCAGCGCTTCGCCGAAGCTTTCCATGAACCGTTCCCACATGCCCTTCAGGTAGCTCTTGTCCACGGTGACTTTGCTGTCCTTCAGGCGCTTGGCGATGCGGTCGTTGAGGTCAACGGCCTGGGCGCCCTGAGCCTTGGCGAGGTCGCGGCGGATGCGCTCACGGCGCTCCTTGGTGATCTCGATCTTGCTCTCTTGGGTGCGGCGTTCCACCAGGTACTTCACCTGTTCGTTGTCCGCCAGCTTGATCCACGCGGTGGCGCGGCCCGGAGCCGTGGTGGTCAAGCCCGTATAGAGCGTGCGCACCACCGGAGCGGCCACCTGCGCCTTCATGGCGGTCAGGTTCAGTTCGCTGCGGCTGGGCACGTTCTGCGGGTTCACTTCGCGGGCCACGTCGGTAAAGTTGCGGCCTTGGCGGAGCAGGCTGTCGGCGCGCTGCTTGCTGCGCTCATCGCGCACCACAATCTGCACCACTTCGGCCATCGCGGGCTTCAGGAAGGCGTTGGGGCTGTCCTTGATGAACTTGTCCACTTGCTGGTCGCTGATCTTGATGCCTTCAGTCAGCAGGTGCTCCTGGGCCAGGTCCACGCGGATGGACTGGCGGATCTGCTCCATGGTCAGGCCACGGGCTTGCAGGTTCTTCACGTAGCCCGGGTTGATCTTTTCGAGCGTGGCGATTTCGGCCTGCACGGCAGTGTCGTCCAGCTTGAAGCCCTTGTCTCGCGCCATCTGAATGATGAGCTTTTGCGTGACGAGGTCTTGCAAGGCCTGGAAGGCGATGGTGTTGGCCACGGGGACCTCAAGCTGTCGGTTGTCAACGACCACGCGAACGGTGGGCTTCGTCTCGATGTGCTTGATGAACTCTTCCATGGTGATGGGGTCACCGTTCACGGTCGCGAGGGTTTCTTCTCCCCGGTTGCAACCGGTGAGGGCCAGGGCCGCCAGAGCGGCGGCGGTCCAAAGTCCATACTTTCCAAACATAATGCTATTCATGGCTCCCGCAAGGGGGTGAGCGGAGATCGCTCCACTCGTCACAACACATTTGGCGCAAAGATCGTGCCAGACGGGCCGGACCCTGGTAAGGATGCCGGGATTCTGCGGGCCCATTGGGCGTAC
>CALRVA020000177.1:0-4660 GCA_943371495.1 Archangium gephyra | reverse complement strand
CTGCGCGGCTATGACGTCACCCTGCTTGAGCAAGGCGACGCCCTCGGCGGCAAGGCCGCGCCCGTCCGCCGCGACGGGTTCACGCTGGACCCCGGCCCCAGCATCATCATCCTCACCCACATCTACCAAGAAGTGTTTCGGCGGGCGGGGCGCAACCCGGATGACTATCTGCAGTTCCAGCGGCTCGACCCTTTCACACGAGTGCTGATGGATGGCCTAGATGGCCCCCTGGATCTCCCCGCCGACGAGGAAGCCTGCATCCAGGCCCTTGGGCGCGTCGCGCCGCAGGATGAACCCGGGCTGCGCACATTGATGGCCACCCTGGCCAGCGCCGCCCCCTACGTGGACGACACGGTCTTCGCCCACCCTATTGACAAGCCGTACCAACTGCTCCATCCCAAACTGGCCCGGTTCGCCCTCCACTTCAATCCTCGCCTCACCTATCGGCAACTGGTGGACGAAAAGATCAAGAGCCCGCTGCTGCGGGCCTTCTTCTACGGATTCCCCAGCTACAGCGGCCAAACCTACGACAGCAAGGCCGCCGGCGCCCTCCTCATCCCGTTCTACATGCTCCGCCACGGCGTTTGGTACCCGAAAGGGGGCATCCACGCCATCCCGGCCGCATTCACGCGCCTGGCGCAAGAACTGGGCGTCGAGATCAAGCTTCAAGCCAAGGTCACCGGTGTGGCCACCCAGGGGCGCCGCCTCACCGAGGTCCACATCGAGGGCGAAGCCGCCCAGAAAGCCGACGCCGTCATCTGTGCGATGGACCGCTACACCTTCGGCCCGTGGCTCCAGCGCCCGGAGCCGCAAACGCCCAGCTACAGCTACTACACGCTGCACTGGGGGCTCAAAGGCGAGCGTCCCGAAATCGAGCACCACACTCTGCTCATCCCCAGCGGGTTTGAAGAGGGTTTCGAAGAGCTCTACCAGCAGCGGCGGCCCCCCTCCCGCCCCGTGATCTATCTCAACAACCCTGGGCGCGTGGACCCGCAGTCAGCACCCCCCGGCCACACCAACCTTTTTGCCGTCCTCACCGTGCCTGCCATGCACGATCATCTGGATTGGGAGCAAGAATCCGCCCGCCTTCGCACCGTCACCAGGCAAGAGCTAAACCGTTTCGGGCTGGGATTCGACGACAGCGACATCATCTTCGAGCGTCAACAAGACCCGCGCTACTTCCAGTCCGCGCATGGGTCCTGGCGGGGCTCGCTCTATGGCCCGGACGAAAAGGAACGCCTGTGGGGGCTCTTTTCCCTCGGCCCGCGCGACCCGCAGTTCCGCAATCTCACCTACGCCGGCGGCACCGCTCAGCCCGGGGCGGGTTTGCCCATGGTCACCCTCAGCGGAAAATTTGCCGCCGATGCCTTGCCCGCGCCCTAGCGGGTTACACTAAGGGCATGTTTAGCTCGATTCTGGCTCTCAGCCTGGCCACCACCCCCGCCGCCATGGTGAATCCGCAGGTCGAACTCGTCGTCCAGGGTCGGGGCACTGTCACTGTCGAAATCCGCAAGGATCAAGCCCCCAAGTTGGCCGCTCACTTCATGGATCTGGTGGATGCCGGGTTCTATAACGGTCTGCTGTTCCATCGCAAAGTGGATGGGTTTGTCGCCCAGGCCGGCGACCCCAAGAGCCGCACCGTCACTCCGGCGTGGGCGCGTGCGAATCCAGGCGAATACGGGGGCACCGAGACCCTGGGCGATGGCGGCAGCGGCAAATCGGTGACCTACGAGGTCAACGACCTCCAGCACCACAAGTATTCCGTCGGCATGGCCCTCGAAGCCCCGATGAGCGACACCGGCGACAGCCAGTTCTTCATCAATCTGGCCGACAACCACCGCCTCAACGGCCTCTATTGCGTGTTTGGCCAGGTGGTGAAGGGGATGGATGTGGTGGACCGCATCGAGCGGGGCGACCGCATCACGCGCATCCGCCGGGTTACAGCCAGCCGCGCCGCCGGAAGGTAAGGATCAGGCTGCCCGCCAGCACCAGCATTGAAAGCAACGCAATCGGGTAGCCAAGCGGGTGGTTCAGCTCCGGCATGTTCTTAAAGTTCATGCCGTAGATGCTAGCCACCAGCGTTACCGACATCAAAACGATGGAGCTGACCGTGAGCACCTTCATGATCTCGTTCAGCTTCAAGGAAGCCGAGTTGAGTTGAGTCTCAATCAGGGTCGAGAGAAAATCTCGGCTCAGTTCAATGGATTCCAAGATCCGGTGAGTGTGCGCATAAACATCCGCAAAGTCATCGTGCATTTCATCTGGGATGCACCCCTGGTCGCGTCGGAGCAGGCTATTCAGCTCATCCCGGAGCGGGGCAACTTGGTGCCGAAGCTGGATCATCCCTCGAAGCTCCGCCAGCACGGCGGCTTCCGGCACCGTCCCGCCCGCAATGATCTGATTGCCTAACTCGTCCACCCGATCTTGAGCAGCGTCGAGCACCGGAAACACGGCATCCACCACTTCATCAAGCAACGAGTAGAGGGCACGCGGCCCGGCGAAGGGCGGCAGATATTGTCCTCGCCCCCATCGCACCACAAACTCATCCCACCACGACATCGGCCGGTTGCTCAGGCATAGCAAAGCGTGGGGTTTCGTCACCACCAGCATCTCGGCGTCGGGGTCGTGGGGGTCCATAACCGTCACCAAAATGATCTCGCCCTCTTCGTAAAGTCGGGGACGGCTGGAATCCTCGAAAATCGTGCTGGCCATGTGCAAGGGAATCCCGTACATCTCCGCCCACGCGGTGGCCGCACTTGAATCCGCCGCCAGCTCAAAAATCAGGATGGCTTCGGTCTGCGGCGTGTTCCACAGGTCGGCCGGCAGCGCGCTTTCCCCTTCCGGCAAGGCCACGGGCAAGGCCCGCCCCTCCTGCCTGCGAAAAACGCGCCGTTCGACCACCGACATCAAGGTCAACCTAGCGTCTCGATGCCGAGCACTTCGCCCTCCGGCGAAAGCTCATATACGCGCGGAATCCCCGTGGCCAGTTCCAGTTCCAGCACTTGCTCGGGGGTCAGATTCTCCAGCGCCATCACAATGCTGCGGTTGCTGTTGCCGTGCGCCACCACTAGCACGTCCTTGCCCTGGCGGATGTCGCCCAACACCGCCCGCTCAAAGAAGGGCACCGTGCGCTCGCGGGTCATCTTCAGGCTCTCACCACCCGGGGGCGGCACGTCGTAACTGCGTCGCCAAATCTTCACTTGCTCCTCGCCGTACTTCTCGCGCATGTCGTCCTTGTTCAGGCCGGCCAGGTCGCCGTAGTCGCGCTCGTTCAGCGCCTGGTCGCGGATGGTGGGGATGTCCGTGCCCATGGCTTCCAAGATCAAGCGCAGCGTGTCCTGGGCGCGTCGCAGGCCGCTGGTGTAGGCCACGTCCAGGTGCAACCCTTTCAGGCGTTCGCCTGCGCGGCGGGCCTCCTCTTCGCCCTGCGCAGTCAGGGGCACGTCCACCCATCCCGTGAATCGATTTTCGAGGTTCCAAAGCGACTGACCGTGACGGACGAGGGCGAGTTTTGCCATGAACATCAGATTACCGGAGCGCCGATGCACCGCATGGCGCCCAGACCCGCTAAACTAAGGGTATGCGACCATGGTTGGGAATCGCACTGTTGGCCGTATGCGGTACGGCCCAGGCGCAGTTTAATATCCCGGGGGGAGGGCAGAACCCGCTCGAAATCCGGAATCTCATCGGCAGCTTGACCAAGCAAACCGTGCTCTCCAGCAGCCTGGATGACGCCGACCGGGGGATCAAAGCGTTTGACGGTTGGGAATGGGGCGACTTTGAAGTCCGTGCCGGGCTCACGCCGTCCAGCGAAGGGGTCCTGACCCTGCCTCGCGGCCGCATGGCGCTCCAGGTCCAGTCGTTTTGCCTCCGTGCGGGCGGCTACGGCCCCAACTTGGGCATGGGCTACGGCCACGCGCCGTACCTCGGCCCCCAGGCCAACATCATTCAAAACGTGATTCGACGGCACAGCACCAGCACCGTGCCGCAAAAGAGCACGCAGCAGCTGCTGTGGGCGATGATTTCCCGCGTGAAGCCCAGCGACATGACGGGCGACGCCCGCCAAGCCCTCGTGCTGCTGCAGCCCCAGGAGATTGCGGTGCTAGAGAGCAACGCCATCAAGGTGGTGGAAGACCGACTGATGGGTCCGGTGCTGCGCGGCATTGACCGGGCGCTGGCCCCCATCGTGAAGGCCGAGAACGACCTCCGCGCGGGGCTCACCCGGGCCGGGACTTCGTTTGAAGATCTCGAGCGCATTGCCGTGCCCGAAGCCCCGGCCGACATTCGCTCCGAGATTGACGCGGGCCGCTGGCTGGCCGATGGACGAGGAGCGTTCTTCCGCTACAAGCCGCAGGGCTACCGCAACATGACAGTGGAAGTGGTGGTGCCCCGCGCCCCCGAGCTCATCCGCGACCAATTGAACCGGATCGTGACGATGAATACGGCGGGCGGTACGTCCTTCACGGTCACTTACGCCGATGAGTTCCAGCCGAAGGCCATCCCCGGCAAGCCGTGGGCGCTGGCCTACCCGATCAAAGCGGTGAAGGTCACCGACGGCACCAACGAAGCCACCCTGGAAGTGCAGAACTTCATCATCTGCTCGGCCCCGGTGGACCAAGTGGGCGCCTGGCGCGCCTCGACCATGCCGCTCATTCAAGAC
>CALRVA020000176.1:0-4666 GCA_943371495.1 Archangium gephyra | reverse complement strand
CCTCGGTGGACAAGATCACGAAGCAAATGTTATCCCGAGAGCGGCCAGGGGCGCGGGCCATGCCGCCTGAATCATGGCTTCGGGCACGTCAACCGGGGGATTGCTCACCGGGGGATCCTCCACGGGGGGTTCTTCCACCGGAGGCTCCTCGACGGGCGGGGTTTCCTCGTCCGGAACCTGTTCGATGCCCTCCAACCCTCCGGCGGCGGCCACATCGGGGTCGGTGGTGGCCGGGTCTTCGATCAGCCGTTGACCCGCATCCTGGCGCGGATTCCGGCGGGGAGCGTCGGCCTCTTCTTCGGAATTCGGATTCGGGTTGCCTCGGTCTTGCACCTGCTCACCGGGCGCGGAGTTTCGTTCATCCGCCCGTTCCAACAGGTCCTTGACATCCGAACGGTGGAAGCCTTGGTCCATGGCATCGGGGTTGCCCAGCCTCAGCTCGGTCAGCAGCTCCTTGAGAGCCGGGTAGACAATGCGCAGGTTCGATGTACCCGGCATGTCCTCCACGGGCACCATGCCCATGCGGATGTTGCTGGAGCCCACCTGCGGGGCGAACAAGGCAAGCGCCGCCAGTTCGCGGGCCGAGAAGGCGTTGCCCAGCATCGCCACCGCTTGGTCGGCCACGGCCGGCAGTCGGTCAGGGCGAGCCACGATGCGGTTCTTGACGGCCAGCATGAACTCCTTCTGGCGGTTCTGGCGCTCCAGGTCGCTATCCGACTTGCGGAACCGCACAAAGCCCATTGCTTCGTAGCCGCTCAGGCGGTGTTGGCCGGGTTGCAAGTCAATGTAAAGGTCGGCCCAGGTGTCTTGGTAGTACATCCGCTTGGGCACGAACACGTCCACCCCGTCCAGCAGGTCAATCGTGCGTTCGAAGGCGCGGAAGTCCAGGTCCACAATCCGGTCGATCTTCACGCCCAGCAGGTCCTCCGCGTACATCTTGGTCAACTCGGGGCCACCCGTCACGTAAAGGGCGTTCACCTTAGAACCCCGCACGCCCGGGATGTTGTTCACCCACACGTCGCGGGGAATGGAAATCGCCCGAATCTCGTTCAATTTGAAGTCAAGTTCGGCGACCATGATCATGTCGCTGCGACCCTTGCGCTTCTTCTTCGCCCCGTTCTCGACGTAAACGTCGTCGTCGCAGCCCAGGATGAGGACGGTGAGTGTGTCCTTCTGCACCCCGTTCTCGGCGAAGACGTCCTCGGCCGATTGCTTGGTGAGCATGAGGTTGAGCGATTCGCGGAACGCCTCGGACTGCGAAAGCAACCCGCCCATCGTGCCGACGGCCAGCGCGCCGATGAGCCACACGGAATAGAGCCCGAACCAGAAGTACCGGAAAAATCCTGATCGGTTCCCACGTGAGCGGCTCATGACAATCTACGGCCCCGCCGGGAAGCATGCCGACACGCACGTCTCCCCCGCTCTATGACCTGTAATATAGTGACGCAAACGCGGGTGCGAACGGTTCCGGAGTCCCGGCGGCACCGCCGCAACCTGCCCACCGTATAAGAAGGCATGGCGAGGCAAAACCGAGGATTCACGATCATTGAGCTTTTGGTCGTGGTGGCCATCATCGCCATCCTGGCGGCCCTTATCTTCCCGGCCTTCGCCCGCGCCAAGGCCAGCGCCAAGCAGACGGGCTGCCTCAGCAACATGAAGCAGATCGGCACCGCCTTTGCGCTCTACATGGCCGATGAGGGCGACCTCTTCCCCTACGGCGTGGATGCTGTGGATAAGTGGCAACCTGGGATCTGGGACGATGAGCCCGAGCTCAAGGCCCAGGTGGAGCGGATGCCCCTGCTCAGCGACCTGCTTCAGCCTTACCTGAAGAACAAAGAGGTGTTCCGGAGCCCGGCCGACAAGGGCATGCAGGTGCTGGACGACCGTCCGTATATCCCTCTGCCCGCCCCGAACTCGGTCTACGGCACCTATGGCAGCAGTTACTTCTATCGCACCGAATTGACCCTGCGGCAAATCAGCCACTCCGGCTTGCCCATGCCCAGCGAGAGCAACATGATGGAGACGGCCTCGGGGAGTTGGCATTCGGGCCTGCCCGGCATGACGCCGGACGTGAACGGGCAAGAGTGGTGGAACCGCCTGCAGCGCTACCGCTACAATGTGATTTTCACCGACTTCCACGCCAAGTCAGTTTCTTACGCGCAACTGCAAAACGCATGGCAAGTTCCCATCCAGTAGCGGCTAAACTCGCCTCTGTATGAACTTTGCTTGGGTCAATGACCCTGCGGCTTGGTCGGCTCTCGCGGCCCTCACGATCCTGGAAATCGTCTTAGGGATCGACAACATCGTCTTCATCTCGATTTTAAGCGGCAAATTGCCGGAAGCCCAACGCGCCAAGGCCCGCCAGATCGGTTTGGCCCTGGCCCTGGTTACCCGCATTTTGCTCCTCATGAGCATCTCGTGGGTTATGGGGCTCACCGCGCCCTTGTTCAACGTCATGGGGCGCGATTTCAGCGGTCGTGACTTGATTCTGCTGGGTGGGGGGCTGTTCCTCATCTACAAGGCGGTCATCGAGATCCACCACAAGCTCGAAGGCTCCGAACACACTAAGGATGCCAAGGCAGCCACCTTCGGCGCGGTCATCGGGCAGATCTTGATCCTGGACATCATCTTCTCCCTCGACTCGGTCATCACGGCGGTCGGCATGGCCAAGGACCTCACCGTTATGGTCCTGGCCGTCGTCATCAGCGTGGCGTTTATGCTCGCGTTTGCGGGCAAGGTCTCTCGCTTTGTGGAGGAGCACCCCACGGTCAAGATGCTCGCCCTGGCCTTCCTCATCCTCATTGGGGTGAACCTGCTGGCCGAAGGCTTCCACTTCCACATTGAGAAGGGCTTCACCTACTTTGCGATGGCTTTCTCGGTGGTGGTGGAGATGCTCAACATCAAAATGCGCAAGAAGGGCCAGGTGGTGCAGCTGCACGGCCCCAAGATGCCCGAGGACACTCCGCCGTCGACATAAGCGAACAGGTGACAGCGCAGAGAACGGGGGTTTGGCGAAAGCCGGCCCCCGTTTTTGCTTCGCGGGTGCCTGGGTACCGGCAGGGGCGATGGGCCAAAGCGGCAGGTAACGTCCGAACCTATGAAGGCCACGGCGGGACTTCTCTTGGTGGCGCTAAGCGCAGGAGCATGGGCGCAAAGCCCGCCGGAGCTTCCGTTCCAGGCCACCTCCACCCCGCCGACGATTGACGGCAATTTGGAGGCCGGAGAATGGACCACGGACAGCCAAGTCACCGGATTTATCGACATTGTTACCTCCGCTCCCGCCGCTGAGCAGACTCAAGCCTGGCTTTCCAGCGACGCCGAGTTCATCTATGTCGCCTTTGCCTGCGCCGATTCTCAGCCTGACACCATCACGGCCCGCGAACGCCAACGCGGGGCGTCGTTCGATGGCGAGGATGTGGTGGCTTTTCTCATTGACCCCTTCGCGAGCAACCGTTACAACAATCAGTTTGAGTTTACGGTGAACGCCCTGGGCACCCAGAACGAGCGGCTGGGAGCCGGGCGCGCGACCAAGCAAGAGTGGCGTGGCGACTGGTCGGCGGCCACGCAGCGCAATGAGCACGGCTGGACCGCTGAGATTCGCATTCCTTGGCGGATGCTGGATTACCCGGCTGGCCCTGCCCAGACGATGCAGATCAACTTCATCCGTAGTCACCCGCGGACGCGCGTCAGCAGTGCCTGGGCGGACCTGACCCTGGCCGGTCGCGTGCAGAACCTGGGCCGCTGGACCGGAGTGAACGCCCCCGTCACCACCCGCGAACGCGACTGGCAAGGACTGGTCTACGCAGTGCCGGAATACGACGAAGACGCGGCCAAGACGTTCAGCCTTCGGACTGGATTTGACCTCCGCTATCGTCCTGATTCTCGTTTGACCGGGGTGCTCTCGGTCAACCCCGACTTTCGCAACATCGAACAAGCGATTGCCGATATCTCCTTCTCGCGCACCGAGCGGTCACTCTCAGATGCTCGGCCGTTCTTCCAAGAAGGACAGGAGTATTTCAACCTCTTTGGTGGCTTTACTTTTGGGCAGTTGTTCTATTCGCGCCGCATCGATGACTTTGATCAGGGGATCAAGGTTTTCGGCACGCCCAACGACCGCTTGAGCTACGGGGTGCTGGCCACCCGCGAAGACGGCCAGCAAACCGACGTGGTCACCCGGGTTGCGCAGCGCATTGGTTCGCTCGACTCGCTTTCCTTCTTCAGCACGCTCAGCGATGGGCCGGTTCGGTCGGATGCCATGGTCGGCACTCAATACAGCATGGAACGAGGTGCATGGGCTGGCACGGTCCGCCTCGCTCGTCGCCAAAATGGAAGCCGAGCCAGCGGGGCGGCGGCCCTTGGCCTCGAATATTCCATTCCACGGTTCTTCGTTGTCTATAAAGCCGATACGGTGGACGCTGATTTCCGGCCTTCGCTTGGCCTCATCAACTTCCAGGGCACTCGGCGGCACTACGTCTATTCCGAGTTCTCGGACCCCACGATTAGAGGCGGTATCCACGGGATGTCGGGGTCGGTCTTCTTGGAAGAGCGCCAAACCCAGGGTGGGCAGCCGTTCTCGAAGTCGGCGAGCTTCGATGGGAGCCTCCTGACTGCCCAAGATTTGAGGTTGGGGATTTCTCTAGCCACCTCTGAGTTCCAGGGCTTGCCC
>CALRVA020000175.1:0-4703 GCA_943371495.1 Archangium gephyra | reverse complement strand
TGGTCGCCAGGCTTTCGTGGCCCAGCAGTTGCTGGACCGATTTGAGGTCGGCCCCGCCATCCAGCAAATGCGTGGCAAAGGAGTGGCGCAGGGTGTGGGGGGTCACGTCTGGCGGCAGCCCCGAGGCCTGCGCCCACCGTTGCACCACGTTTTGCACCGTGCGCGTGGACAGGCGTTGGCCACTGGCGTTCACAAACACGGCCTCGCTCTTGCCGCCCACCCGCTCCTGCGTGAGGTAGGCCTGCACGGCCCGGGCGGCCGCCCCGCCAAAAACGGCAATTCGCTCCTTGTTCCCTTTCCCGCGCACCCGCGCCCGCTGGGTGTTGAGATCCACATCACTCAGGTCGAGACGCACCACCTCGCTGGCGCGTAGGCCGGCTCCGTAGAGCATCTCCAGCAGCGCGGCGTCTCGCAACGGGCTCTTGCCCGGCGGAGGCTGATCAAGGAGTTGACCCGCCTGGTGCGCCGTGAGCACGGCGGGCAGGGGGCGATGCTTGATGGGGGTGACCAGCGTGGCCGTGGGGTCCACATCCAGGTGCCCTACGGCCCGCAGAAAGCGCACAAACGCACGCAGTGTGGAAAGCTTGCGGCCCCGCGTGGTGGGCTGAGGCGCATAAGCCCGGAGATACTTTTCCAGTGTCTCCGGGCTCAGGTCAGGCTGGCCGCCGGTGAACTCCGCCAGTTGAGCGAGGTCCGAACCGTAGGCCCGAACGGTATGAGGCGAGCGCGTGGCCTGGAGGTGGTCCAGAAACTCCTGGATCCATGCCTGCACGCGCCTACTCCTGGTACCGCTTAAAGACCAGCGTCGCGTTGTGCCCGCCAAACCCAAACGAGTTGGACAAAGCCACTTCCATCGGCATCGAGCGCGCCACGTTTGGCACGTAATCGAGGTTGCATTCAGGGTCCGGCACCTCGTAGTTGATGGTCGGCGGCGCGATTTGGTCGCGCAGGGCCAGCAAGCACGCGACGGCTTCCAGGGCTCCGGCGGCGCCAAGCGTGTGGCCGATCATCGATTTGGTGCTACTCACCGCGAGCTTCTCGGCATGTTCACCGAAGACACCCTTGATGGCCTTGGTCTCCGTCTTGTCGTTCAGCTCGGTTGAAGTGCCGTGGGCGTTCACGTACTGAACGTCCTCGGGCTTCAGCCCCGCCTTCCGCAAGGCCATGCGCATCGAGCGCATCGCCCCGTCGCCATCCGGGTCCGGCGACGTAATGTGGTAGGCATCCCCGCTTTGGCCGTAGCCCGCGAGTTCGCCGTAGATCTTGGCGCCCCGCGCCAGAGCGTTCTCCAACGTTTCCAGCACCAACACTCCACAACCTTCACCCATCACGAAGCCATCTCGCTCCTTATCAAAGGGACGGCTGGCGCGCATCGGGTCATCGTTGCGGGTGGTCATCGCCCGCGCCGAGCAGAACCCGGCCAAGCCCATTTGGGTGATGGGTGCTTCGGCTCCGCCCGCAATGGCGGCCACACAGTCGCCCCGCTGGATCATGGCGGCGGCTTCCCCAATGGAGTTCGCCCCTGTGGCACAGGCCGTGACGATGCACGAGTTCGGACCCCGCAGCTTGTGCAAGATCGAGACGTAGCCGCTGGCCATGTCCGGGATCATGTAGGGGACCAGGAAGGGCGAGACGCGCGACGGACCCTGCAAGTGCAGTTTCTTAGTCTGCTCGCTCATCGTGCCCAGCCCGCCGATGCCCGAGCCAATGACCACGGCGGTTTCATCCCGCAGACCCTGGTCTTCGGGGAACTTCGCGTCCTCCAGCGCCATTTGTGCGGCGGCTGCCGCGAACATCAGGAAACGGTCCATCCGACGCGCTTCCTTGCCATCCACCCAGTCCTCGGGCACGAAGTCTTTGACCTCGAAACCGATGCGGGTGGCGTAGTCACTGGTGTCGAGCAAGGTGATTTCACCTGCCCCATTGGCCGCGCTCTTCAGCGCACTCCAATAGGTTTCGACCCCCGTGCCTACGGGAGATACGACGCCAATCCCGGTGATGACAATCCGGGGGTTCTGGTCAGAAGCCATAAAGTGTAGGTCCCTTCACTTCGTCGGGAAGGGGATTGGGCCTTAGCCCTGCTTGCTCTTGATGTAGTCGACGACGTCTTGAACGGTCTTGAGGCCTTGCGTGTCCTCATCCGGCACGTCAATGCCAAATTCTTCTTCAATGGCCATCACGAGTTCAACAACGTCGAGGCTGTCGGCGCCCAGATCATCGGTAAAGGAAGCGCTTTCGCTCACTTCATCTTGAACGTTGAGTTCTTCCTTGACGACCTTTTTGACGCGATCGAGAATGTTATCGGACATGTTTTTGTAGCCCTGCGCGCGACGGCGCGGAAAGGCATATTACCACCGGGTTCCTACGTCAACGTGCAGGACCCCGGTGCGCCTTTGACCTAGAGCGTGAGTCCTCCGTCCACCACCAGCGTCTGGCCGGTCATGTAACTGGCGCCTTCGCTGCACAAGAACACCACGGCGGCGGCGATATCTTCCGGCCTGCCAAGGCGACCCAAGGGGGCCGTTTTGACCACGTGGTCGCGGAAATCCGCCGGCAGATCGTGGGTCATGTCCGTCTCGATAAAGCCGGGGGCCACCGCGTTGCAGGTGATGTTGCGCGAGCCCAATTCCTTGGCCACCGCCATTGTCAGGCCGATGAGCCCCGCCTTGCTGGCGGCGTAGTTGGCTTGGCCCGCGGCCCCGCCCAGGCCGACGATGCTGGAGATATTGACAATGCGACCCCAGCGCGCCTTCATCATCCCGCGCTGGCACGCCTTGATGGTGTGGAAGGCACCGGTGAGGTTGGCGTCAATCACGGCCTGCCAATCGGCCACGTCCATGCGCATCATCAGCGTGTCGCGGGTGAGGCCCGCGTTGTTCACAAGGATGGTGATCGGGCCGAATTGGGCTTCAATCTCAGCGATGGCCGCCTGCACCTGCTCGCCGTTGGCGATATCGGCGCCGAAAGCTTCGGCTTCCCCGCCCGCCTCGCGGATGCGGTCCCGAGTGGCGTGGGCGTTCTCCGGCTTGCGGGCCAGGCACGCGACGGTGATCCCCTGCGCCGCCAAACCCTCGGCAATGGCCTGACCGATGCCCCGGCTGGCCCCCGTGACGAGGGCGACGCGGCGTTCGGCGCTCACGCGGCACCTCCGAGCTTCTTGACGGTCTCGCTGAGGGTGGCGTTGTCCACCACCCGGGCTCCGGCCACATCCGGGGCAATCCGGCGGAGCAACCCGCCTAAGACTTCACCATGTCCACATTCCACTTGCATTTGCAGTCCTTGGCTCACCCAGCCCTGCACCGTTTCGGTCCAGCGCACAGGTTGCACCATCTGTTCGGCCAGCCGAGCGGGCCAGTCCGTTTCGGGACGGGCCGTGACATTGCTGACCACGGGCACGGTACCTGTCAGGAACGTGGCTTCGGCAAGGGCTTCGGCCAAAGCCGCCGCGCCTTCCTTCATCAGCGGGCTATGGAAGGCCCCACTCACGTTGAGCGGCAGCACCCGCTTGGCCCCGCGCTCGCCGGCGGTGGCGCTGAGGGCTTGCACCGCGTTCACGTCTCCGCTCACCACCAGTTGGCCGGGGCTGTTGTCGTTGGCAATCACCACGATCTGCCCACCCTGGGAGAGTTCTTCACAAAGGGTTTCCAGCGCCGCCCGCTCCATCCCCAGCACCGCCGCCATGGTGCCGGCCCGATCCTTACCGCTGGCGGCCATGATCTCACCGCGTCGCCGCACCAGTTGCGCTCCGGTCTGCACGCTGATCCAACCGCCCGAAACGAGCGCCGCGTATTCGCCCACGCTATGTCCGGCCATCGCCTGTGGGGTCCACCCGTTGTGCGCTTCTTGCAAGGCGCGGTACGCCGCCACCCCCGTGGCAAACAGGGCCACCTGGGCGTTCTGGGTCTGGCGCAGGGTTTCGGCGTCGGTCTCCCAGCAGAGCTTGCGGATATCGAGCCCTAGCGCCTCACCCACTTCATCAAACACGGCAGCGGCGGCCGGAGAGGCCGCAACGAGGTCCTGTCCCATTCCGGGGGCCTGGGAGCCTTGGCCCGGAAAAACGGCGACTTGCATACGCTGAAACTTACCCGCGGGTACCCTTCGCGCGGCGTGATTGAGACCTTCCCCAACCCCAAGCCGGGCCGTCCGTTCGTCATTCGGCACGAATGTCCTGAGTTCACCAGCGTGTGCCCCAAGACGGGTCAGCCGGATTTTGCGAACATTATTCTCACCTACATCCCGAACGACACTTGCATCGAGCTGAAGTCGCTGAAGCTCTACTATTACTCGTTCCGGAATGAGGGCATCTATTACGAAGCCGTGGTCAACCGTCTGCTGGACGAACTGGCCGCCTCTTGCCAGCCCCAATACATGCGCGTCACCGGCCACTTCAATGTGCGTGGCGGCATCGGCAGCGTGGTTTACGCCGAAACTGGCCCGGCCCCCGAAGGCATCTTCACCAACGCCTAAGTTGTCGGCGGGGTGAGCCGCACGGGCGTGGTGCGCCGGGTACCGTCGGTGCGCCTGTGCTCGGTCATCTCGGCCACCCACATGGACGCGCGGGGCGGGGGCACCGGCTGGTTCCCCTCGGCCACCGGCCGCCAGAGCGCGTGGACGAACTTGGGTTCCCTGGCTTCGGCCCGCCAGGTTCGGGTGGATTGTGTGTCTGGGTGCGGTCGCCCTTCGGCACAATCCCGCGCAAATCC
>CALRVA020000174.1:0-4742 GCA_943371495.1 Archangium gephyra | reverse complement strand
CGACGTGTCCGGTTAGCACCTGCACCTTCACATCCTTCGGCGTCAGGGCCCCCAGGGTCACGCGGGCTTCCACTTCAAAGGTCTGACCCACCTTGAGTTGAGCCGAACTGAGCTGGGAAACCGCCACCACGCGCACCGACGACCAATTGCCTTGCACTTGGTCGCGCCAGTCCAGCAGGCTCCGGGCCGGGGCCAAACTGTCTTGGGTGCGGGCCTGATAGGCTCGCCCGGCGGGCACGTAGAACCGGGTCGTGTATTCGCGCACCATGCGGTTTGTGCTAAATCGGGGCGCCAACACCCGCATACTCTCGCGGATCATGTCCACCCAGCGGCGGGGAATGCCCCCGTCAATACGGTGGTAGAACACCGGCGCAATCTCGTTCTCGATGAGGTGATAGAGCGCCTGGCTATCCATCCAGTCTTGGAAGTTCTCGTCCGGGTTCTCCTGGCCGTTGCCAATGGCCCAGCCCACGCCCTTGGCGTAGCCCTCGGCCCACCAGCCATCCAAGATGGAGCAGTTCAGGCCGCCGTTGCAGCACACCTTCATGCCGCTGGTGCCACTGGCTTCCATGGGTCGGCGCGGGTTGTTCAGCCACACGTCCACGCCCTGCACCATGTGGCGGGCCACGTTCATTTCGTAGTCTTCCAGGAACACCACCCGCGAGTTCGCGCCTTCCGCCCGCACGTACTGCACGATGTCTTGGATGAGCTTCTTGCCGCCCTCGTCGCGGGGGTGAGCCTTGCCCGCAAAGACAAACTGCACCGGCCGGTCGGCGTGGTGAATCATCGCCTTCAGCCGCTCAATGTCGCCAAAGAGCAGGGTCGCCCGCTTGTAGGTGGCAAAGCGCCGGGCAAAACCGATGGTGAGGATGCGCGGGTCCAGCACCTTGTTGGCCGCATTCATGTCGGCCGGGCTCATGCTGTTGCGCTCCATCGCCTTGCGCATGTGGCGGCGGCAGAACCGCACCAGGTCGCCCCGCTGGTTCTCGCGCATCTCCCACAGCTCGGCATCGGGGATGGCGTCGGCGGCGGCGGCCCATACTTCGCGGTCGGCGGCGTCATCGCGCCAATTCGGCCCCACGTAGCGGTCCAGTAGGTGCACCATGCGGTCGCTGATCCAGGTCATCAGGTGGACGCCGTTGGTCACCGCGTCAATCGGTACCTCTTCCACCGGGAATTCTGACCACCGATCTTGGAACATCCCTCGCGACACCTCCGCGTGCAGGCGAGAGACCCCGTTGACGTGGTTGGCGTTCTCCATCGCCAGGATGGCCATGTTGAACTTCTCGTCCTTGTTCTCGGGGTGCAGGCGGCCCATATCCATGAACTTGTCGAAGCTCAAATCCAGGCCGTTGACCATGCGCGAGACGTATCGCTCCAGCAACGGGCGCGGGAAGAGGTCAAAGCCCGCCGGTACCGGGGTGTGGGTGGTGAAGACGTTGCCCGCCACCACGCACTGCCGTGCGGTACGGAAGTCGCACTGGTGGGCATCCATAAACTGGCGGATGCGTTCCAGGCTCAAGAAGGCGGCGTGGCCCTCGTTCATGTGGCAAACCTGCGGGGTCTTGCCCACGGCCACCAAAGCCTTGTAGCCCCCCACGCCCAGCACCAGTTCTTGCCGGATACGCATCTCCTCGTCGCCGCCGTAGAGCGTGTCGGTGATGCCTTGGTCACGGGCGGCGTTCTCCAGCAGGTTCGAGTCCAGCAGGTAAAGCTCCACGCGGCCCACTTGCGCCCGCCACACTTGGCAGTGCACGTTCTGGTCCGGGAATTCCACCGTCACGCGCAGCGGCTGGTCGTCGTTGCCGCGCACCAGCGCGAGAGGTAGGCGGTAGAAGTCGTACTGCGGATAGTGCTCTTGCTGCCAGCCGTCAGGCGTGAGGAACTGGCGGAAATAGCCCCGCGCGTAAAGCAAACCGACGCCCGTGAGCGGCACCCCGAGGTCGGAAGCTGCCTTGAGGTGATCACCGGCCAGCACGCCGAGGCCCCCGGAATAGATGGGTAAGCACTCGTTGATGCCGAACTCGGCGCAGAAGTACGCAATCTGGCTCGTTGCGCGCTCGCCCGGGAAGGTGCGGTCGAACCACGTCTCCCCGCTCATGTATTCGTTGAGGTCGCGGTGGGCGCGCTGAATCTTGGTTTGCAGGAGCTCGTCTTGCGAGATCCGGGCCACGTCGCTGTGGGTGAGGGAATTGAGCAACTCCACCGGGTTGTGTTCGACTTGCTCCCAACGCTCGCGATCAATATCGCGGAACAGCGCCCGCGTTTCGGGGTGCCAGCACCACCGGAAGTTGTAGGCAAGCTCCCGCAGGGGTTGCAAGGCCTCGGGAAGTTCTCGAACAACTTCAAATGCGTGGGCGTACTTCGTGGTCCTCATCCGCTCCTTCATTATGGGCGGATTCCCCCGTAATCTTCCGGGGGGCCGGGTCAGGTTAGTGGGGTGACCGTTACAGTGTCCCGCGTGACCTCAAGGCGGTGCTTCTGCCCATCCAGCCAAAATTCGGGGACGGTGATGCGCTCCCAGCCGGTCGGCAGGTTCGGGCGGATGGAAACCACTCGGCCGGATTTGAGCTTGTATTCGAACTTGGCCCCGGGCTGGGCGGTGCGATCGAGGCGTACACCACAGAACCCGTAAATGACCGTGTTGAGGCACCCCGCCGCACCGGTGATGAAGGGCGTGTCGCCCGTCAGGGGCTTCTCCCGGAAGATCAGCGGGCCATCCATGTAGGGTTGCCAACTCTCCCGCCATCGTTTGAGCGCCTCATCGGCTTTTCCGTTGCGGGCGAGGACGGTGGCCTCGATGCTGGCCGACATGGCCGGGCCGTTGGGGGTGATGCGGGAGGAGAATCGCTCGATGAGGCTGAGGGCTTCGCGCTCGGCTTCGCGGTCTTGCAAAGGGAAAGCGGCCAGGAGGCCGCTCACTTGCTGGTAGGTGGTCTCCGGGTCGTTGCTGGCGTTCTTCAGGCGGCCTTCAGCGTCCCGGGGGACGAACATGAACTCCGCGGACATTCTTAGGCCTGCGCGAAAGAACAGTTGGCGCACCGCCATATTTGTGTAAAGGTCATCGTCAACTTTGTGGAACTCGTTTGGTCCCATCACATTCCGAAAGTGAATCCGCCCCTCTTGGTCCGATTCCATTCGATAGTGGTAGAAGTCCGCCGCATCCTGGCGAAACTCGCGGACTTGCGCTTCCGAGGCTAGGCCTAGGTCGGCGGCCCAGCTCAAACCGAGGGCAACCGACGCCGTGATGTGATCCTGGTACTGGCTATTGCCCATGGCCTTGTTGTTGCCGTTGACATCGGTCTCCCAGGGCACTTTGAGGCCAAGCGAGCTGGCGTCTTTCCCTGGCTCATAAACAACCGGTCCCAGTTCAGTACCCCAAACCGGTCTTCCTTGTTTCGCCCACTTATTGGCCTCAATTCGCCACAGCGGCGCGTACTGGAGGCGGTAGTTTGCAATCGTCCGCGCCCGGGCCGGGTCCGTGAACATCAGCGCCGGGAACACCCACACGTCGGCATCCCAAAACACGTGCCCCCCAAAGCGCGTACTCACTGCCCCGAACGGGCTGGGGGCCACGTCACCATTCGCAATCACCCCCTGTCGGAGCATTTCCTGCAGTTGCGCCACCGCTTGGTTGGCCTCGGCATCCCCTTCAATCTGAATCACCGGATAGTCAGTAACCGGAACTGGGGTGTCTGAAGTCTCCAAACTCTCGGAAATGTAAATGCGCTTTTCACCCTCGCGCAAAGGCCAAGTCAAGGATCGCGTCTTGGCGTCCCACTTCGGCGCATCGGTGCCATCAATCGTCACAAACCGGCGCGGATAGGTGTTCGAAGACCGCTCGCCCCGATAAAGGCCATCCCTTTTCCCGATGAGATACCGCTGGCCGTCTTGCACCACCGGGTAGGCCGGCAGCGGCTTGGCCTTCGGGAGATCTTGAGGAGGCCCAGAGGTCTTTGGCAACGGCGCACAGCCGAGGAGGACAAACCCTAAGAGGAGGCCAAACGCTCGCGCCATGTCCGCATTCTGGCACCTGGGTGGCGTTTGAGTTCGGCTTCAATGCGAGCCGTCGAATCCAGGTCCAGCGGGGAAGCCAAGTGCAACACCGAAGGCGGCGCGGGCAATGAGGGCAGCGCCCACGCCAGCCCCTCGGGCAGCTCCGCCGGGGCCGGGCCAAGCACCCCCACTCCCTGCACAAGATGGTTTTCCCGCAACATGGCTAAGCGCAAGGCCGCCCATTCCGCCTGGAAGTCATCCGACGCGATCAACCCGTCCAGGTGGTGCCCTTCACCCAAAATTGCGTCCGGGTAGGTTCGAAAGCACGCCAGCGACCGCCGGGAAACGAAGAAATGCAGCTTCCAACCCGCCCCCCGGGCCGCATCCAGCAGCATCAACAGCCGCGCGGCTTCGTCCGCCGCCCCGGGGTCATCGTCCCAGGGGCAAGCGTTCAAATCCACGCGAACCGTCAGCGTCACGCGTCTAGCAGCGCCGCGATGCCGGGCAGGGTGCGGCCTTCCAAGAATTCCAGGCTCGCGCCGCCGCCGGTGCTCACGTGCGTCATGCGGTCGGCCAGGTCCATCTGTTCCACGGCCGCCGCACTGTCGCCGCCACCCACAATCGTCACGGCCTCGCTATTGGCCATAGCCTCGGCCACCGCCCGGGTGCCCGCCGCGTAGTTTTCGAACTCAAAGACGCCCATCGGCCCGTTCCAGATCACCGTCCCCGCCTGGGCGATAATCTCG
>CALRVA020000173.1:0-4821 GCA_943371495.1 Archangium gephyra | reverse complement strand
CAATGAAACCGGCGCCGTGCTGAGCGCGCCCAGCCTGCGCGGCTGGACGCACCGCGACGCCACCCAGGCCCTGGGCAAGGTGCCGCTCGATTTGATCTCAGGGGACTCGTGGAGTTGCTCGGCCCACAAGCTCGGTGGCCCGAAGGGTGTCGGCGCGCTGGTGGTGACGGGCAACGTGGCCTTATCCCCCTGGATGGTGGGCGGCGGCCAAGAGATGGGCCTGCGCGCCGGAACGCTGAACGTGCCCGGGATTGTGGGCTTTGCCACGGCTCTGCGCCTGGCCAAACAAGATTACGAAGCGCGCACGGCCCATGTGCGCAAGCTGCGCGCGGCCTTCGCCGAAGCGGTGGCCGGGGCGCCGGACTCGTTCATCCACGAACATGACCGCCAGAGCCCGTGGATTCTCACCTGGGTGGCAGCGGGCATTGAGGGCGAAACCCTGGTGCTGGAAGCCGACGCGCGTGGGTTTGCCATAGGGGCGGGGGCCGCATGTAGTGCCCACTCGAACGAGCCGAGCCGCACGCTGGTGGCGCTGGGTTGGCCACCGGAGCACCTGCGAAGTGCGGTGCGCATCAGCTTCGGCCCGCAGAACACGGTGGAGAGCGTGCGCGCCCTGGCGGCAGTGCTGAAAGACGCCGTAAATCGCTTGCGCGGCTGATTTCCCGCCCTTTTGGCAAGTCTCGGGCAGGATTGTTGGACCCAGGCCGAAAACCCAGCCGGCCCTAGTCCAGGTGACCCCGAGGCAACCTCTAGGCCGTTCATTCCGTCTACACTCGTTGGCACGGCCCTTGCAACACTCTTTTGTAACTGAATTTTCCGCCCCCGGGCGGACTTTTGAGTTATAAAGCAGTAGGACAACGAGGACCCGTACCTATTCGGGGAGACAGGAATCAATTTTGATTCGTCCGAACCTATGAACCCGGATGCTCCTGCAGCATCCACAGTGAGAAGTTAAGAAGAGAATGGCTGGCGAAAATCAGATGCCCACCCAGGTGAAGCGCGGCAAGGCGATCACCGTTCGAACGCACGCTCGGCACGTCTATATGGACGCGGCCAAGCACATGCTGATGGACGATGAACCGAATGCCGAAGACCTGCTGGAAATGGAGGATGAGGAAGAGGAGGAGGAGACTCGTACTAACGACGAATCCGAAGAACTCGAGATGTGGATGCGGCAGACCCGCCGCGCCCACCTGCTCACCCCCGCCCAAGAAGAGCATCTGGCCAAACGTGTGCAAGCCATGGACCTCGCCGAGAACGGCAAGTGGTCTAAGGTCGCCGAACTGGTGAACAAGCCCAAGGACTACGAATTCGATCAGTGGGAGATCAAGGAGATCATCAAGTCCGGTCGCGCCGCCAAGCAGCACCTGATTGAAAGTAACCTCCGCCTGGTCGTCTCCATCGCCAAGAAGTACAACGCCCGGGGCATCCCCCTCGCCGACCTGATCCAAGAGGGCAACCTCGGTCTGATCCGCGCGGTTGAGAAGTTCGACTGGCGCAAGGGCTTCCGCTTCTCCACCTACGCGACGTGGTGGATCCGCCGTGCCATTGCCCGTGCGATCATCAACCAGGGCCGCACGATCCGCATCCCGGTTTACGTGGCCGAACTCATCAACAAGGTGATGAAGACGGCCAACCAGCTGCAGCAAGAACTGCACCGCGAACCGACGCCGGAAGAAGTGGCCGAACGCGTGGGCATGAGTGCCGACCGCGTGCAAGAGATGATGCGCGTGGCCGTGGAGCCGCTTTCGCTGGAAACCCCGGTGGGCGAAAAGGACAACTCCTCGATTGGCGACTTTGTGCCGAGCACGAACATGCCGACCCCGAGCGATGTGACCTGGTCGCTGATCCGCCGTGAAGAGATTGACAGCATTCTGGGCCGCCTGACGAGCCGAGAGCGCGACGTGGTTCGCCTTCGGTTTGGGATGGACGATGGCCGCAGCCGCACCTTGGAAGAAGTGGGCGCCGCGCTCAACGTCACGCGGGAAAGAGTGCGCCAGATCGAACTGCGCGCCATGAAGAAGCTACGCCACATCGGGCAAGAGCTCAGCGCCAGCGGGTTCACCATCACCCCCAGCCCGAACTAAGCGATTCTCTCGCTGAAATTCTCACAAAGAAATCCCCCTCCGCCGTGTGGCGCGAGGGGGATTTTTTGGTTTCTGGCCAATCCAGCGCTTACTGCCGCTCGATCTTGACCGTCATGTCTTGGTTGGCCAGGGCCGGACCGCCGTCGGTGCCGATCTTCAGCCGGTACTCGGCCGTGCGTAGCACCCCGGAACTCAGGTCCAGCGTCGCCGTCCCCGTCATGGACATCGTCATCTTGAACGTCATGGTCCGGGCTTGGGTTTGCGTGTTGCCGTCGGAACCTCGCCCGCCCGCCATCATCTGGCTGCTGATGCTCGGGTTGCCGGTGGCATTGATGCTGATCACCGCGCGGTCGCCGTTGCGGTCAATGCTCTTGAGCACGTAGGTCACCGTCATGTCGGGGTTCTTGACTTCCACGTTCGGCGGCAGGCCCATCTGCTTGGCGATGTCCACCTTGTTGGTCCACTTGTCGCCCACCTTCACGCCGTCCGTCGGGAACACGATGCCCAAGAAGCCACTCTGCAAAATTGAATCACTGCTCCCCGGCACCCCGCGCAGCACGCTGCCCGTTTGCGCGCCCGGCTTGCCCAGTGCGTCGTAGGTGAAGTTCATGGTGCGGGCGTCGCCGCCCAGCATCTGCACCACCTGCTTGGCGGCTTCGTCGGCCTTCACCACTTCCGGCTTGTCGGTGCGGATTTCCACGTCGAACACATCGTTCTTCACGTCCGAGATCGTGTAGGTCTGCCCCGTCGACACCGTGTAGTTGGCGGCGCTGGCCGTGCCGCTCCCCATGGCGGGGAGAGTCAGCTTGGCGTCGGTCGTCTGCTTAAATCGGAAGGATTCGCCTTTCTTCACGCCCAGGCGCAGGGCCACTTCCCCTTCTTCCACCTTGGCGGCTGGAGCTTCCACGGCCGTACCGGTCGGCGAACCGCCCGCCACCACACCGCCACCCGCCGACGCGCCCGGCGAGGTGGCACTGGTGCCACCAGCCCCCGGGGTCGTCGTCCCGCCCGCAGATCCACCCGGTGCGGTTTCCCCTTCCTTCAGGGCCTTGTATTCGCTGTTCAAGCCCGAAGAAGAGGCCGTGCTGCCGCTGCCACTTTGGCAACCGGAGAGAATAAGGGTTCCTGCCAGCAAAGCCAGCGCGGCCGGAGCATATCGCGTCATATCGATACGATATCAGACGCGGGGAAACGTTGAACAGTGTCCAAGGCCTAAGGGCCAAAGGCGTCGGCGAGGGCTTCGGCCAGTCTTTCGGCGGTCAGGTGCGGATATTGACCGTAAATCACCTGCGCCCCAAAGAGGTTCGCCACCTCCGGGTCCGGCAGCCGCACCGGCAAACTGCACTGCACCAACACGCCACTTTCCCGCAGAGCCAGGGCGCACCCGCACACCTTGCGGCCCGTTTTGGGGTCCACGATGTCGTTGGGTGCAATGTGGGCAAAGCAGTCGGCCACCTTGCCCGCACTTCGCACAAAGGGGGTCTGCTCGGCCAGGGCCGCCGGCACACCCGCCAGGTTCAGGGCCTTCACCAGCGGCTCGGCCAATCGCCGATACACCAGCCGCACGCTCCGGCGCTCGGCTTCGATCCAGTTCGCCCACTCCCAGGGCACGGCCAGGCCAATCGTGAGGTCGTGGCCATGCAACACGGCCTTGCCCCCGGTGGGGCGCACCGCATGAGGCAGGTGCGGGTGCGCGGCCATCACCCGGGCGGGGTCTTGGAACCGGCCCAGGGTCACCGCCGGGGCATCCCAGGTGTAAACCCTTCCCCCATACAAGAGAGCGTCATCCGCCGCCATGTGCTCGCGCGGTCCTTGGGGGCCATCCACCCGCCAGGGCATCACAGGTTCCATAAAGCAAGATGCCCCCACCTCTTAGGCTGAGGTGAGGGCGAGAGGCTTACGCCGGTCGGTAGCGGACGTCGAGGTTCTTCACCGCGGCCGCTTCGTCCAGTCGTCCGACGATCGCCTTGGTCGGCGCCGCGTGCAGGGCATCCGGGTCGGTCTTCGCGAGTTCGCAGATCTCGATGAGCGCATCGCAGAAGGCGTCCAGCGTCTCCTTCCCTTCGGTTTCCGTCGGCTCAATCATGAACGCTTCCGGCACGATGAGCGGGAAGTAGTTCGTCGGCGGGTGGAAACCGTAGTCAATCAGCGCCTTGCTCAGGTCCAGGGCGCGTACACCGTACTCCTTATACTGCTTGGCCGTCAGCACGCACTCGTGCATGCAGGGGCGGTCGTGGGCAGCGGGGAGCACGTCCTTCAGGCGAGCTTTGACGTAGTTGGCGTTCAGCACCGAATAGCGGCTGATGCTGCTCATTCCTTCTCGTCCATAAGCCAGGAAGTAGGTAAGCGCGCGCACGGCCATCAGCGATTGCCCGAAGAAGCCACTCACGCGGCCAATGCTGTGCGGACGGTCGTGGTCCAGCACGGCTTGTCCGGCATCGTTGCGGGTGATGACCGGGCCGGGCATGTAGGGCGCCAGGTGCGACTTGAGACCGATGGCACCGCAGCCGGGGCCGCCGCCGCCGTGAGGCGTGCTGAACGTCTTGTGCAGATTCAGGTGCATGCAGTCGAAACCGTGGTCGCCGGGGCGGGTGGTGCCCACCATGGCGTTCATGTTCGCGCCGTCGCAGAAGACTTGCCCGCCCGCTTCGTGCACCATCTGGCACACCTTGGTGATGTTGGTTTCGAACAGCGCCAGCGTGCTGGGGTTGGTGACCATGAAGGCGGCGGTGTC
>CALRVA020000172.1:0-5097 GCA_943371495.1 Archangium gephyra | reverse complement strand
GGGATGAAGAAGGCCAGCCAATGCCCGTGACGGTGCGGCTGGAAGCCGTGCCGCCCGCGAAGCTGTAACCGCGGGCGGGGGAGGCGCGTCTGCAAGGCAGATTGCGGAGAGGAGTGCAATTTTGGGGGAAAGGATTGACACTTTGGGATAGCGACCGGGGAATACTTAGCTCGTGAGACGGTGGCCGCTCTATGCACTTGTCCTTGCCCTGCTAGCATGCACGAACGCAGGGCTGGGTCAGCCGGGCGGAAGTGGGCGCACTGAGCGAAAGGGTATCGAATGGTTCTCGAATAGTGCAACTGGCGTTCACGATCGTTTGTGGTGGAAGGTCGACCTCTTTTGCGAAATTGACGATGTCACAAGCCAGAACTACATCTCGGGGGGCAACAACCATGTGCGAATCGTGGACATGGTGTTCGATTCGACCAATCAGGGACTGGAGTTCAAAATTCACCACCTTGGAATGACCATCGGTGGCCACGAAATCTCGAAGTGGGCGCCTGCCGATTCTCAATTGCGTGGGCACATCGAAAACTATCATCCCGTTCGATTCACAGCATCGAAGTTCTCACCTGATGAGATAACGATTGGCGTCAGTCTACAATTTCAAGTTAAAAGAAGACAAACAAGTTCTTGGTCAGATATCCATACATTGGATGTCTCAAAGAAAGTGATTATCTACAATCATGCATTAGATTGGCAAACTACAATAGACTATCGACGACCCTATATTAGTCAGTATGGAAACAGAATGTGGCAATGGTGGAGTTTCTCAAGCCAAGCCCGTGAGGCGGGTGTTGGTCAAAGGGCGTATTTTTACGAAATGGGACAGCGTTTTACGATGTGGAAGGTAGATAACGCCCAATATCCGCTCGGGCCATGGTACCAAAGCATGACTGTCTTTTTTCCGAGAACTCATGGAGAATATGAGTCACTGTACGACAGTACAATAGGGAAAGATGCATACGAAGATATGCGAGGGAATCGAGAAGTTGCAGTTAGGGATGGCGCCCCAAGGGCCAACCTGGCGTTGCTAATGGCTTCCCAGACTGGTCGGCCCATGCATGACATTATGTTCGGTACTCCCCAGTTTGCAAATTTTGGTACGTGCGGAATTCTATGGAGTCTTGCCTATCCCGACACGGCATCCGACGAGGTGTCAGCTTCGCCTCCCCATCGTCCCATCTCTGAACTGTATATTGAAGCCACGAGGCAAATGGCCGAGGGTCGCTTCGCGAATGAAATCCCGGCATTGTCCGAAGTTGCTTCAGGTTCCACCTATACGGGAGTGTATGCAAAGGATCCCGAAAGTGATGTGTATTGGTGGATTCCGAGGAACCTTGAGTTCTTTGGCGACGGGAATCAGCGATTGGGGCACGTTTATATGGATTCTGAGCAACGGATGAATTTTGAGAATCGAAACGCGGATACGAGGTTGTGGTATCTCGTGCTTGACCCCAACGATCTAAGAGGCGAATGATGACGAGTTTATTGTTACTTGCGGCCTTGGTAAGTCCTTGCGAACCAGGCGTAATCCCGGAACTCGATCGTATAGACGGAATTGCAGATCGATTGCTACGATGGTACGGTACGGAGGCAGGGTTGGGTAGCCCCGGGGATTTGGATCAAGGTCCGTACCGCGCTATGATGCCTCGGATTCTTGGACCCGAGGGAATGAGTCGCATCGAGCCGAGCCCGGAGTGGAGGTCGTTTGCCAGGAGTTCGAAGATGACCTTTGCGTCAGGAGAGGCTGTTTACCAGGACCTCATGTATTCCTGGAACGGCAACAGGCCGTTCCTAAGAACTGTTAGCATGGGGCTATTGAACGATCCTGACCGCAGGCACAACATGCAGGACCCTAAATCGTGGCGATTTGAGGACCTCGAAGCCGCCCGGGGCCACGCCTGGAGCGTGGTGGATATGCTGCAAGTTTACGACAAGTCATGGGACATCGTTCTATTCAACGAGAGCTCACGATATGAAGATCCAACCCCTTCGTACCAGTTCGGCGTGAATTGGAACGGCTTCGTTGGCATTTGGGGCTTTGGCTTTACTGTCCACCGCACCACCGGCCTGATCTCCAACCTAGGCTTCCAAGGCCCCTTGTTGGATGAGCCGCCCCAAGGCGAGCCCATGGAGGAGGCGGACGCCAAGTACCTGGCCAACAACGAGGTGCGCCGCCACATCTTTAAGCCCCTGATGCTGGTGGGCAGCCGCAAGATCTTGAGCCCCTACAACCCGGTGGATGCCGAAGGCAATGTGCGCTTCCTTGCCGTGCCAGTCTACGAGTTCCAATACGTGGAACTGACCGAGGACGGACAGCGAAATCCGGAAGGAGGTCGCTACCTCGCTTCGGTGGACGCCATTAGCCAGAAGGTACTGGGCGTCAACCTGATCGAAGGCAGTGCGGGTGTCCTGCGCAACCCGGCCCCCTTGCCCGCGTTTACGTTCAATGTGGCCTACGGGGAAATCCACCTGCGCGAACGGAAGGTGAACCTGCTGGCCTGCACGCCGCTCACCAAGCTAACGGACAAGCCGGACCGCACGGGCTGGTACAGCCAGGGCGACTTCCTCTTCCCGGTGGCCTACAATGAAGCCACCGGCGAAATTGAGATCCGCACCCCGGGCCAAGTGCGCTACTACCGCTTGCCACCCGGAACGCAAACTCAAGCTCGCTAAGGAGCCGGGCACCTTCCGTTCCCGCCCCCAGGGGCGGTACGCTCCGGTCATGGTCGCCCAAGCGGAAGCCGCCACCCTGGTGGGAATCGAGGCGGTGCCCGTCATGGTCGAAGTGGACCTGCGCCGGGGCGCCCCGGATTTCCACCTCGTCGGCCTGCCCGATAAGGCCGTGATGGAGTGCCGCGAGCGCGTCCGTAGCGCCATCCAGAACTCCGACCTCACCTTCCCCAATGGCAAAGTGGTGTGCAACCTCGCCCCCGGGGACGTGCGCAAGGAGGGCACCTCGCTGGACCTCCCCATTGCCCTCACCATCCTGGCCGTGAGCGGGCAAGTGCCGGCCAGCGAACTCGCCCACACCGTCATCCTGGGCGAACTGGGCCTGGACGGGCGGGTGCGCCCGGTGAATGGCTGCCTCAATGCCGCCATCGCCGCCAGCCAGCGCGGGGTGCGCCGCCTCATCGTCCCCAAGGACGACGCCCCTGAGGCCGCCGTGGTGCCGGGGCTGGACGTCTACGGTGTGGACACCCTGCTGGCGGCCGTAGAGATCCTCAACGGCGACCTGAGCCACCAGCCGGTGGATGCGGCCCTAGCCACAGCAGCTGAAGACACGCAGTGGCCGGTGGACTTCAGCGACGTGAAGGGCCAGAGCCACGCCCTGCGCGCCCTGGAAGTGGCGGCGGCGGGCAACCACAACGTATTGATGACCGGCCCCCCGGGCAGCGGCAAAACCATGCTGGCGCGGCGGCTGCCCACCATTCTGCCGCCCCTGGGGCTAGAAGAAGCGGTGGAAGTCACCCGGGTCTATAGCGCGGCGGGCGAGCGCAGTGGCCGCAATGGGCTGGTGTGGGCGCGGCCGTTCCGTTCGCCGCATCACACCACGTCTTACGCGGCGCTGGTGGGCGGCGGCAAGACCCCCAAGCCGGGCGAGGTTTCGCTGGCGCACTTTGGGGTGCTGTTTTTGGATGAGATGCCGGAGTTCGACCGGGACGTGCTGGAGGCGTTGCGCCAGCCGCTGGAAGACGGCATTGTCACGGTGAGCCGGGTGAGCGCGACGCAGGAATTCCCGGCCCGGTGCCTGCTGGTGGGGGCGATGAACCCTTGCCCGTGCGGGTTCCGGGGGTACCCCGAGGCCAAGTGCGTAGGGGCTTCGGCCTGCGAGCGGTACGCCGGGCGGCTGAGCGGCCCGCTGATGGACCGCATTGACCTGCACATCACGGTGCCGCGCCTGCGGCCGAATGAGCTGACCGATGCCCCGCCGGGGGAGACCAGCGCCGTGATTCGGGCTCGGGTGCAGAGTGCGCGGGCGCGCCAGACCGCGCGGCTGGGGCCAGGGGGCACCAACGGGCACATGTCGCCGCGCCAAGTGCGGGAGACGGCAGAACTGGATGAGACGGAACGCGCGTTTATGGCGAAGGCGGCCTCCCGGCTGAGCCTGAGCGGGCGGGGCTACGACCGCATCTTGAAGGTGGCGCGCACTCTGGCAGATTTGGCGGATGAGGACCGGATCCGGGTGGAGCACCTGGCCGAGGCCGTGCAGTTCCGAGCGCCGCAGGAGTAAGCCGCAGGAGTAAGTGCCCCAAAAACCAAGGGGGACAAACAAAAAATGGTCGGGATGAGAGGATTCGAACCTCCGACCTCCTCGTCCCGAACGAGGCGCTCTACCAAGCTGAGCCACATCCCGACGCGGCAACGCGCATTGTACCAAATCCTGCCCGCCCAGGCACCGGGCCGTCCGCCCCGGCGCACGCTTTACGGTCCGTTAACCAGAACTTCACCGGGCCTTAAACGAACGTTCACGCCGCCTTAATCCAAGTGCCGAACACTGGAATCGCTCATGCATGGAGCAATTCTCATGACTCGTCGTGCCTTCACTCTTATCGAACTCCTGGTCGTCATCGCCATCATCGCGATTCTCGCGGCCATCCTCTTCCCGGTTTTCGCGCAGGCCAAGCTTGCCGCCAAGAAGACCCAAGCCCTCTCCCAGGTCAAGCAGATCGGTACGTCGTGGCAAATCTACGCCACCGACTACGATGACCGCGCCGTGATGGTCTCCTCCGGTGGCCCGCAGGGTGTGCACCGCACCGACTTCTGGATTGTGATGATGCCGTACGTCAAGAACGTCCCCATCTTCTTCAGCAGTGAGCGCACCGAGAAGGGTTGCTACTATCACAGTGCCGCCGACCGCGCGGGCACGCCGTGGGGCCAAGCCATCAACAACCTGAACCCGGACGGCCGCTGCCTGGGCTACGGCTACAACTGGGGTCCGCAGATCTACGCCGGGGGTGGCGTGCTCGACCGCGAGCAGTTCATCAACGGGGTGGACGGCAGCGCCGGCACCACGCAGCCGGGTCGCTCGCTGACCTCGTTTGACGAGCCGGCCAACCTGTTCGTCTTTGGCGACACCTACGACACGCCGCG
>CALRVA020000171.1:0-5122 GCA_943371495.1 Archangium gephyra | reverse complement strand
TGGTCCGCTCGCTCCTGGTGCATTACGCCACGAAGGGAAGACTGCCCGAAGGATTCACGGGCGTGCAAGGCGCGCTGGATTACGTGGCCGGGATGACCGACCGCTTCGCCCTCAGCACATATCGGCAGGAGTTCTTGCCGTTAGAATTTGAGGAGCGGCTCACGCGCATCCCCTAGGCGGGGGACGCCGCTGTGCAGGCCCTTGGCCAGCCGCGAGAGTTGCAGCACCATTGTCTCGAGGGTGTCGGGCACGCTTTGCCCCGGGCGCAAGCCTTTGAGCCGGCAATCCGCATCCAGCAGCACGCGCATTGCTTCGCTCAGCCCCTCGCGGTTCCAGTCGCGGGCCACTTGGAAGGCGCTACGCTGCTTCCAATCCGGTTCCTTGTGTAGCCCTGGGTCGGGCAAGAGATCCACAAACTCCGCCGAGAATCGCCCGCCGTTGCGCTGGTTCATCTCCAGCCCCAAACGCGCCTGCCACGCCGACTTAAAAATCATCGCCAGGTAGCTCACAATCCCCGTGGCGTTGCGGCCCTCTTCGGCAATGAGCTGCCGCAGGTGGAGCATCGCGTCGCTGGTGTGCCCAGTGGTGATGGCCTGCACCAGTTGGTGTGCCTTGTAGTCGGATTCGGCGATGACCACCCGCTTCACCACGTCGGATGAGATCACGGGGTCTTCCCCCACGTAGAGCACGCACTTTTCCAGTTCGGCCATGGCGCGGGCCAGCTTGCCCCCCACCATTTCGGCCAACAGCATGGCGGCGTCGCGCTTGATCGTCTTGTCGGCGGCGTCGGCGGCCTGCATCACGCTCCGCACCGTTTCGCTGGGGTTTGATTTGAACTCCAGCACCAGCCCCTTGGCAGCCGTCACCACCTTGGTCCACTGCTCGGCGTATTTGGCGGCCTGGTCACGCTTCTCGCGGTCGCCGCCCTCTTCGTCCGCCATCAGCAGCACAAAGCCGCTCTCGGGCACTTGCGCCAGCGCCATTACCGCCGGGTGCTTGTCGTCGTAGCGCGTGCGGCTGGCATCTTGGGGGCTCTTGCGCAGCAAGTGCCGCACCAGCACGGTGCGCCGCGCGGCCAAAAAGGGAATCTGGCTCGCCGAACCTAGCCAGTCTCCTGGCTTGGTTTTGTCGGCCGTAAACGACTCCCGATCGAAGCCGTCATCGTCCTTGAGCTCGGCCAGGATGCGGCGCCAGGCGTCCATCCGCAGCACCTCCTCATCCCCGCAAATCAGGACGACCCGGTGGGCCAACGCCCGCGCCACGATGTCCTTGCTCATCGTTTCCGATGTTGACTCATCTCGCGCCCGAGTTGCTTAATCTGCTGGTCCAACCGGTCCTTGGTCTCCGCGTCAATGCCCATCGGGGCAAAGAAGGCGTTATCGAACTGCTGCGCAATCCCCGCCGCCGGGGCAAAGAACTCGCCCAGCGCGTTGCGTTGGCCTTTCAGATACTCCGGTGTGGTTTCGCTAAACTTCTTGGTCGACTTTGTGAACCGCTCGAGGTCCGCCACAAACCGGCGGTGGGAGCGCTCCAGGCTCGCCACGTCGCGCATCACGCGGCGGTCCTTCGCTTGGAACCGTACGTTGCGCAAAAGCAAGACGAGACCCCCCAGGGCCAGCAAACCGCCCAGGCCGAGGTAGACCTGTCGAGCTTGCGCCGTCTTGAACGCTGCCAACGGGTCGGTCTCGCGGTCGTAGCGGCTTCCCCCCGGGGCCACGGCGGCCCCCATCGTAGCATCAAAGGGCACCCAGCCCACATCTTCAAAGTAGACCTCGCTCCAGGCGTGGCTCATGCGCTCGCGCACCACGATGTAGTTGTCATCGGTCACCTCGGGCGTATCGAGCACAAAGCCGGTCACGTAGCGGGCGGTCAGGCCGGCTTCGCGGGCCGCCACCGTCATCGTGGTGGCAAAGAGGTCGCAGTAGCCTTCTTTCTTGCCAAAGAGGGCATGCTCCACCGCATTCATGCCGCGGGGCACGGCTTCGGCTTGCGTGTTGTATTGAATCGTCTGGGAAATGCGGGCGCGCAGGCGTTCGGCCTTGTCGTAGTCCGTCGTCGCGCCCTGGATGGTCTCTCGCACCCACTCTTGCACCCGCGGGGCCACCGCCGCATTGTTCACCCCGTTGCTATTGACCTGCCGGAGTTCTCGCTCCCGTAGCCGGGTCGTCAACAGGACCTGGAGTTCCTCCTCCTCCAGCCGCTTGATCGGGTCAATGGAAGGCTTGTCCGTGCGCCCGGAGCGCACCACTACCGCTGAATACGACACCTGACCCAGCACGCCCTCTCGCGGGATGATCGCCGCTTGGCCCGTTGGGAACCAGGTCACTCGCATTTCCGTTCCGTCCACTTCGGCCACCGGGCCGGGGCTCGGGAGCATGGCCGTTGGCTGCTCGATCCGGCGGATCATGATCCGGTTCAGCACCGGGTTCGCAATGGGTTCCAGCGGGGGCACGCCCTGCGGTTGGTAGCCCATCAGACCGCCGGTGGGGCCGGTGAGGTCGGAACTTGGGCCGCGCTCATCCACGGAGAAACTGGGCTTGTTCCAAGAGGTGCGGTCCAGCTGCCAGCCCGCCCCCGTAAAGTTGTCGTAAGTCGAGATCCGCAAGTACATCCCCGCGTTCTTGCTCACCTCAAACATCTCTTCGTCGGTTAGTTCCACCGGTCCAGTCCCCACGCGCACGTCGCTGGGGGTCGGGTTCGCGCCCGTCTGGTTGCGTGGCTGCGGCGGCTGGATACGCGACGCCCCCTGCAGCGGCGGGTCGGGCACGATGGTCCGCACCGTCGTCCGCACCAAGGGGCCGCCAATGATGCTGAGGACGATAATCGCCCCGGCCGAAGCAAAGGCCCACCCGGAACCCGCCATCCATCGCCAGGCGTCGCGGTGGAGCAGGTGCGGCTCTTCCACCCCGCTCTCTTTGGCGCGAATTACCATCGCGCGGTAGTGGGTGCGGCTATACAGCACCGCCGTGCACACCAGGTAGATAAAGAACAAGAACGTGCCCGGCTTGTAGGTGTCGAACGTGCCGACGAGGCCAAACATGGCCAGGCTGGGCAAGCTGGTGAACAGCAAGGTGCCGTCGCGCCACGCCCAGAGCCCGCCGCCGACAATCAGTAGCGTGAGCGTGCAGCCGACGATGAGCGAGAAAGGGAAGCCCTCATCCGGCAACATGCTGTTGATCCGGAAGGTCTGTGTGAACAGTGCCATGCAGGTCACCCCCGCCAGTGCGCCATCCCAGGAGTAGAACTTGGTGCCCTTGACGGCTTGGCCTACCAGGGCCCCGATGATCGTGGCCGTCACCACCATCACCAACAGGGTCATGGCCAGATCGGATTTCCCGAGGCTCATCCCCAGCGAATACGCCGCCGAGCCGCTGGCACATATGGCCAACAAGTAGTCCGCCCAATTGGTGTTCTCGATACTTCGGTTCACGAGCTACGCCTCCGGCGCGCCACCGGAACCACACGGGCGCCGGCACTTTCAAGTTCTTGCAAATAGGCGGGGTGCGAGGCGCTCTGCGGGGCTCGCTTTTCGTCGTATTCCGCCGCGTCCAGGGTCAGCACCACCCGCTGCAGGTGCGCGAGCTGAGTGAGGGCCGCCGGCAAATCGGGGTCGGCCAATGCCAACAGGATGACAACGGTCGTGGACTCAGCCAGAGGCGCCGCCACCCGCAAGAGTTGCGCGCTCAGCGACTCGATCTGGTCATCTTGCACGTCCACAAGCACTTCGCGCACCTGGCGAATCCGTAGCTCAGAATGCTCGCCCCGTGCCACCTTTTCGTACTGCGGGAAGGTGACCTCCGCGCCCCGATCCAGGTAACTCTCGGCCAAGTACAGCGCATGGCCGCATAAGGTCTCCAGGCTGCTCCCTTCAAGGTCCACGACGTCGGTGGCCTTGCGGTTGTCCAGCACGATGGCCAGGCTCACGCTGGTGCCGGTGTCGAACTCCTTCACCATCAGCGTGTCGCGCCGCGCCGAGGACTTCCAGTGGATGTAACGGAGCGGATCGCCACTCACGTATTCGCGCACGGCATGGGGCTCCAAACCCGACCCGCGCACGCGCCCGGCTTCCACTTCCGCAATCCCGCTCCCGGCGGTGGGATTCAGTTCCACTTCCACCGGCAACGGGGCCGGGTAGACCGTGAGCTCGGCCTGCTCGGTGCGGTGCTTGTGGCTCAAATAGACCAAGCCCAGGGCGTCGCTCGCTTCCACCTTCACCAGGCTCCAGCGGTAGCGCCCGCGCTTGAGCGGCCGGAACTCGTACCGCGTCCGGATGGGCTGCTCAAAGCTCGGAGCGACGGGCAAGGGCGGGGCGAGTTCTTGGCGGCGCAAAGAGTCGGGCAAACCGTCTCGCACCGTCACCAGCGGCCGCTTGATGCGCCGCAGGCTCCACACAATCATCTCGATGACCACGGGTTCGCCCACGGCCACGGCGGGCGGGGCAAATCTCTCGAACCGCAGATACCGCACGGCCAGATACGCCTGCAGGCGGGCGGCCAGCAACGTGGCCACCATCGCCGTCCCCATATAAAACAGGGGCGGCGAATCGTTCAGCACGGCCATCACGATCAAAAAGAACGCGGCCGCCGTGAGCGCAATGCTGGCGTAACGGTTCATACGCCGGGCTTTATGAAGGTCGGAAGGCCGTCGGCGTCGCGACGGTGCCCATGATCTGCTGGATGATGCTCGGCCCGGTGGCGCCGCGTGCCCGGGCTTCGGCCCGTACGATCACCCGGTGACCGAGCACGAGCGGGGCCACAGACTTGATGTGATCCGGCGTGACAAAGGCGCTGCCTTCCAAGGCGGCGCGGGCCTGCCCGGCCAGCATCAGATAGAGCGAACCGCGCGGCGAGGAACCCAGCGCGAGTTGCGCGTTGTCGCGCGTGGCCCGCACCACGTCCACCACGTATTCCTTCACGCTGTCATGGACAAAGATCTTGCGCACGGCGGCCTGGGCGGCACTGATTTCGGCCAAGGTGGCGCGCGCGCTCACAGTCAAGAGCGGGTGCGTCGTCTGCTGGTCGGTCAGGATGGCCGTTTCGCTGTTTCGGTCCGGATATCCCAGCGAAACCCGCGCCAAAAAGCGGTCCAGCTGGGCTTCGGGCAGGGGGTACGTCCCCGTCAT
>CALRVA020000170.1:0-5270 GCA_943371495.1 Archangium gephyra | reverse complement strand
CTGCAGGCGCTCAAGAACTTCATCCTGCCGGGTGGCGCCCTGAGTTCGGCGCATCTCCATCACGCCCGCACGGTGGCACGCCGGGCCGAACGGGCGATGGTGTCTCTCTCCCAAGATCAAGAGGTGCGCGGCATCATTGTGCGGTACCTCAATCGTCTTTCGGATTACCTCTTCATGGCAGCGCGGTACGCCAATCACGACCAAGGCATCGACGATGTGCCGTGGACCCGTGCTCAGCCGTCTGTTCCCGTAGACACTTCTGAACCCCTATGATGACCTCCCTATTGCTCCTTGCCGCGGCTCAGCCGGTGGCTGCGCCCCAAAACCTGACGCCGGGCCAGCTAATTTCCAAGATGTTCGCCCGCTACCACGGCGCGAAGTCGATGACCGGCAATATCCTGCTGACGATCGATGACGGGCGCGGCAAGATTCGGGTGGAGACGTCGCTGGGCTTTACGGAAGGGAGCAAGATGTTTGTGCGGCAGGCGAAGGTGGATGGGCAGAAGGCGTCCATGTTTTGCGTGAGCGATGGGCGCATCGTCACCTATTCCCGCCCCGAAGGCTTGCTGGACCAACGCCAAGCTCCGCTTTCCGAACCGGTGGTTGTTGGGGAGGCGACAAAAACGGTACAGGACCTCTACGCGATCGCCGTCGGCGTGATGATTGACCGCTCGCTCCCGCAGGATGTGGTTTTCGCCCGCAAGACGGATATGGAAGCCATCATCGGGCAACTGGTCAACTACCAATTTGACGGCAAGACCCAAGTGGGCGAGCGAGAAGGGCTAGTGGTCACGGGCACTTACCGCTCCTACGCCGAGGCCCCGCCGCGAGGCCTTTACCGCATGGTGATTTCGGAAGCTGGGGACCTGATCCAGTTCGTCTTGGACGAGCAAGTCACGACCCCCGAGGGCGTGGCCCGGCTGCGATGGACGTGGGACGTGGACGTGAAGCTGGGCGTGGCCCCGCCGGACTCCGCCTTTCGGCTTCCTTCGACTCAGTGAATCCTTACCTTTTTGGGTAGATTGAGTTCATCGAGTCAACCATGCCGTTGTCTTTTCAGGATCTTCCCGTAGGGCGGGATGCACGGATTGAGGAAATCGGGGATGCAAGCGATCGCTTGCATGAACTGGGTTTAACTCCGGGCACCATTATCCGCTTGGTTCGGGTGGCCCCGTTTGGCGATCCGGTGGAGATTGAGGTGCGTGGCTCTCGGTTGTGTCTTCGTCGTAGCGAAGCCAGCGGGATCCGGGTGTCCCTGGTGGAATGAGCACCACCTTCGGCCAAAAGACTGCGCGCATTGCCTTTGTCGGCAAGCCCAACGTGGGCAAATCCACCCTCTTTAATGCTCTGACCGGCAGCAACCAGAAGATCGGCAACTACCCTGGCGTGACCGTGGAGATCGCCAAGGGCAGTTACTGCGTTCAGGGCCGGGTGGTGGAGTGCATTGACGTCCCCGGACTGTATTCGCTGCGCGCCATGAGCGAGGATGAATCGGTGGCCCTCCGGGTGCTGCAGGGCGGCGACGATCCGGTTGATCTTTACGTCATCGTGATGGACGCGGGCAGCATGGAACGCTGCCTATTCTTGTACAGCCAAGTCGCAGAGCTTGGTCGGCCGATTATCGTCGCTCTGACCATGACCGACGTGGCCCCGAACCTGGACATGGACGCTCTGGCGGCCCGCCTGGGCGTGCCGGTGGTGCCCGTGGTGGCGCACAAGGGCGAGGGCCTGAAGGAGCTGCAGGACACCATCGAGCGGACCCTGGAGGCCCCGGTGGTGCCGGACTTAGAGCTAGGCTTCCCGGAGCGGGTTCGCGTAGCCATTCAGCGGCTCGTTGAGTTCAAGCAGGCTCCGAATATTCACACCTTACGCACGTGGCTGTTGCGAGAAGAGGAACCGCCGCGCCACATCTCGGACGATTTCCGGACGGCCCTGACCGAACTTCGAGAGGACCTGCTGGGGGCAAACCTGAGCGGAAAGGTGCTGGATTCTCAGACCCGCTACGCCTGGGCGGCCTCGGTGCGGAAGCAGGTCGAGCCCGCGACGACCTCACCATTGCAAACGCGCACGGACCGGATTGACCGCATCCTGACGCACCGGGTGTGGGGATTGTTGATTTTTGCGGCGCTGATGTATCTGGTTTTCCAGAGCATTTACACTCTGGCCACCCCGCTTATGGATGGCATCGAATGGGTGATGGGCGCCCTGAGCGAAGCGGTTTCGCCCACGCTGGCTGGTTCGCCTTTGGTGCACGATCTGGTGGTGGATGGCGTGATTGGGGGCGTGGGCGGTGTGCTCGTCTTCTTGCCGCAAATCATGATCTTGTTCTTCTTCATCGCGGTGCTGGAAGGAACGGGATACCTGGCCCGCGCGGCGTTCCTGATGGACCGATTGCTGGGGTGGTGCGGCCTCAATGGACGAGCTTTTATTCCACTCCTCTCCAGCTACGCCTGCGCGATCCCGGGGGTGATGGCCGCCCGCGTGATGCCCGATCCCAAGGCGCGGCTGGCGACCATTTTGGTGGCTCCGCTGATGAGTTGCAGCGCGCGCTTGCCGGTCTATGTTTTGCTGATTGGGGTGTTCATTGAGCCCAAATACGGCACGGCCGTGGCGGGTCTCACGCTCTTTATCATGCACCTGCTGGGGCTGGCGGTGGCGGTGCCGGTGGCCTGGATTCTCAATCGAGGCGTCCTGAAGGGGCCCCGGTTGCCGTTCTTGCTGGAGTTTCCGCGCTATCAGTGGCCGCGCTGGCGCGATGTGATGGCGACGATGGGGAACAAGGCCAAGACCTTCATTACTACCGCCGGGACGGTCATTTTGGCGATGACGATCTTGATTTGGGCGGCGCTCTACTTCCCGCAGAGTTCGCCCGCTGATGCCGAAACGGCTTATAACCAGTTAAGCTCGGCCCAGCAAGAGGTCACCTCACTGGAGACTTTCGAGGCTCAGTACCAGCTGGAGCAGTCGTATCTCGGGCGTTTCGGTCGGGCCGTGGCACCGGCCTTTGAGCCCGCTGGTTTCGACTGGCGCTTGACCACCTCGCTGGTGGCCGCCTTCCCGGCACGAGAAGTGGTGGTGGGGGCAATGAGCGTGATCTTTGGTATGGGCGAAGGGGAAGATTCGAAAGAGCTTCGCACCGCCCTGGCCTCGGCCACCCGCCCCGACGGCACGCCGCTCATGAACCTGGGTAATGCACTGAGCATGATGGTGTTCTTTGCCCTCTGCTGCCAGTGCCTTAGCACTGTCGCCACGATCCAATCGGAGACCAAGAGTGCGAAGTGGGCGTGGTTTGCCTTTGGCTATATGACGGTGCTCGCTTATGTGCTCGCCATCGCCACGTACCAAATCTTCCGAGGGGTGGCATGACGGACATTTTGGTGGTCTCTGGGGTTATCCTCTTGGCCCTGATTTACGTGGTGCGCCACTTGTTAAAGATCCGTTTGGGGGGCAAAACGGGGTGTGAAACTTGTCATTGTTCGCCATCAGTGGTTGATAACGGACAGAAAAAGCCCGTCCGGTGACAGGGCCGATATCGGTTCATCACACTGATGAGCATGCTCTTGCGTGCGCTGTTACTTGCGGTGGCCGTCAATGCGTCGGCCGGGTACTCCGATCCTGGGGGTGCTTTCGCCATCGATCTTCCGACGGGATACAAAGCCGAACGGTACGACCTTGGAGACGGGGCCTATCTCACGGAGATCACGAACCCCCAAAACGACGAGAGCCCGCATGTGGACATCCTCTCGTACAAGTCGCCGGAGCCGTTTGATGCGAGTCAGCATCCTACGGTGAACAAGGCTCTCCTGGACGTCACCGTGCAGCTGGTGTCGGCGGAAGCGACCGTGACCAAGCAAAGCCGAGCCGAAACCACCTACCAGGGTCGCAAGGCCACCAAACTGACGTTGGAGTTCCGTGACGAAGACGGGCAAGCCTGGAAGGGCTACGCCCTTGCCGTGTGCGGGCAGAACCACGCGCTTGTGATCATGCCTTACGCCAAGGCCAGCGACGCGGCAGGATTTAAGGCGATGGACGAAGCCGCGCAAACCGTGGCGGTGGAAGGCCGCACGCCCTTGGCTCGCGGGGCCGGGGGGTCATCGAGCACTGGGGGCGGACGCCAGGGAGGCATCCTGAGCCAAGGCGCCATGCGCACCGTGGAGCAACGCGTGGATGGCAACTTCCAGCGCGAAGCGGCCAGCAAGGTCATCGTGGCGGGCAATCCCCCGCTCACTTACGGTTCGGTGGCGAACTTTGTCACGGTCATTGAGATCCTGTTCGACATCCAGATGACGGAAGCTGAATTCGAGGCCACTCGCGCCCGGTTCATTGAGTACTACAACGCCGCCGATGCCGAGGGCAAGCAGGTGCTGGCCTTGCAAGGGGCCGAACTGCTAAAGACCATGACCACTGGGACGCAGGCCGAGCGGGAGCAAAGCCGAAGCGAGGGCCGGGCGGTGTTCGAGCAAGCTTTCTCACGCGGAGCGGAAATGGGCATTGGTTACGCCCAAGTGATGTGGGATGCGATTACTCGGCGCCGGGCTTCGGTGCAGCGCGTGACCGCCGAACCGACCAAGCAAGAATGGGATCAAGACATCAGCGAAGGTGACATTGACGCCCTCATGGAGATGCTGTGGTTCATGTGGAATGCGGCGGGTCGCTCGACCGAAGGCGTGACGCTGGATGACATCAACCAGGTGCGGATGGGGATTCTGCAAGAACTGCCCACCCTGGACGCCCAGGCTCAGCTACTGATTGCCAACGCGCCGAAGGTTTATGCAGGCCTCCGCCAGCAGTGGATGGGTGCCAGTGCCGAGCAACGGATGATGCTGGCCGCGCAGTTCGACCAGGCCCTCAATGAATGGGGCATTGGCGCGCAGTCGGGATTTGAATCCGGTGGCGGCAGCGGCGGCGGGGACGGGGAGTACTCCATGAACGCCCAGATTGCCCAAAACACAGCCTGGAACGCCGCCAAAACTTGGTCGTCGAGTAACTGAACTCGCCCAAGACTTTGGTCAAGCCCTCGGGAGAATGGAGAGGACTACGATTCTTCCTCGAGGGCTTCCGGCTTTCCGGCGGCCAGTGCCGCATCGGGGTCAAGCTTGACCTCGGGAACCGGAACGATGGGGGCCGGATTCGGCACGAAAGCGCCGGTCTTGGCCTTCTCCTTCACCCGCAGGCGCGCCGCCATTTCGTCGGCATTGGGGTGGATCGGCCAGAGGGTGCGCTCGGCCCACGGGCTTTCGAGGAATTCTCGCCACACGCGGTCATAGACC
>CALRVA020000169.1:0-5338 GCA_943371495.1 Archangium gephyra | reverse complement strand
GAACCAGCGACTGCGTCTTTTCATCCAGGAGGCGCACGGTCACGACTTTGTAACTAAAGCGCCGGGCGGTGAACTGAACCAAGTGCTGAAGGATTTCCTCGGGGTATTGGCTGCCGAGCAGGGTTTCAGAGACTTCGGTCAGCACGCCTTCGGGGTCGGGCTCGTTTAGGGAGCGCCGGGCCGTGCTGTATCCCATCCAGAATCCTTCCAAGGCCTGTTGCCACTGCTGCGCCGCCTCATCTTGCTGAACGAGGGGTTGGAGGAACCGCAGCACAAGGACGGAAGCGGATTGGTCACCTTCGAGCGGCAACGCGAGCGACGCCCGGTAAGGTCGCTCGGCGGAGAAGGGGAGCTTGGCGTCTTCTTCGTGGGCTTCGAGCTGATCCAGCACCCACACCAGGGCTTGGGTGCGCATCGCTTGCCCGGCCAGACCGGCGCCCTTGGCCATGCGCATCCGCCCCACCATGTCGCCGTGGTCGTGGCTGTAGAGCCATTCCAGCCCGTCCGGTTGGTCCACCAGCCAGTCCACCGTGTCCGCCTTCCAGGCTTGCATCGCGGCCCGGGCGATCGGCCCCAAGCCATCCGCGCCTTGCGCCTCGCGCAGGGCGAACTTGAGTATCTCGTGCGGGCTAGGCACCATTCGGAACAATCGCCGTGACGCGCCGCTTGTCGCGGGCCAGGCACCGCCCCGCCCATTCCTGGATGTGCGCAGGCGTGACGTCGTTGATCATCCCGCGCACTTCTTCGATGGGCACCTCGCGCCCGTAGTTGAGCTCGTTGCGCGCCATGCGCATCATGCGGGGGCTGGCGGCTTCCAGGCCCAGAATCATGTTGCCGGCCAGCTGGACCTTCACCCGTTCCAACTCTTCGGCGGGGACAGGCTCGCTGATGAGCTTGTCAAGTTCCTGATGGATGACCTCTTGGGTTTCCGCCCACGTGGCCAGGCTGGTGCCGCCGTAAACCGTGTACGCCCCGCCCGAGCGGTAGGAGAGGCCATAGCTGCCGATGGCATAGGCCAGACCCCGACGTTCTCTGACTTCTTGGAACAAGCGGCTGCCCATGCCCGAGCCCATTACCGAATCGGCCACCCACTGCGTCGGGTAGTCCGAGTCCGTATACGCGCAACCAGCGGCCCCGATGCAGAAGTGCACTTGCTCGACTTCCTTACTCACAATTCGCTCGCCGGGATGGTGGGCGGGGCGCTCCAGTTGCACCGAAGGCGTCCCGGCCGGGTGGTGACCCAAGCGGGCTTCGGCCAGCCGCACCACTTCGTCCACATCCACGCGGCCCGCAATGGTAAGGAGAAGATTGCCGCCGTGGTAGCGGCGCGTCATGTAGGCCACGATATCTTCGCGGCTATAGCTGGCGACGCTCTCGTGGGTGCCAATGACGGGCAAGCCGTAGGGGCTGGAGGGCCATAGCTGCTCCAAGTGCAGTTCGTGCACGTGGTCGCCGGGCTCATCCTCGCTGCGGCGGATTTCTTCCTGCACCACTTTCTTTTCCCGCTCGATCTCCTCGGCGTCCAGCAGGCTGTTATTGACCATGTCGCACAGCACATCAATGCCGGTTTCGAGGTCATCGCTCAGCAGGCGGCAGTAATAGCAGGTGCGTTCCTTGTCGGTAAAGGCGTTGAGCATGCCGCCCCGGCCTTCGATGGCCTGGGCGATCTGCGGCGAGGTGCGGGTCTTCGTCCCCTTAAACAGCATGTGCTCGATGAAGTGGGTGATCCCCGCTTCGGTGGGCGTCTCATCAATGCTGCCGGTGTGGCACCACAGACCGATGGCCACGCTGGCCAGTTGGTCCATGGGCTCCACGAGGATACGAACCCCGTTGGAAAGGGTGACTTTGGTTACCGCCATGTCCCCTTCAGTTTGACGAAAGCTAGATGAGTCGCACGACCAAACGGCCAAGCTTTTGCACTTCAAGCTCGATGGTGTCGCCGGCTCGCACGGACTGGCCGCCGCCCCGCGCGTGAGCCAGAGTCGGCCCGGCAAAGACTTCGCCCGGCATCAGCGGCCCAAACCGCGAGGCCAGCGCCATCGCTTCCCCGTAGGGGCCTTGCAGGGTTTCGGCTTCGGAAAGGGTTTCTCCGTTCAACCGGAGTCGGTATTGCCAGGAGTAATCCGTAAGGGATTCGCCCAGGTTTTCAATCAACTCATCCGGGGTGGTGAGCACCGGGCCAAGCGCCCAGAACACATCGTTCGCTGCCGTGGGGGGCAAACCGTGGGCGGAGGCCGATTCGGCTTCTTCGGGCAAGCGGAAGAACAACGTGGGGGCGTATCCCAAGATGAACTCGTGAGCTTCCTCCGGCCGCACATATTGCCCGCGCCCGCTGACGACCAGGGCGATCCGGGCCTCAACATCCAGCACGCCCATCTCCTCCGGGAGTTCAATTTCGCTGTTGCTGCCCACCATGCGGGTGGGGTTGCTGAAGTGGTAACCCCAATTGACGCCGCCTTCTCCGCTCGGCTGAGTCTCAAGGACCCGGACACTGGGGGCCAAAATGATCGGCGCCAACAATCCTGCGGATTCCGTGTCGTGGATACCGATGGCTTTTTCACCGTCGGTTTCGTAGAACCTTCCTTCGTAATACAGGCCGGATCGAGGGGTTTGGGGTTCGGCATGGAGTACGAAACGGCACAACTTCACGAGCGGAAGGGTACCTCCGGCCCTTTTGATGGCTTGACCTAGCCCCATCAGTCGGGTAGAGTGACAACGACGTCCTCGACGGGTTTACGCATATGCCGCCGCTGAAGATTCTTGTTTGCGATGACGAGCGCCACATTGTGCGCCTGATCCAGGTTAATCTGGAGCGCCAGGGCTACCAAGTGGTTACGGCCTACGATGGTAAGGAAGGTTTGGAGAAGATCCGAGCCGAGAAGCCTGACCTGTGCGTTTTGGACGTGATGATGCCCTACATGGACGGCTTTGAGGTTCTCAAGGCTCTTCGTAAGGACGCGGCCACCATGGACCTCCCGGTCATCATGCTGACGGCCAAGGCGCAGGACAAGGACGTGTTCGAAGGCTATCACTACGGCGCGGATATGTACTTGACCAAGCCGTTTAACCCGGCCGAACTCATCAGCTTCGTCAAGCGCATTGCTCAAGGTGGCGGCAACGCCTCCGACGGCCGCTTCGAACTCTAAGGCGTGACCCCCAGCGGATTGGCCCGAGACTTGCGGAGAACCATCTAGCAATGTTCGATTTGATGCCTGTCGCTGAGATCACGCAAGGTAGTTTGCGCACCACGCTCCTCGGATTGGGCGTGGTGCCGCCACTTTTATGCCTGGGCTGGTTTGGCATGATGCTGCAACGCCAGGTTCACGGCACGCCCCGATTCATGAAGTGGATCGCGCTGCCGGTGCTGGTCTTCACCTCGATTTTTGTGTACGTGCGGCACGTCAGCCGCCTGAATGACCCGCTTTACAACACCTTTGGCAACATTGGTGACGGCATGCAGCGCCTGCACTGGGTGGCCTTTGCCGGGCCGCTGGTTCTGTGCGTCGGTCTGGCCCTTTGGGGCATCATCCACGACCGCCGCGAAGCCTCGGATATGTAAGGCGCATCCCGGGCCGCTTGGCTCGGGTACCTTCCATCCTAGAACCTGACCTCAATGAGGATGTCAGGCCAAAGCCAGGAGAAACAGGATGACAAACTTTGCCCCGGGGAGTGGACTGACCACGACCGAAGCTCCGTTTATCGAGGCCGCCAAGGCCAACGGCGAGATCTACATCGAACAGCCGTACGATCTGTACTCCGTCGATAATCACGAAGCCTGGCGGCGGCTCTACGCCCAGATGCTGCCCCTGTGGGAACGCTACGCCAACGATAACTTCATGCAAGGGATTGACAATCTCTGTCTCGACCCTCAGCGTGTGCCCCGGCTGGCCGATGTCAATAAGTTCTTAAGCAAGCTCACGGGGTTCAAGGCGAAGGCGGTGGCCGGTTATGTACCCGCGTTCCGGTTTTTTGATTCTTTGCGGGAGCGGGATTTCCCGACCACGATCACGGTGCGCCGGCTCGACAAGCTGGACTACTTGCCCGAACCGGACATCTTCCACGACATTGCCGGTCACGTGCCGATGCACACGGACCCCGCCTTTGCGGACACTCTTGTGCGATTTGGGGATTGCGCCCATACGGCGGCCGAGTACGCCCAAAGCATCAAGGACCCGGACGAGCAGTTGAAGGTCGTGGACTCGATCATCAAGGCGATGGCGCGGTTCTTCTGGTTCACGATTGAATTCGGGCTGATGCGCCGGCCGGATGGCAAGGGGCTGAGCGTGTACGGCAGTGGCCTGCTGAGCAGTGCGGGTGAGATTGCCTACAGCATCGATTCGCCCAACTGCCAGCGCTACCCGCTTCAGCTGGAATGGGTGATCAATCAGTACTTTGAGATTGACCACTACCAGCCGCTGCTCTTTGTGGCGGATTCGTTCGACCACGTGTTCTCGTTGGTGGATGAACTGGAAACGTGGATGAAAGATGGCCGCCTGAACAATGTCGCGCCGGGCGAACCGATGGTGGCCGAGGCCGACCTGCGCAGCTTTCTGGATGCCCAACTGGGTTAAGGCGATGTCGTTTCCTGCATCGATCTTGGAACATGGGGCCGTGAAGATGCGCCGGGCTTCCGCCGAAGAAGCCGGGGCGGCCCTGGCGGGCTTGGTGACGGAAGACACCTTCCGTTACTTCTGCACTCTCTATCCGCAGGGGCCCTCGACCGAGGACTATGCCCAGTTTTGGGCCGGGGCGGAGGCGGTGGGGCATGTTCCTTACTTGATTGAATGGGAAGGACGACCGGTGGGGCAGTCGTGCTTTATGGACCACAACCGGGCCGCCGGCACCGTGGAGATCGGGATGACGTGGTACGCGCCCGAGGCACGGGGCACCCTGCTGAACCCCACTTGCAAGCTCTTGATGCTGGGCGAGGCTTTTGCTCAAGGTTTACAACGAGTAACCCTAAAGTGCGACGCGCGCAACGAGCGTTCGCGGCGGGCCATTTTGGGCATCGGCGCGACCTACGAAGGCACCCTGCGGTGCCATCACTACGCTTGCACGGGCGAAAGCCGAGACACGGCCATGTTTAGCGTCATTGCGAGTGAGTGGCCGAGCGTGCGGGAGCAGCTCGAGCAACGGATCGGCGCTTCCTCGCCGACAAACTGAGAACGACCCCCAAAAAACTGCTGGGACAGCCCTGAGACTGCGAGGGCATCGGGCTACAATGATAGGTAATGGCCACGGAAATCCTCATGCCCGAACTCGGGGAATCTGTCCACGAGGGCACGGTCAGTCGATGGCTCAAGCAAGTCGGCGACTTTGTCAAGGAAGACGAACCGGT
>CALRVA020000168.1:0-5399 GCA_943371495.1 Archangium gephyra | reverse complement strand
GCATGGCCGGCTTCAGCGTGATCATGCCCATCACCTGGGTGATCATCGCGGTGATGACCATCGTGATGCTGAGCTATCTGCAAACGGTGGTCGCCTATCCCAACGGCGGCGGCAGCTACACCGTGGCCACCGAGAATCTGGGCCGCAAGCCGGGCCTCATCGCGGGCAGTGCGCTGTTGCTGGACTACATCCTGGTCGTCGCCATTGGCTCTTCGGCGGGTGTGGGGGCCCTGGTTTCGGCCTTCCCGCACATGCAGCCTTATCTGGTGCCATTGTCGTTGGCGCTGGTGTTGATGATGACGATCATCAATCTGCGCGGGGTGAAGGAGTCGGGTGTCGCCTTTGCGATCCCGGTTTACGGCTACATCGTCATCCTGCTGGGCATCATCGCCCTCGGGGTCTTCAAAACGGTGCAGGCCGGGGGCAGCCCCGTGCCGCTGGTGCCGCCCGAGCATATCCACGAGACCACGCAGACCATTGGTTGGCTGCTCCTCCTCAAGGCTTTCAGCAACGGGTGCGCCGCCCTCACCGGGATTGAAGCGGTGGCCAACGGGGTGCCACTGTTCCGCGACCCGGCCAGCAAGAACGCCCAGCGCGTCCTCATCATGGTCGTCGGCGTGATGGCGGTCATCTTTGCCGGACTCGCCTTTTTGGCGAACGCCTATAAGACGCCGGCGATGTCGGCCGAAGAAGGCAACTACCGCACCGTGCTCTCGCAGATCGTGGCGGCGGTGGTGGGCAACGGCCCCGCCTACTACATCTTCCTCTTCTTCCTTCTGGCGCTCATGGCGCTCTCGGCCAATACCGCCTACGCGGGCTTCCCCCGCATGTGCCGCCTGCTGGCCCGGGATGACTATTTGCCGCACGCTTTTGCCGCACGCGGCCGCCGCTTGGTGTTCCACTACGGCATCTGGGTGCTCACGGCCTTTGCCTGTCTGCTCATCATCGCGTTTGGCGGCTTGCTGGAACGCCTGCTGCCTTTGTATGCCGTGGGGGTGTTTGTGGCGTTTACGCTCAGTCAGTTCGGGATGGTGAAGCACTGGAAGCGTCACCCGGAAGAGCTGGCCCAAAAGAAAGTGCCGTGGCTGCCTCCTGTCATCAACTTCATCGGCGGGGTGGTGACGGGCGTGGCCACGATCGTCATTCTCTACACCAAGTTCCAGCAGGGCGCGTGGCTGGCGCTCATCATGATGCCGGGCTTTGTGGTGCTGTTCTTGGCCATCAAGCGCCACTACATTGAGGTCAATCGCATGACCTCGGCCCACCACAGCATCGACACGGCTAACCTGGAGCCGCCGCTCATCATTGTGCCCGTGCAACGGTGGAGCTCGATGACCGAGCACGCGATCCAGTTTTCGGTGACGCTGAGCCCGGACGTGGAAGCCATTCACATTGCGGACGGCGAGGATGATGAATCCATCATGTACCTTCACCGCGACTGGAACCAGTTTGTGGTGGAGCCGCTCGAGGCCATCGGCAAGAAAGCTCCCGAGCTTATCGTGGTGCCTAGCCCCTACCGGCACATCATCCGGCTCATCCTGGATTACGTGCGGGCCAAGCGCAAGACGCACCCCGGCCGCCGCATCATGGTGGTGGTGCCGGAACTGGTGGAAGCCAAGTGGTACCAATACTTGCTGCACAACCAGCGGGCGCAGGCTCTCAAGGCCGCCTTGCTGCTGCAAGGCCAGCAGGACATCATGGTGCTCAACGTGCCCTGGTACATGCTCCCTGAGCGCCGCGCCAAGGAAGCCGGACCAGAGGACAGTCGCCGCGACCGTTTAACTGGGTTGTAAACCTAGTGTTTTGGAGCTTCGCTAACCGAGTACTATAGAGGGCCGCAAACCGAGCGCGTATGGAATCACGACAAAAGCAAGCGCTTCTCAGCGTCTGGATTGCCTTGTCGGCAGTGTTTGGCACTGTCTTCGTCACCTGGTTGGCGATGAATTCCATTCCGCAAGCGGGGATTGGCAACGATCGGGCTCGGATCGTGGACTTGAACCAGGTTCCGGAGCGACCGGTGACTGCCCCCAATGCGCCCTCCAAAGCGCCCGCCCGGGTGGCCAAAGCTGATCCGCCGGCCAAGAAGCCGACCAAGCTGGCTCTGACCGAGAAGAAGCCGGTTGAAAAGAAGCCGGTTGAAAAGAAGCCGATCGAAGACAAGCCCGTCGCGAAGGAGCCGATAAAGAAAGCTCCGGTGCAACGCGCTGAGCCCAAACCGGCCGAACCTAAGCCCGCCGAACCCCGACAAGCCCTCGGCCCGGTGGCCAAGAACGAGCCGGCCCCGGCCAAGCCCGCCCAGCCTGCCAAAACGGATCCCAAGCTGGCGCTGAACAAGCCTCGCGAGAACGCGAATCCGGCCAGTCCGGCCCCCGCCCGCAAGGAAGAGCCGCTAGCGAAGCCGGAACCCAAGCCAAAGGAGGCGCCCAAGCCTTCCGAGCCCAACCTGCGCGATAAGCCCTCGGGCGTGCCCATGCGCATGGCTCCGGTGCCTGCAGCGCCCAAGGCGAAGAGCAACGCCAAGTCCGAATTGGTCGAGCCGCTCCCGGTGGAACCCGAACCCCGAATTGCGCCGAACCGGCCCGAACCGACCCCGCTGCTCTCCCCGCGCCCCAACAATTTGCCCGCGTATTCGCCCGTTGAAGTCACCTTCCCGCGCCCCATGGGCCTCGTGCCCGCCCCGTTTGGCTACGCCCAAATCTGGAACGGCAACCAAGATGAGAAGCTCGTGTGCTTCACGTTCGACGACGGGCCGCACCCCAGCTTCACCCCCCGGCTTCTCAAACTCCTGAAAGAGCAAGACGTCAAGGTCACCTTCTTCTTCATTGGGCGGAACGTGGACATCTGCCCGGACATCGCCCGGGCGGCCCTGGCCGACGGCCATGAACTGGCCAACCACACGTACGACCACATTCGCCTGACGGGGGTGCCCCCGGCGGTGATTGAACGGGAACTCACCGAAGGAGCGGCCTCCATCGAGCGGGCCACCGGCGTGTGGCCGATCGTTTTCCGCACTCCGGGCGGCGGCTATTCGCAAGAAGTTCTCAGCGTGGCTCAGCGCCTCGGCATGACCATGGCGCAGTGGTCTTCCAACGCCATGGACGCCACCCAGGCCAACGGGGAGAACCCCTCGCCCGACCGCATTTACCGCAATGTGATGTCCACCATGAAGCCCGGCAGCATCGTGTTGTTGCACGAGCCCTCCAAGGGTTCGCTGGAAGCTCTGCCGCGCATCATCCGCGATCTCCGCGCCCAGGGATACCGCTTTGTCACCCTCAAGGAGATGATGGAGCGATCCGGCAACGAGATCACCACCTGGGAAGAAGCCCGCTCGCGAGGGGACTTCTCACCGCGAGATTACGTCCTAAGTAAGGATGGCTAACGCACGCCGACTTCTCGCCACATTCGCCTTCGTGGTGGTGGCGGTGGTCGCGTTTGCCCAAGTTCAGCTCGATCAGAGCACGCCCCGCGCTCTGTTGCAAACCTTTCCGGAGGTGATGCGAGCGGGCACCCTCGCCGACGCGCTCCCGGCCCTCGATATCGATCGGCAGCCAGAGGACAACGAAGGTTCCCCGACCCCCGAACTCGAACGCACGCTGACCCACCTCGCGGAGGTGCTGGACGCGCTGGGCATTGACCCCACCCAAGTCCCCGAGAATCCCGGGGCTGACCGCCTGACGGTGCAGCCCATCCGCAACGAGTTCGACAGCATGGTGGGGACGCTCTCGCTGGTACGCAACGGGAGCCGCTGGCAGTTCAGCCGCGAAACACTGGCCGACCTGGATGCCATCCACACCGCCGTGTTTCGCGCCCGGTCAGGCGAAGGCACGAGCGGCGAAGTCGCCAAAGATGTTGTCGCTCCGGATGGGCTGAAGTCGCCCCGCGACTCGATTCGCACGTTCCTCACGGCGATGAATGAAGATCGCCCCGTGGCGGCCGCGGCCGCTCTGGACTTGCGCCAAATCAACTCGGTCATCCGCGACGACGAAGGCCCGCGCCTCGCCGCGCTCCTGATGGCCATCCTCAACCGGACGGAGTACATCGACCTCAGCCGTATCCCGGACGACCCCGCCGGCCAGCCGTTCCTTTATCGTTCTTACACCCAGCGCGCCACCGGGCAGGCGGTCGGCAGCATCGTCCTGGCCCGCCAGGAGGATGGCGGTTGGCGGTTCACGCCGACCACGGTCAAGGAACTGGACGCGATTTGGCAGACGGTTAAAGATCAGCCCTTGGTGGCAGGCACCAAAGACGTCGACCCGGCGACCCTGGACCCCTCCGCGTATCTCAAATCGCAGTTCCCCCCGCAATTCCACGGCAAAACGTTATGGCTGGAGAACTGGCAATGGCTGAGCCTGCTGGGTCTGCTCCTGGGCGCGGGGGTCATCGGCCACGGGGTGCGGTTGGTGGTCCGCCTGGTGCTGCGCCGCACGCTCACACCGGATCAATTCGCGGCCAACCGCCTCAAGCTCCGCACGTTTGGCCGGTCGCTCAGCCTGGTCATTGCGTGCAGTGTTCTCCACGCGGGGCTGGCTTCTCTCGGCTTGCCGGATTGGTGGCGCGCCACGCTCCTCGTGGTGGCCAAGCTCGGCTGGGCGTTGGGCGGCGCGATGGCCCTCAGTGCCGCGTGGGATCTCAGTTTGGCGTGGTGGTCACGGCGCGATGAAGCCCAGACCGGTCGCCGCGAAAAGCTCGTGGTGCCGGTGCTCAGCCGCCTGGCCCGGGCGTTCCTGCTCATCCTCGCGGGGTTCGTCTTCTTGGCCGCGCTGGGCGTCAACGTCACGGGCATCGTGGCCGGCCTCGGCATTGGGGGCTTGGTGGTGGCGCTGGCGGCCAAGGATAGTGTCGAGAACCTCTTCGGCTCCATCACCGTGCTGGTGGAGTCACCCTTCCAACTCGGGGACTGGATCCGCATCGGCGAGGTGGAAGGCGTGGTGGAAGAGATCAATCTCCGCTCCACGCGCATCCGGACGTTCCAGGATTCGCTCATCACGCTCCCCAATAGCCGCCTCATCACCGCGCACGTAGAGAACTTCGGGCGCCGCCGACGCCGCCAGGTCAAGACGAGGCTGGGCCTCACTTACGGCACCACGGTGGAGGAGATCACGGCATTCACCGCCCGGGTCCGGCACTTGCTGAACTCGCACACTTCGGTGTTCCCCGGGGAGAGCTACGCGTACTTTACGGACTTCGGTGATAGCACCCTTGAAGTTCGCTTGCAGTTCTTCCTGCTGGCCGAAACCCTTGAGGAAGAACTCCGCCTGCGGGAAGAGATCTTGACCGAAATCATCGACATCGCCCACGAAATGGGCGTCAACCTCGCCTTCTTCGCTCGTACATTGCTCCAAGAGCCGACGACGCCCGTCGTGCCAAAATCACCGCAGGAACCCAAGCCATGAACATCC
>CALRVA020000167.1:0-5473 GCA_943371495.1 Archangium gephyra | reverse complement strand
GCGCTGCCATCGGCCACCCAGATCTCGCTGGTGTTGGCGCCGCTGTGGCCGGGCTTGCGCCAGTGGCCGGCGCTACCTCCCCCAGCCATGTAGACCTTGCCCTCTGCCCCCGGCGAGGGGTTGTAGAACATCTCCAGGGAGTGGGTGGTGTGCGGCACCAGGTCGCCCCCGGCGCGCATGGAGAACACATTGAGACGACCGAAGGCGTTGGTGTAGCCATAGACCACCGAACCGTCCGCGCTGATGGCGGTGGGATATTCATCGCTGCTTTCCCAGCTCAGGCGGGTGAGGCCGCTGCCATCGGGGGCCATGCGGAAGAGGTCGAGATTGCCAAAACGGTTGCTGGCGAAGGTGATGGACTTGCCATCGGGCGCCCAGACGGGGAAGGTTTCATCGGCCCCGTGAACGGTGAGGCGCGTGGCGTGGCCCCCGGCCGCCGGCACCGACCACAAATCGCCCTGCCAGCTAAAGACAATCGTTTGCCCATCGGGCGACAGCGCCGGATCTTGGGTCCGCAGGATGCCTTGCGCAAAAGAGGCACCCGCCACCGTAAGGAGGGCGAGTGCCATTGCCGAGCGAATGCTTGAACTCATCAAACAGGGGATACCTGTTTTGATGCCGAATTGGTTACAGTTTCAGGTCTACAATCCCGGAAACACCCACGCCGGGCACCCCCTGAATCTCCTTGGGGTTGGTGATATTGACCGAATCCACCGGGATGAGCGCGCGGATGCGGACTTCGCCGAGGAACTCAGCTTCCGGCGAGGCTACGGCCTGCACCTTGTCCACTTGGGTTTTGGTGCCCATAACCTGAGCGGCCCCGATGGCGTCGCGGGTGTTGATGCCAATGCTGATGATGGGCACGACCTTGCTGTAGCGAGAATTCGTGTCCTTGTGGCCCGTGAGGCCGTTGAAGGCGCGGTTAATCTCCGGGCCGAATTGCTTGACGGCGGCCCCCACCCCGACAATCTTGATGATTTGGCGGACTTGACCCTGAGCCCCGGTGGACATAAGCAAGACGGCGGCCAAGGCGAGGCCTGAGACTTTCCAAGTTCGTTTCACACTTCTTTAGACGTCTCAGGGAGGGTCGGGGTTTGCCCTGGCGGCGCGCTCGCAAAGGAAAAGGCCCCCATCCCGAAGGATGGAGGCCTCTCTTGCTTTCCGAAAGTTTGTTTAGAACTTGACGGAGAGCTGGGTGGTGATCAGACCACCGCGGTAGCGATTGTTACCGAAGCCGAAAGCGGCTTGGCGACCCTTGAAGTCAACATCGCTGTAGAGGTAGCCGATGGCCACGTTGCTGTTGGCGCCCAGACCGTAGTCGAAGCCGACGTGGAACCATCGCTGGTTCGGGTCGGTGCCGGCGGAGTAGTTCCAGCGGACATCTTCGTACGAAGCCTTGAAGCCCCAGTTGGAGGCCAGCTTGTAGTCGAGACCAACCTTGAAGGCGGTCACGTCATCGTTGGCGGACACCAGCGGGTTGCCGGCGGCACCGGCTTGCACCGGCTCCATGAACTGACCCTTCAGGTAGACGCTCAGGTCGTTGGACGGCTTGAAGTTCACGCCAGCGAAGAAACCTTCGATGTTGCGCGGGCTCCAGACCGTACCGAGGCGATCCCAGCTACCAGCGGCGAGGAAGTTCGTTTCCACGCGTCGGTAACCGCCCATCAGGTCGAAGTTGCTGACCTTGTAGCCAAGGCCGACTTCGAAGGCCGAGTTGTCGTTGTCGATCACGCTCGTGTCGCCGCGGCCAGCCACGGACTGGCTGAACTTACCGGAGACGGCCAGGCCGCTGAAGTTGAAGTCAGCTTCGGCGCCGTACACGCTCAGGCGGTTCACGCCACCGTTGGTGGTCGGGTTCACGTCGCTGTCGTGGATGATGTAAGCAAGGTTGAGCTTGCCGTTGTCACCCAGACCGAACATGGCTTGCAGACCGAGGGTGGTGTCCACCACGGCGGCCGGGTTGCCCAGGTTCAGACCGATCGAGTTGAGGTCAACACCGTTGGTCGAGTTGCGCTGGCTGTTCTTACCACCGAACAGGTTGACCTTCGCTTCACCGAAGTTGAAGCCGAGGATCGCACCGTCGAAGATGTAGTTGCCATTGTCCCATCGCTCATTGGCGTAGTACGGCGTGAAGTCGCTGCGCTTCCACAGGTACTTGCCGACTTGGTGACCCACGCGACCCACTTCAGCGTTGAAGCCTTGACCGGCCAGAGCGCTGTTGAAGTTCGCGGAGAGGTTGTAGATGTAGACGTCGCTGGCGTTGCCACCGTTGTTGAACGGCACACCAACGTTGCGCGTGTTCAGGGTACCGAGCGCAGCGAGCGTGTCGCCGAAGACCACCGTGCCCTTGAAGGAGGTGTTATCGTCGACCTTGCCGCTGATGTTCAGACCGAGTTCGTGCAGCACGCTCAGGTCGCGGGTCACGCCAACCGGGTTGCCCAGGTTGCCGACGCCCGTCGGGCGGCCGTCTTGCGTCAGACCGAAGTCTCCGTCGTTGCTGTGACCACCGAGGATCAGGAAGTTGACGTCACCACCGATCTTCACGCTGGCGCCGCCGTTTTCCAGTCGTCGCACGCGCTCATCGAGCGAGGCCACGTCGGATTGCAGCTTGTCAACGTCCACGCCGAGGCTGGCGAGTTCCTTTTCGAACTCGGTGCTCAGTCGCTTGAAGTTTTCGATGTCGGAGCGCCAGGCCTTCATGCCGTCCACGTCGCGCTTCAGCGCTTCGAGGGCGGTGCGGAGGTCGCTGTTGTCGCCACCTTGGTTTTGGCCGATCATGCGCTCAAGATCAGAGATCTTGCCTTCCATGCCTTCGACCACGCCCATCATGCGCATGTAGAGCTGGTTCAGCGCCACCGCGAATTCGTAGCGGGTCGTCGGTCGGTTGCCGCGATAGAGGCCATCCGGGTAGCCGAAGAGCACGCTGCCCTTCAGGTTCGACAGAGCTTCGAACGCCCAGTGATTGTCCGGAACGTCCGGGAAGTTGTCCTGCGCGAGGGCCGGTACGATGAGACCCGCACCGAGCACCGCCGTCAGGGCGAACTTGATCATTTTGTTCATTTGGTTTCTCCAAAAGGGACACCATTTGCCGAACAGCGAGACCGCTTGTGCGTTGCGATCACCTTAAGCACATCTTTCCTCAAGTTCCTTGTGCCCCAGCAACCGTCGCAGTTGTGGTCGCGCGTCCTGCGCGTGATGTCACCTGGTTTCCCAGGTATCCCCATTATTACAGAACGAGCTACCCAGGTCAATCATTTCGGGCACCCTGGTAAAAATTAGGTCTAAAAATAGGACCTACTGCCGCACCAATTGCAGAACTTCTTCCGTCTTAGCGCGCATCAGGGCCTCATCGCCCCGGCTCTCCACATTCAAACGGATCACCGGCTCGGTATTGGAGCCCCGCAGATTGAAGCGCCAGTTCGGGTAGCTGATGCTGATCCCGTCCGTCGTGTCTAGCTCGCCGTCACTATATTGAGCCTGCACGCGGGCCAGCACTTCCTTCACGTCCGCCACGGTGCTGTTAATTTCGCCGCTGCAGGGGTACTTGGCCATCATGTCGGCCACCAGGGCTCCCAGGCTTTGCCCGGTCACGCTCACCAGCTTGGCCACCAGCATCAGCGGAATCATGCCGCTGTCGCAATACCAGTGGTCTCGGAAGTAGTGGTGCGCACTCATTTCGCCGCCGTAGACCGCGTTCTCCGCCCGCATCCTTTCCTTGATAAAGGCGTGGCCGCTCTTGCACAGCACCGGGCGCCCGCCCGCTTCGGCCACGATGTCCAGCGTGTTCCACGTCAGGCGCGGGTCATAAACGATGGCCGCCCCGGGGTTGTCCTGCAAGATCGCCTTGGCCAGCAGGCCGACTATATAGTAACCCTCAATAAAGGTGCCGTCCTCGGTGAGGAAGAAGCAGCGGTCGTAGTCGCCATCCCAGGCCACCCCAAAGTCAAAACCACCCTCCTTGAGTCGAGCTTCGATCGGGGCGCGGGATTCGGGCAGGATCGGGTTGGGCACCCCGTTGGGGAAGTGGCCATCCGGCTCGAACATCATCCGCTCCACTTGCAGCGGAATGTGCGGCATCAACTTCTCCATCGCCACGCCGGCCGCGCCGTTGCCGGGGCTGGCCAGCACCTTCAGCGGCTTGATTTCGTGGTTTGCATCAAAGGTCAGCAGGTGCTGGATGAAATCGTCGTAGACGTCGCGCTGGCTCACGGTGCCGTGGCCCTCGCGCTCCCACTTTTCTTCAAAGGCGCGGCGCTCAATCTCGTTCAGGCCGGTGTCGCTGCTGATGGGGCGGCTTTCCACTCGCACCATCTTCATGCCGTTGTCCTGCGGCGGGTTGTGGCTGGCGGTGATCATCACGCCGCCGTCGTAGCCGTAGTGCGCGGTGGCAAAGTAGACCATCTCGGTGCCGATCAGCCCCAGCTGAATCACGTCTACCCCGGCGTCAGCGAGACCCCGGGTCAGGGCGTCCATCAGTTCAGGCCCGCTCAGGCGGATATCGTGGCCCACGCACACCGATTTGGCCCCCGTCTCATCCGCGAAGGCGCGCCCTACGCGGTAGGCCAGCTCGGGGTTCAAATCATTGGGCACCTGCCCGCGGATGTCATACGCTTTGAAGCAGGCGAAATACTGACCCATACCAAGCGGGAAGTTACCCGACCCGGGCGGTAACCTCAACCGAAGGAGTACCAGAGTGGCGGCAAAACGAATCGGAGCGCATATGCCCACGGGCAAGGGACTGGCCGACGCCCTGCGGCGCGGGGTGGAGATCGGGTGCACCGCCGTGCAGGTGTTCACCAGCAGCCCTCAGCAGTGGGCGGCCAAGCCGATCACCGATGCCATGGCCTCCGAGTTTCGGGCCACGGCGGAGGAACTGCACCTCACGCCCTTCACCGTCAGCCACGACAGCTACCTCATCAATCTGGCCGCCCCCGACGAAGAGAAGCGGGAGAAGTCCATGCGCGGCCTGGCGCGAGAGCTAGAGCGCTGCGCCCATCTCGGCATCCCGTATGTCATCAGCCACATGGGCGCGCACATGGGCGAGGGTGAGGAAGTCGGATTGGCGAAAGTGGCCGAAGCGGCCCGCTCGATCCTGGCCGAAGCCCCCGCCGGCGTCACCCTGCTGATGGAGACCACTGCCGGGCAGGGGTCTTCTCTCAACTACAAATTTGAACACCTGGAGTGGCTCCTCAATGCCTGCGACGGCCACCCGCAACTGGGAGTGTGCGTGGATACCTGCCACATCTTTGCGGCGGGCTACGACATCCGCACCGAAGCGGGCTACGCCTCCACCATGGCCGAACTGGACCAGCGCATCGGCGCGGACCGGGTGAAGGTCATCCACGTCAACGACAGCCAGAAGCCGTTCGGCAAGCGAGTGGACCGGCACGCCCACCTGGGTGAAGGCGAAATCGGCCCGACGGCCTTTGCCTGCCTGTGCCAAGACGCTCGGTGGACGGAGACGCCCTTGATT
>CALRVA020000166.1:0-5537 GCA_943371495.1 Archangium gephyra | reverse complement strand
GGCGGCGGTGGCCCGCGACCATGTGATGGGCACCCAGTTCCACCCGGAAAAGAGTGGCGATGTGGGCCTGCGCATCGTGCGCCAATTCCTCAGTCTTTGAGCCCGAGGAGATGCAAGAAAGCCCTGCCTCCCTTGTAGGAGGTAGGGCTTTCTTGTGGGCAGCGCTTAGTTGCCGCCGCGCGCCAGGGCCTTACCCTCGGCGATGATGCTCTTCAGCTTTTCGGCGGTCAGCGGGTCGGCTTCCAATCCCGGGAAGCCCTGCCAGCGCACCACTCCGTCCGGCGTGATGACCATGGCGTGGGGGATGCCCTTGACGCCCACCGTCTTGGAAGTGCGGGCCTGGGTGTCAATGGCGATGCTGTACTTCATGGCCGTCGTTTCCATAAACGTCTTCACCACTTCCGGCTTCTCGTTGCTCAGCCCGATGATCACCAGATCATCCTTGAACTCGGCTTGCCACTTGTTCAGTTCGGGTATGGTGGCTCGGCACGGGCCGCACCACGTCGCCCAGAAGTCGAGGAGCACGGTCTTGCCCTTCAGCTCGGGGTTGGCCCCGCCCAGCCAGGTCTCCACTTCAATCTTGGGGGCCGCTTTGCCTCGGAAGTCGTTTTCGGCGTAAAGCTCTTTCTGCACCACCGGCGGGAAAGCCATCAGCATGGCGGCCGTCGTCAGAGCAGCGAAGGTTGTCATCTTTCGCATTCTTCGATCATACAACGATCATCGAAGATTTCACAACAAATCTAGCCGTCGAGGCTGTCTCGCAGGGCCTGGATGTACGCTTGGTGTTCCAGGGCCAGCACCCGGGCGGCCAGGGTCTCCGGGGTGTCATCTGGGAGCACCGGGCAGCGCAATTGAAGCAGAATTCGCCCTTCGTCGTAGTGCTCGTTCACCAAATGGACGGTGCAGCCACTTTCGGTTTCTCCCGCCGCCAGCACGGCCTCATGGACGTGCATCCCGTACATCCCCTTGCCCCCAAACTTCGGGAGCAGGGCCGGGTGAACGTTGAAAATCCGATCGGGGTAAGCCGCGAGGACCTCGGCGGGCACCATGGACATGAATCCCGCCAGGCACACGTGGGTGACGTTGTAAGTGTGCAAAGTGGCCAAGAGTGCGGTGGCGAAGCCTTCTGTTTTCGGTGAGAGAGCCACTACGGGAACGCCTAAGGCCTGGGAGCGTTCAGCGGCAGGGATGTCCCCGCGCGGTGCCACCACCACTGCCGCTTCGGCGGGTAGGCGGCCGTCTTGGCAAGCCTCAATGAGGTTGGCCATGTTCGATCCGCGCCCTTTGCCGCTTACCAGGATGCCGAGCCGTGCAGGCACGGCTCGGTCTTACCCGGATTCAGCTCGGGAGGGTGACTATGCGGCCCGTCGGTGAGCGCGGGGCTCGGCCTGAGTAAAGTTCTCGCCCGCGTCGTCTAGTTGGAACTGCGCCACAATCTCCGATAGACGCACGGAAAGCTGAGCAAAGCTTTCGGCAGAGTTCGAAGCCTCTTCCATGCTCGCCGCTACCTCTTGAGAGTTTGCCGCGATCTCTTCGGTGGCTTCCTGCAGCGTGCCGAAGTCGTTCTGCATGGATTGAACCGAGGCCACCATTTCGCTACATGTGTCAGCGTTCTGCTTGGCCGAGGATTCGATGACGTCCGTCTGACGGATGACATTCTCGCTGGCCTGCTGAACCACACGCAAGCGGCTGGTGGCGTCTTGCACCACGCTGCGGAATCGCTCGAAGGCCTCACGCGTGCGCTCCACTTCGGCCTGGCCGGAATGCACCACCTGCGAAGTATTGTGCGAGGCCTCCACCATGGATTCGGCGGTGACCCGCGCTTCTTCAATCAGTTTGCGAATCTGGTTGGCCGATTCCGCCGACTCCGTCGCGAGGCGGCGCACTTCTTCGGCCACCACCGCAAACCCGCGTCCCGCTTCGCCCGCCCGCGCCGCCTCAATGGCCGCGTTCAAGCTGAGCAGGTTGGTCTGGTTGGCAATATGGTCAATCGTCTCCACGATGGAGCCGATCGCTTGGCTTTGCCGATCCAGGTTCCGAGCGATGTCTTCCGACCGGGAGGTCTGCTCAACAATGTCACGCATGATGGAAGTGACCTCGTCCACCCGCTTCTGGCCGTTCTCCGATTCCTCGCTCATTTGGCCCAGGTTCGAGTTGAGCGCATCAATGGCGCGGACGGTGCTATCCACCGCGCTCCGGGATTCATTCACGGCCACGGATTGGCGTTGAGCTCCGTGCTGCAGGGCTTCCAACTCTTGCGCCATCAGCTGAACGTGCTGGTTGGCGGAATCGGTTTGCGAGGCCACGTGAGACACCGAGGACGCGACGGCTTCCATGCTGCGCGCGCCTTCCACACTCACCATGCGGATGTTGTCGCTTCCCTCGAGGATCGTGCGGGTCTCGTCGTGGATCTGCCGCACCAGGCCCGAGGTGCGCTGGATGGCCGTGGATTGCGAGGCATGGAGTTCGCGGGCGTCGTTGACCACCCGCTGAATCGAGGCATTCAGCTGCCCGAGTTCATCGCCCTTGGTGCTCAGTCGAGGCATCGCCGGGATGGCCGAGGGCACACGCAGCACGCCCTGGGCGAGATCTTCCAGGCCCGCCTTCAGGCGCGGCGTCACTTCATCCTTGAGGAAAGCAAGCCCTTGCTCGCTTTCGCGAAGTCCCTTAACAATCCGGCGGGTCAACAAAATCTGAAAGAGAAAGGCGAGACCGCCCACCGCCAGGGAGACGACATTCAAGAACTGTACGCCTTCGGCATGCCACTCCACCGCGTGCTTCATCACCTCGTCGGTTTCCGCCTCAATGGCATCGCTCACGGCTTCCATGCCGCCCGCCAAGGCCACATAGTCTTCATCGAACTGGGGCAGCATGCGCTCCAGGGCTTCGGGCTGCGAGGCGACTTTCGCCATCGCCTCCGCGCTCCCCAGATAGGAATCCAAGAGCGGCTTTACGTCTGCCAAGCTCTTCTTGGTCGCGGGGCTTAGGTTCAGCTTCTCATTGGCAGCCAATGCATCGCGGAACGTCTGACTTGTATCGGCGATTCCGGCTTTGGCGGCTTTCAAGCCTTCAAGGTCACCCTTGCCCGAGGCGAGAACCAAGGCGAGCACCTCACCGCGCAGGGCGTCGTGCATCATGTCCGCCTCCATTTGGTTGCGGGTCATCGAATTGATCTGCTTCAGTTCACCCGTAGACTTGAACATTTGCTCAAGACCCGTGCGCCCCTTCCAATTTACAACGGCAATGCCGATGGCGACGAAAACCGTCACCGCTGCGAGTAGAAATCGGATCTTCATACTCTCCCCAGTACAGACTTGATTGTTGGAGCCGGGCCCTGGCAAATCTAGGGGAGTTGACAAGAAAGTGAAGATTTGGCGTCGTTCTTGTCGTAACCTATTCACATCATGTTCATTCTTCCCGTCATCAATGTTCCGACCCCGGCGGCCGAGCCGGCCTTCGTCGTCTCCGCGCAAGTCACCCATGTTACGCGCACGGCCTCGCATGCGGGCCGACGCGGCAAGCTGGTCCGCGAAACCTGGACCGTGGACGTGAACGGCAAAATGGTGACGGTTTACGTCTCGCCCTACCACACCAATGTGGCGGGTACCCCCGGCTTCATTCACGTGGGCCAGACCATCGAAATCCCGTTGAGCCCGGAAGCCACCGCCACCACGGTGCGCATCTCGCAAGTCGGCCTCCACTAAGCTCGCCTTCCGCAAAAAGCGAAGAAAGGCATCCCCTTCCGTGGGGATGCCTTTCTTGATTTCAGCCGTGTTGCAGCCTTAGAAGCGCAGCACGTAAGCGAGCGTGGCGCTGTGCGTGACTCCGGCGCCCTTCGTGTTCGGGACTCCGGCCGCCAGCGTGAGCGCCCAACCCTGCAAGCGCGGCTCAGTGATGAACAACGCCAAGGAAGTGGCTCCTTCCGCTCCGCCAATGTGGTCCACGCCCCAACTCCAACGATCGTTGAAGGCGCCGTCCAGACCGATCATGCCGCGGTGGGCGTTGTCGCGCATCCAGCCCGCATGCCACCGGTAGTTGCCCGTGGCATAAGAACCCACCACGAACGGGTTACCTTCGCTCGGCCGCACGCCATCCCAGCCGCCGGCGACCGCCCACTGCCCGGCCGCGTCTTCCCACATCCGGAACTTGAAGCCCAAAGACTGCGTGCCTTGGTAATCCGTCGCGGTGCCAAGCTCAAACCAGTCGTCCAAACCGACCACCATGTATGCGCTGTGATAGTAGCGCGGGTCAATCTTCCGTTCGGTGCCTTCCGCTGCAAAGCCCAACTCGATTTCGCCCTTTCCGAGTCGGTCTGAAATCGGCATGGCCGCCAAACCCGTCACCTGGGCCTGGGCAGCTGCCGCCGCCATCAAGCCAAATCCTATCCAAAACCCCTTCTGTCCCCACATTGTTGCAAGACCTACAGGGGGAATATCGAGCTTTCCCGAGCCTTTGCTAGTCAGAAAAAATGCTGGGATTCACAGGATTATTGAATGCAGCCTTCCTTCGATCAGGTCTGGGGGTCAGCCTTGATCGTCGGCACGCCATCCTGCAGGGACTGCAATCGGGCGTAGCGTTCCGGCTCTTGTTGGGGCCATTCGGGGTCCATGGCTTTCAGGAGGGTGATGGCCTCGAAGGCATGCAGCTGAGCCACCGCCATCTCGCCTCGCAGCTCGCTGAGATAGGCCAGTTCTTCGGCCACAAACCCATCGGCCTCCCCGGTCGAGTGCAGAACCTGCTGGATCGCCCAGGCTTCATCGTTCTGCCCGAGTTCGCGCAGGCACCGGGCATGGCACCACTGGGCGATGGCGAGGCCCTTCTCGTCGCCCATTTCGCGGCGGGCATCCACCGCCTGCGCAAACAGCGGCAAGGCGAGGTCATGCTCCCCGCGCTCGAAGCGGGTCCAAGCCTGGTTGTTCAGCAAGGATGCGCGCCAGCGTCGGGCATCGGGGTCAGTGGCTTCATTCGCCATCGCAATGGCCCGGTCGTGCAGGTCCAGCGCCTCCTCGGGCGGGGCAACGATGGCCACCATGTGGGCGGCGTCAATCGCGCCGTGTTCCAGGCCCAGGCGCTCGGCCATCCCTTGGGCGGCCTCGAACCACGGGCGGCTCTCGTGCGGCCGACCGCTGGAACGCAGGACGCGACCGGTTTCCAGTAGCCAGTAGAACCGCGACGGCGCATCGCCCTCGGGCAGGCTCATCTCTACCAAGTCCAGAGAATCCTGCGCCGGCTCGAAGTGCTTCTGCAGCCCCCGCGCCCGCGCGACTTGCGTGAGCAAAACGAGTTCTTCGTCGGGGTCGGTGGCCGCTTCGGCGGCCTCGCCGAGACGAACTTCACTTGCGACGGGATCCGAGAAATCCCACAATTTCAACCAACTGGGCATCGTCAATCCGCCTTCTTCGTGGTGTAGATGTTACTGCCGTCCGAGACGTTATAGGGAATGGGCGGATCTTTGAGGTCGAGCAAGACCAACGACTTGTTGCCGTCGGCAAACTGGGTGACTCCGGCAACGCGGTACTGCCGCACACTCGTGACGG
>CALRVA020000165.1:0-5559 GCA_943371495.1 Archangium gephyra | reverse complement strand
TGAACGGGCTCCCTAAGGCCGACTTTGAACAGGTGTTCACGAGAGGTGCGTCCGCTCGTGAACATTTTTGTCGTTTGCACTGCCTTCCGGGCTCTGGCCGCGTGGGCATTGGCGTGGCGCGGGCGCTCGGCAATCATCCCCGCCGCAATCGGACCCGCCGACGCATCCGCGAGGCCCTTCGCGTCGTTTGGAATGACCAGTGGGCCCAATGCGATACCGTACTCATCGCCCGGGCTTCCGCCGACCAAGTGACCTTATCCCAATGGATTCAAGTCCTTCCTCGCCTCATGGAGACCGCCCGAAGCTCTCGCCCGGACGAGCCTTCGGCGTCTTCATGATCCGCCTGTACCAAAAAGGGACCCGGTGGATGCCCCCCAGTTGCCGATACACTCCGTCGTGCTCCCAATACACATTGGAAGCCATCCAAAAGTACGGTTTGCTCAAGGGATCGTGGCTCGGACTCAAGCGCATTGGTCGCTGTCATCCTGGTCGCCCCGGCGGTCACGACCCCGTTCCGTAATCGAATTCATCCACCATGGCTAGACCCCAAGCGCGCCCCCAAGGCAATTTCCTGCAGATTGCTCTGATCACGATCTTGCTGATGATCTCGTATCAGATGCTCTGCGTGTCGAACAAGCCCAACGATCCTCGCACCCGCATGCAGGTGCAAGCGGAGCTGGAAAAGCAGAACATGAACCTGCTGGACCTCAAGATTGTTGAGACGGAACGGCTCCTCATCGCCAAGATTGACGAGGAACTGAAGGCGGGCAAGCTGACGAAGCAAGAGGCCGATGAGGCTCGGCTGGCCAGCGTTCTCACCGTAGCGGCCACGCAGTTCCAAACCGGGGTGGCCTGGGATCATTACGCCAAGATTGACCGCAGCTACACGACGCTGGCCGCACAGTACGAAAGCTACCGGCGCACGCCGCTGTGGAAGAACGTGGACGTCACCGTCCGAGGCCGCGATGGCGCCCCCGTGGCGGTCACCGCCGAGTCTCTTTACCGGGACATCACAACCGAGCTAAGCGCCCGCAATAAGAAGGAAATCGTCTGGGGGGTTCTGCCCGGATGGCAACTCATCCACGCGCTCGTTACGGCCACGGGCAGCGTCCCGGCGTTCTCCTATTCTTTCGCCGCGCTTCTCCTTGCCATCGTGGTGCGCGGCATCATTTGGCCGCTGGCGCACAAGCAGTACCAGTGGGGTCGCCAGATGGCGCAGCTTTCGCCGCGCATCAAGGAGATCCAAGACAAGTACAAGGACAAGAAGACCGGGCAAGTTAAGGATCCGCAGGCCTTCCAGATGGAGACCATGGCGATCTACAAGCAGTACGGCATCAACCCGATGGCCGGCTGTATGCCCGCCCTGATCCAGATGCCGCTGTTCTTGGCGGTGTATCAGTGCATGTGGAAGTACAAGTTCGAGTTCACCAAGGGCTCGTTCTTGTGGGTGCACCCGGGCGCGGACAAGTTCCTCGGGATTCCGATGGGCGCCAACTTGGGCGAACCCGACTTCATCCTGATCTTCCTGTACGGCGTCTCGATGATTGTCACCACGCTGTTGCAGCCGGTGACGGACAATGGGCAAACGCCCCCGATCCGCATCGCGGGCAAGGAAATCCCGCAGCAGCGCTTCATCGGCCTGCTCATCGCGGTGATCTTCTCGGTCACGATGTTCTTCTGGCCGGGCCTGCCGTCCGCGTTCGTCCTGTACTGGATCTTCACCAACATCCTTTCGACCGTGCAGAGCCTCATCGAATACCGCCTGCCGCTGGCCGAATTGGTGCCGGTGCAGTCGGTCAAGGGTGGCGCCCTTCCCGGCGGGTCCCCAATCGTGGATACCGATTCCAAGCAAAATGATGTCTCTAGCGATTTCTTCGGCAGCAAAGGCAACCCCAACAACCGCAAGCGCCGAAAGAAGTAACCTCAACCCCCTCCATACCCCCCATGCAAACCATCGAAATCACCGCCGCCTCCCAAGATGAGGCTGTCGCTCAAGCGGCCAAGTCGCTGGGCGTCTCCCCCGACGAACTGACCGTGACGGTTCTGGAAGAAACCAAGGGTCTCTTCGGCAAGAGCAACGTCAAGATTCGCGCAGAAGTGAACGGCAGCTCGGCTCCGGCCAAGACCGCCAAGCCCGCCGCCAAGGCCAAGGCCGCCCCCAAGGCCGCCGCCAAGACCGAAGAAGCGACCGAAGAAAAGCCGAAGGGCCGCGGACGCACCGCCAAGGCCGCTCCGGTTGCGGAAGCCGAAGTGGAAGCGCCGGCGGCTGAAGAAGCCACGGAAGACGCCAAGCCCCGAGGCCGAGGCCGTGGGAAGAAGGTGGAAGCCACCGAAGGTGACGCCGCGCCCGAGCGAGAAAACAAGGGCGGACGCGAGCGCCGCGAAGAAGCCGACGTGGAAGCCACCGAGGAAGATGCGGAAGCACTGCTGGCCATGCTGGAAGAGATCATCGAATCGGGCGATATGCAGGCTTCGGTCAAGATTTCCCAGCGCGAAGGCCGCTATGTGCACCTGAGCATTGAAGGCGAAGACGCCAGCCACCTCATCGGCCGGCGCGGCGAAGTGCTGAACTCGCTTCAGTACCTGCTCAACGTGTTTTCGGGCCGCAAGGTGCGACCGGGCATCCGCGTGGTGCTGGACGCTGACGCCTACCGCGACCACCGCAAGGATGTGCTCACCGACCTCGCCACCCAGATCGCCGAACAAGTGGTCGAACGGGGCGAAGAAGCCGTGCTGGACGCTCTCCCGGCGTTTGAGCGACGCGTGATCCACCAGATTCTCGCGGAATTCGAAGGCGTGCAGACCTACAGCGAAGGCGAAGAGCCGAACCGCCGGGTCGTCATTGCCCCGATTGAAGACGGCGCCAAAGCCTAACCGCCATGAACCGCCTGCGTGCGCTTCGGCCCGGTGACCACATCCGTGTGGTGACGCCGGCCTCGGGGCTCACGCGGGAACAGGTCGCCCGCGCCACCCAGGTCCTGGAGACCGAGGGCTACCGCGTTACTTTTGCCGAACACGCCTTTGCGATGACGGGCTTCTTGGCCGGTGCCGACGAGGATCGTGCCGCCGACCTCATGGAGGCCTTCTTGGACCCGACCGTGGACGCCGTGGTGTGCTCGCGCGGGGGCTACGGGTGCGCCCGGCTTTTCCCGTACCTTGATCTCGATGCCATCGCTGCCAGCGGCAAGCTCTTTGCGGGCTTTAGCGACATCACCACCCTGCATCTCGCGCTCAACCAGCGCGGTTTGCCCACCTTGCACGCGCCGATGCTCCTCACTTTGGGCTCGGACCGCGAACCGTGGGTGTGGGAGTCTTTCCTGGGCCAGCTTAAGGGCGATGTCAGCACACCGGCCACCGCCCCCGCCGGGGTGACGAAAGTCGGCGGCACTGCCGAAGGGGTGGTCACCGGGGGGTGCCTCATCTTGATCTGCGACGCCATCGGCACACCCAACGCCATGGCCGCGCGCGGCAAGATTGTGTTGCTGGAAGACGTGGACGAACAGCCGCACCGCATTGATGCCATGCTCACGCACCTCCTCAACACCAATTCTCTGGATGGCGCGGCGGGCATTGTGGTGGGCGAGATGACGCGCACCGACGACCGCATTGACCCCAAGATTGGCGGCACGCCGTGGCGCGAGATGGTGATGGAGCGCCTGGGTCCGCTGGAGATTCCGATGATTTTTGACTATCCGATGGGGCACGCGGCGCAGATGTTAAGCCTCCCCCTTGGGGTGCGTGCGCGACTGGACGCCGACGCGGGTACGCTCACATACCTCGAACCCTTATGCGTCCGCGAATCTTAACCATTTGGGCCACCGTCCTCGCGGCGGGAGTGGCTACGTTCGGAGCTTCGGCTCAAGCCCTCGGCCAAGACCGCCCGGAAGTGTGGGAAAAGCTCGTGGTCCCTGGCCTGACCTACCGGCAGGAGATTGACCGATCGGTGCCCCGAATGACGCACGCGTTCCGGATGAACCTGGGCGCGCCCAACGTCAAGATGGTGCCGCACCTGGCCCAGGGCACGGTGTACGAGATGGACGAAACCAAGGGCCGAGGTGTGCTTTCGCAGGCCTTGCGCGAAACCGGTGCCGTGGCGGGCGTCAATGCGGGCTTCTTTGGCCCGAGCGGAGACCCGTTTGGTGCGCATATCCTCAATAAGGAGATCATCAGCGTGCCGTGGCCGGACCGCACCGTGTTTGCGTGGGGCCCCAAGGGCGGTCGCGTGGCGCAGATGCGGTGGTCGGGGCGAATCGTGGCGGGTTCGGTTCGGATTCCGCTGGACGGCATCAACCAATCTTGCGTGGCCAACGAGGCCGTGCTGAACACAAAGTGGGCTGGGTATGCGCTGAGCGGCGGCCCGACGGATTTGGTCCACGTGGTGATGGACGCCAACGGGCCGCTATTGCTGAACCAGAACGTGAAGGCCAAGGTGAAGATGGTCGTCACCAACCAGAAGGACGTCAAGATTTCGGAAGGTCAGTACGTTCTCTCGGCCCATGGAGCCAAGGGCAATCAAGCCAAGGCGCTCCGTCCAGGGCAAGAAATCACCATTCGGGTGGACCAGTCGGGCATTGACCTGGCCCAGCACCCGCACGTGATGGGCTGCGGCAATCGCCTGATTGAGAAGGGGCAGGTGGGCATCCGCTACGCTTCTGAGCGCTTCAACGATGCGTTTGGGGCCGCGCGGCATCCGCGCACGGCCGTGGGGGTCACTGCCACCGGCGAGATTTGGCTCGTGGTGGTGGATGGTCGCCAACCGATGAGTGCAGGCGCCACCCTGGCCGAAATGGCCACCGTGATGCAGCGCCTCAACTGCGTGGAAGCCCTGTGCCTGGATGGTGGCGGGAGCAGCATGGCGGGCGTCGGCGGCGTGGTGGTGAACCGCCCGAGCGACGGCCGAGAACGCGCCGTAACCAACTTCTTGTTGGTGATGGCCAGCGGGCTCAACCCGCCGAGTGCGGATCGCTTTGAAATTCAGACGCCGGAGCAACTCGCGGCGGGGACCACCACCCGCGTGGTGCTGCGTGATGAAACCGGCGCGGCGGTGCCGGATGCCGAAGTGTTCTGGAGCGCGATGGGGGCCGGGTGGATTGACCAAAGTGGCCAGCTCACCTTGCTTACCCCGGGAGATGTGCGCGTGGCCGCATGGGTGCGCGGGGTGCGCGTGGAAACCATCATCACCGTGCCTGGTGAGGCTACGGCCCCGCCCGTCGGACGGCATTGAGCCCCTTGACTATTACATTTTAGGACCATTCGCGCCCAAGGCATCTTCTTTGAGTCGGTAACGTATACGGGTTGAACCCCACAATGTTGTGGGGGTGGACTCCTTTATGCTCTCCACGATACTTGCTCTCGCGACGGTCGTTCAAAATCCCAATCCGGATGCGCTGCTGCTTCGCTGGCCTGCCATCCACGGCGAAACGGTGGTCTTCCACTACGCCACGGATCTTTGGGTTGGTTCGAAGAATGGAGGTCCGGCCCGGCGCCTGACGTCCCACCCGGGTTCGGAATCGCGCCCGCGCTTCTCGCCCGATGGCAAGACCATCGCCTTCACCGGTC
>CALRVA020000164.1:0-5605 GCA_943371495.1 Archangium gephyra | reverse complement strand
GGCCTCGACGGTTTGGGTGCCGATGGCGTGAGCCGGAGTCTCGAGGGCGAAGGTGGGGAGCTTGGCCGTCTTCCCGGCCAGGCTTTCCAGCGCCACGTGCGGCCCTGGCATGATGGCCCCGCCCACATAAGTGCCCTCGTGGTTGATGACGTCAAAGGTCGTGGCCGTGCCGAAATCCACCACGATGCAGGCGGTGCCGAATCGCTCCCAGGCCGCCAGCGCGTTGGCCAGCCGGTCGGCCCCCACGGCATGGGGCGGATCATAGGTGACGCGCAACCCAACCTGGTCGCCGCGTCGCAAGAACGTGGCGGGCTGCTGCAGGTACTTTGCGCAGAAGCGCTCCCAGTTACGCTCGGTGGGTGGCACCACGCTCGCAATGATCACGCCGGAGCTGACGAACGGCAGGGCCGCAAGGTCAAATAGGGGCCGCAAGAGCGCGGCAATCTCGTCCTCGGTGCGGGCGTGGTCGCTCTCCAGCCGCCAGTGAGCCAGCCACTGGCCACCCTCGTGGATGCCCACGACGGTCTGCGTATTGCCAACGTCAATCGCCCAAAGCATCAGTTAAATCTACTTTACCGGCGACTTCCCCACCCCGTGCAGCCACCAGCGCCTCGCCCACCAGGGCTACGGCTCGCTCCACGGCCGGTCGGTCCGGCCCTTCGGCCATCACGCGGATCATCGGTTGGGTGCCGCTGGCCCGCACCACCAGGCGGCCATCGCCTAGTCCGGCCTCGGCCTGTTGCATGGCGGCCTGCACGTTGGCCTCTTGCTCCCAACCGGCGATTTGCCCGACGTGCACGTTCCACATGATCTGCGGCCAGTTGTCGAACGGGAAAGCGAGATCGGCGGCCGGCTTCCCTTCCCGGCGCAAGACGCGCAGGAACTCTAGCGCCGTAATCAAGCCATCGCCCGTCGGCCCGCGCTCGGCAAAGATGATGTGGCCGCTTTGCTCGCCGCCAACCTTGGCGCCGGTCTGGAAGATGCGCTCCGAAACCTTCTTGTCGCCCACCGGCGTCCGCTCCAGCGCGATGCCGGATTGCTGCAGGTGTGCCTCAAAGCCCCCGTTGCTCATCACCGTGCCCACCACCGGGCTGCTGCCCCAGTGCGCGGCCCACAGGGCCATCGTGCGGTCCCCATTGATCAGTCGCCCCTGCTCGTCGCTGAAAACGGCCCGGTCGGCGTCGCCGTCGTAGGCAATCCCCACCGCGCCGAGCTTGGCGGCCATGGCCATCACCACGTCCGGCTTGGTGGCCCCGCCTTCGGCGTTGATGTTCAGGCCATCCGGGGTGTTGCCCAGCACATGCACATCCGCGCCGAGTTGCCGAAGCACCTCCACGCCCCAGTGGTAACCCGCGCCGTGGGCGGCATCCACCACCAGCTTCATGCCGTCCAGGCGCTCAGGCACCAGGCTCACCAGCCATTCCGCGTAGGCGCCGAGAGAGTGGCCGGTGTTCAGCAACCCCAATTCGGCCCCTTCGCGGGTGCCAGTAGGGGCCTCGTGCCACCGTTCGGAAATCCAGGCTTCGGTGGCATCCTTGGCCTTGGCACCGTCGGCTTCAAAGAACTTGATGCCGTTGTCCGGGGCTGGGTTGTGGCTGGCGGAGATGACCACGCCCAGGCCGTAGCCTTCGTTGCGCACCAGCCAGCTCATGGCTCCGGTGGGCGCCACGCCGACACTGTCGCAGTCCACGCCTCGGCTGGTGGCACCGGCGGCGAAAGCCGCCCCCAGCATCGCCCCGCTGCGGCGCGTGTCTCGCCCCACCACCAGGCGCAGAGGCTGGTTGTGGGCGTGCATCCACTCGGCCGCCCATTCGCCCAGGCGCATGGCAAAGGCGGGCGTCAGCTCGCGCCCAGCCACGCCGCGAATGCCATCGGTGCCGAACTTCAGCCGGCCAATCACATCAGGCATCCGGGGCCACCGTCACTCGCACCTGCGCGGGGCGGATGATGCGCCCGTGCATCTCGTAGCCGGCTGCAATCTCGTTCAGGATCGTGTCCGGTGCGTGCTCGGCGCTGGGCTCGGCCACAATCGCCTCGTGCCGCTCGGGGTCGAAGCTCAGGCCCTCGGTTGGGATGCGCTGCACTCCCACGCCTTCGAGCGCTTGCCGCAGTTGCCGCTCCACGCCGCCCACGCCCTCCAGGATGCGTTCGGGGTTCGCACCGCCCTGAAGGGCCGCCATGGATCGCTGGAAGTTGTCCAGCACGGGCAGCAACGATTCCACCAAGGGTCGCGGGCCAAACTTCTTCTCGTCTTCCATTTGCTGGCGGAGACGGCGCATGATGGTTTGGCTCTCGGCCTGCACGCGCAACACTTGCTCCTCGGCGGCTTGCAGGCGACGGGCACACTCGGCCAGTTGCCCCTGCAAGGCCGCGATTTCCTGATCGCGAGGATCAACTTCCCCCGGCGACGTGGTTTCCGTCACGTCCGCCGGATTCGGGTTCACCGATTCATCAGGTACGCCATTCATGAACTTGAAGGTACCCCTCCCGGCCCCTGCCGGGCTGGGAAGTCTCAGCCTCGCTTAACGGTAGTTGGTGAAGTCAGGCACGTAGGGCAAATCCTGCCCCTTCACCCACGTCATCGCCTTTTGCAGGTCGTCCTTGCTCTTGCTGCTCACTCGGATGGCGTCGCCTTGAATCTGGGTGTTCACCTTGAGCGCCTTGTTCTCCTTGAACAGTTTGTTGAGCGCCTTGGCTTCATCCGAGCTAAGGCCGCTCTTCAGCGTCAGGGTCTGCTTCACGGTCATCTGCCCGCTCTCTTCCACCTTGCCGCGCTCCACCATCTTGAGGTCGATGCCGCGCCGAATGAGCTTGCTCTCCACGATGTCGCGGAGCTGATCCATGCGGAACTCGTCGTCGGCCACCATCTTCACGTCGAACTTTTCGAGTTCAACGCCCGCCTTGGAACCCTTAAAGTCGTAGCGGTTGGCAAGCTCCCGTTGCGCTTGGTCAATCGCGTTTTTGGCTTCCATTTCATCCACTTTCGCGACGATGTCAAAGGAAAATTCACTGGCCATGTTGTGATTCGGTATACCCGCGCCATGGTGGGGCACATCGATACGGTCTGGGCCGGGGTGACAGACATGGACCGTTCCGTTCGGTTCTATTCTGCTCTTTTGGGCCAAAAACCTAGCTACGCCAGCCCGCATTGGACGGCCTTCCGCTTGGGCGCGGTAACCCTGGGCCTGCACGCGGATATGCCCGGGGGCGCGGCGGGATTTGTAGTCTCCATTGAAGTGGCAGACCTGGAAATTGCCGCCCAAGTTTGCCGGGAAGCGGGCGGCGAAGTGGACCCTGAAATCCACGAAACCCCCCGGGGCCACGTGCAGATGGTGTTCGACCCCGACCGCAACCGGATTCAGCTCTTCCGGGCGGCTACGGGCTAGCCGAGCGCCAGGGTGTGCTGAGCGGTGGTGTGAGCGGTTTCCCGCACCACGACGGTGAGCTGAACTAAACCGGATGGGAGCTGCGGGGCCAAGGCTTCGGCAAGCCAGCGGGCCAGGTTTTCCGCCGTGGGCGGATAGGGCAATTCCAGGATGCGGAAGCCGTTCTCGCGCAGAAACTCACCCATCAGGGCATCGGCTTGGTCCACCGCAAAAGCGTGGTCAAGTTGGGCCACCAAGGGCTTCATCAGGGAACTCAAATCTCCGTAATCCATCACCATGCCGTTGGCTTGCACCGGCCCTTTTAGGTGAATATCGGCGGCGTAGCTGTGCCCGTGGGGGTTGCCACACAGCGGGTGCCCCGCCAGGCGGTGCCCCATTTCCCACCGGAATGTCTTACTGATTTCGGAGACAAACATGCTCATAAAATTTAGATAAAAGGGTGATTGCAGGATTTACCCCGCAAAGTTACCGGGCATCCTCTCTGGCCATCACAAACCCCGTCGCCGAAGCCAAAAGCAATGCCCGATCCTGGTAAGAATACGGGGTCATCTTTACTCCCATTCGATGGTCCCCGGGGGCTTGCCGGTCAAGTCATAAACCACTCGATTGACCCCATCTACTTCGTTCACGATGCGCAGCGCCACGTGCTGCAAAAACTCAAATGGCAGAGCGGCCGCTTCGGCCGTCATGGCGTCTTCACTCGTCACGGCGCGCAGCACAATCGGCTGCTCGTAGGTGCGCTCGTCGCCCATCACGCCCACACTTCGCACGTCCAGCAAGGCGGCGTAGCTCTGCCAGATGCCCGGCTTGTGGCCCTGCACCCGCAGTTCGTGCCGGAAGATCGCATCCGCCTCCTGCGTCATGCGCACGCGCTCGCGCGTCACTTCGCCCAGTACACGCACGGCCAGGCCCGGCCCCGGGAACGGTTCGCGGTCCACCACGTGTTCCGGCAAGCCTAGTGCGCGCCCCACGGCCCGCACTTCGTCCTTAAAGAGCCAGCGCAGCGGCTCGATGACCTTGAGCTTCATCCAGTCCGGCAGGCCGCCCACGTTGTGGTGCGTTTTGATGGTGCTGGCCGTGGAAGAACCACTCTCAATCACGTCCGGATACAGTGTCCCCTGGGCCAGCCACTGGCAGTCGCTGAATTCGTCGCTGTGCGCCTCAAAGCACCGCACAAACTCCGCGCCCACGATCTTGCGCTTGCTTTCGGGGTCCGTGACCCCCTCCAACTTACCGAAGAACTGATCAGCGGCCCGGATGACCACCAGGTGCGGGTGGAAGGTCTCGGTGAACATATGCACCACCTCCTCCGCCTCGTCCTTGCGCAGCAGGCCGTGGTCCACAAACACGCAGGTCACCTGGTCGCCCAGTGCCTTGGTCAGCAGCGCCGCCGCCACCGAGCTATCCACGCCGCCGCTTACGGCGCACAGCACGCGTTCGGTGCCGACTTGAGCCCGAATGGACTCCACCGTTTCCTCAATGAACTGCCCGGCCGTCCAATCCCGAGTTAGCCCATCAATTTGGTTCAAAAAGGCATCCAGAAGGGCTTTGCCGTCGGGAGTGTGGCTCACTTCGGGGTGGAACTGCACGCCAAATCGCTTGGCCCCCGCGTTCTCCATGGCCGCCACCGGGCAGGTCGCGGTTTGCGCAGTCACCGCGTACCCCGCCGGGATCTCTTCGATACGGTCGCCGTGGCTCATCCAAATCTGCGGGTCGTGCATCACGCCCACCAGGGCGTCCGAATCCCTCGACGAGAGACTCTGCCGACCGTATTCCCGGTCGGAGGCCCGCTCCACGCGCCCGCCCAGGCGGTGCGCCATCAGCTGCATGCCGTAGCAGATGCCCAGCAGGGGCTTCCCTTCCGCCAAGGAGAAATCGAAGTCCGGCGCATTTTCTTCGCGCACGCTGCGCGGCCCGCCGCTCAGGACGATGGCGACCGGGTTCTTGCTCCGGATGTGGTCGGCGGCGTGCATCCACGGCACCATTTCGCTATACACCCCCAGCTCGCGGATTCGGCGGACAATCAGCTGCGAATACTGCCCACCAAAGTCAATGACGCTCACGAGGGGATGCTGCATGGAAGATTGCAGTCTATCCCTCTCGCTCACCCCGAATTGGGGCCGTTACGCGTCTTCGTCGTCTTCCAGTTCCGGAGGAACGGTGGGAAGTTCTTGCCCGCTCACGATCACGTCGTAGAGATCAGGCTGCCGGGCGGCAAA
>CALRVA020000163.1:0-5636 GCA_943371495.1 Archangium gephyra | reverse complement strand
AGCCCGGCAACTGCACATGGCGATCCTCAGCGATCCGTACCCTGGGAGCGTGGAACTGGTGGACCAATTGCATGCGCAAGGTCTCCGCACGGCGTGCCTGAGCAACACCAGCGCCCTTCACTGGCCTTATCTCACCTCGGCCGATCACTATCCCGCCATCGCGGCCCTTCACCACCACTTTGCCAGCCACGAGCTCGGTCTGAACAAGCCCGATGCCGCGATCTACGCGACAGTGGAACTCGCCCTGGCCCTCGAAGGGCCGGAAATCATGTTCTTTGATGACGGGGCCGCCAACGTCGCCGCTGCCCAAAAGCGCGGCTGGCAAGGCGTGGTGATTGACCCGCACGATAACCCCGTACTGCAGATACGCGTGGCGCTGGGATTGACCGACTAAGCCGGGTTATTCAGCCGCGCAGCGGCTCACCCGGTCCCACACAATGCCGATGCGGCGGGCCATGCCCACTTGCATCTGGCGGTGGTCTTCGGACATCACGCCGGTGTGCGCGGGCCGCCGCGTGGAGAGCACGCCCCACACCCGTCCGCCGGCCACCACGGGCACGCAGTACGTGGCTTCATCAAAGGCCGCCACGATGTGCCCTTGCGAGAAGCCTTCCGGGAGATCCAGCGAGTCCACCGGCCGCCCGAGCCGCAACGCCCACGAGCTTCGCGCCGGGGCAGGCTGAGCCGGGGAGACTTCGGTGCTCCCCCACTTGGCCACCGTGGTCAAGGTTTGGGTCGCAGGGTCAAGGGCGGCGAGGAGGCCCGCCGTCCCGGGCATCAGTCGGTGCCCCGCCCGGACAATAGCAAACAACTCCGCCGGCGTTTCAATCGCCATCAGAGCCTGCGTCCACAGGTCCATGAGCGGCGACGAAGGCGCCGTCGCATCTCCCGCGAAGGGCACCAAGTTGAACCAAAAGAGCGGCTCCTGCTCGGGTTCAGCGGGGCTGCCCGTGGTGGGGACCAACTGGAAAGTGCTTTCGCTGAGCCGAATCGGCGGGCTGGCGGCTTGGTCTTGGGGTTGCCAGTCTCCCCAATCGCTGGGCGTGGGGGAAGGGAAGATGCGTTCCACCGGCGCGCCCAGTACGTTCTCGGTGGCTAATCCCAGGCGTTCTGAGGCCCGCGAATTGAGTGCCGCGACCGTCTTGTTGGCCCGCAGGCCAATCCGCGCGTCCGGCGATTCAAAAACAAGCCCTGGCATGATCCGCCCCTGGCAAGAGTGACGCATTCGGGCTCCCGTTCGCACGTCGGGTCCCAAAAACCAGCACCTCTACGGGGGGTCTTTTCCTGGCTTAGCCGAACCGCCCCGAGATGTAGTCCTCGGTCAGTTGATTCTGCGGGTTGCCAAACAGGCGCGTGGTCGGCCCGGTTTCAATCATCTTGCCTTGGTGGAAGAACGCCGTCTTGTCGCTGGCGCGCTGGGCCTGCTGCATGTTGTGGGTGACGATCACGATGGTGAACGTCTTGCGGAGCTCCAACATCAGCTCTTCGATCTTGGCGGTGGCGATGGGGTCTAGGGCCGAGCAGGGCTCGTCCATAAGGATCACTTCAGGGTTTACGCTCAAGGTGCGGGCGATGCAAAGGCGCTGCTGCTGGCCACCACTCAGGCCGTTGGCGCTCTGGTTCAGCTTGTCCTTCACCTCGTCCCACAGGGCCGCGCGGCGCAGGCATTGCTCCACGTGGTCCTTCAGGTCGTTGCCCTTGTGCATGCCGTGGATCTTGGGGCCGTAGGCGATGTTCTCAAAGATGGACATCGGGAACGGATTTGGCTTCTGGAACACCATGCCGACGACCTTGCGGAGCTCCACGGCGTCCACGTCCGGTCCATAGATGTCCACGTCGTCAAGTGTGATGGTGCCGGTCATCCGCGCGCCATCAATCAGGTCGTTCATTCGGTTAAGACAACGTAAAAATGTGCTCTTGCCGCAGCCAGAGGGCCCAATTAAGGCCGTCACCTGGCGAGGATCACAGGTGAGTTCGACCCCATAGAGGGCCTGGAACGTGCCATAAAAGAAGTCCACACCAGAGGCTTTGAGACGGCCGTCGAGTGTAGAACTACCGGAGTTTGCTTCGGAAACGGCCGTCATATGGCATATAAGTGTAACCGGAGAGCAGCGATGAAGTCAGGAATCGGCCGTGCGTTTTGGGGCTTGTTGGCAACCTTAACATTGGGCATTCTCATAGAGGGCTGCGGCGAAACCACATCGAGCAACGGTTCGGCCCGACTTCAACCCGTCTTGCCCGCCGAGGCCGGCTCGGCCGAAAGCTCTCTGACTTTCGAGGCCGCGCAGGGCATGTTTGAAGTGCACCGCGACCAGATGAAGAGCGAGCGGATTGTGCGTAACGGGGCCTGGAAGTTCATTGACGACGCACTGCTCCACGAGGACTTTGAAGTGCAACGCATCGGAGCCGATTTGCTCCGCGAAGTGCTGAAAGTCGAGCCCGAGCAGAAGGAGAAGGTCGAAACCATGCTCCGCCAGCAACTGGCCCTCAGCCTGGCCGAAGACAAGATCTACTGGCAGAGCATGGTAGACGAACTGTTCCCCTCAGAAGCGGAACCGGAGGGTGCTAACGGGAATACGCCGCCTGACGAAGCGCGTGGTCCGCAAGCACCAGCGCCAGCATCGCTTCAACAATCGGCACCGCCCGCGGGACCACGCACGGATCGTGACGACCCTTCGCGGCCAGGACGGTAGCTTCGCCTTCCGGGGTCACAGTGGTTTGCTCGCTGCTGATGGTGGCCACCGGCTTGAACCCCACGCGCAACCGAATCGGCATCCCGTTGCTAATGCCCCCCTGAATGCCGCCGCTGTAATTAGTGGTGGTGATAATGCGCCCCGCGTCGTCGGTGACAAAGGCGTCGTTGTGCGATTTGCCCGTCATTTGGGTGCCGGCAAAGCCGCTCCCGATTTCGAACCCCTTGGTGGCGGGCAGGCTCATCATCGCTTTGGCCAGGTCGGCCTCTAACTTATCAAAAATCGGTTCGCCCCAACCCACCGGCACGCCCCGAGCGACCGCGCTCACGCATCCGCCCAGTGAATCCCCATCGCGCCGCGCGGCCTCGATAGCCGCAATCATGGCGGCCGCGTGCTCCGGGTGCGGGCAGCGCACGTCGTTGGCGTCCACCTGGGCGGTGGTGACGGTGGCTTCGTCCACCTCGGCATTGAGCGTGCCCACCTGGCTCACCCAGGCCACAATCTCGACGCCGTAGGTTTCGGCCAGCCACGCCTGGGCAAGAGCCCCGGCGGCGACCCGCCCCACCGTCTCGCGGGCACTGCTGCGCCCGCCCCCACTGGCGGCCCGGATGCCGTACTTGGCGTCGTAAGTGAAGTCGGCGTGGCTAGGGCGGTAAGCCTCGGCCATGTTGGCGTAGTCGCGCGGGCGCTGGTCTTCGTTGCGGACCATCAGGCAGATGGGCGTGCCAAGACTCAGGCCGTCTTGCACCCCGCTCAGAATCTCCACCGTGTCGCTTTCGCGGCGCTGGGTGGTGAGAGAGCTTTGCCCCGGGCGGCGCCGATCCAGCGCGGCCTGAATCACTTCAACCGTCACCGGGAAGCGAGCGGGGAAGCCATCCAACACCACGCCCACGGCTCCACCGTGCGATTCCCCGAACGTTGTGATCCGGAGCAGATGCCCAAAGCTGCTACTCATTCATTCATCCTCCGGCAAGAATCGGCCCAACGGCACGCGTCCGGCGTCGGTGAGTTCAATGCCTTCGGCCTTGAGATGCGCACGCTGGCGCTGGGCCAGCACAGGGTCGCGCCGGGCAATGGAGAGATCACCCTGGGCATTCACCACGCGCCACCAGGGGATGTCGTCGGTTTCGTGCGCGATGATCTGCCCGACAATGCGCCCGGTGGTGGGAGGCACCATGCGTCGGCCGACCTGGCCGTAGGCCAGCACGTAGCCAGGGGGAATCTCACTCACCACGCGGCGCAATTCTCCCCGCATCGCCTTTAGAGCGAAGCCAAGACGGCTTCGAGCTGAACGTTGCTACTGCGCAGGCGCTGGCACAGGGTCTTGCCCAGGTTGCGCAGCACCTTCACGCCCGCACCCGGGTTGGAATCAATCAGGGCATTGAGGCTCGAAGCCGTGGCCCGGGCCAAAACGGCGGCCGTATCCGCCGTGACGGTGGCCGTGCGTTCGTCGTGTTGGAACAACGCCAACTCACCGAAGACCGCGCCGGGGCCGAGTCGGGCAATAATCTCACCGGTCGAGGTGGTGACGCGCACCTTGCCTTCCAGCAAAACGTAAATCTCAGTGGCAAGTTCGCCTTCGCGGATGATGTCCTCATCCGCCGCAAAGGACATTTCATCGGCCACCGAGGCTACGGCGGCGATTTCATCGTTCGTGAGACCCTCCACCAAGTAGCTGTGACGTAGATTCTCCAGGAGGCCCATATGTGCCTGCCAGGATACCTGTCCCCTACTTTCGGAAGGTGGCCTTTGCGATGAAGATGAGGTTCGCCGGGCGCTCAGCCAGCCGCCGGGTGAAGTACGGATACCACTGCTCGCCGTAGGGGATGTAAACCCGCACGTTGAACCCTTCCGCCCGCAACGACGACTGCAAGTCGCGCCGGATGCCGTACAGCATCTGCCACTCAAACGACTCCTTGGCGATGCCTTCCCGCTCGATGAACGCCCGCAGGGTCTGGATAATGGCCTCGTCGTGGGTGGCAATGGCCGGGTAGTGGCCGGCCTTCAGCAGGCGCTGGGCGGCCTCCACGTACTTTTGGTCCACCACGGCTTTGTCTTGGTACGCCACGGTCTCGGGCTCCAAATACGCGCCCTTGACGATACGCACCCGCGTGGGCAGGGCCAGCAAGCGGGTCAGGTCGCCATCCAGCCGCTTCAAGTAGCTCTGCATCACGGTGCCGGTGTTCGGGTACTCGGCGTGCACCCGTTCAATCATGGCCACCGTGCGCTCGGTGTACTCGCTGGCTTCCATGTCCGCCCGCACGAAAATGTTGTGCGGCTGCGCGGCGGCCAGCAGTTGCTTGAAGTTGGCCTCGGCCACATCCTCGCCCTGGTCCAGCCCCAGCGCCGTAAGCTTGATGCTGATGTTGATGAGGTTGCGGTGCGGGCTCTTGGCAATCCGGTTCACCACCTCGATGTAGGCCTCGCGGGCCTGGGCGGCTTCTTTCACCGTCGCGACGTTCTCGCCGAGCAGGTCGAGGGTGGAGAACAAACCCTCGGCGGCCAGTGCCTCGGCTGAGCGAATGGCCGAATCCAAGCTTTCCCCGGCGACGAAACGACTCACCAAGGGACGGAAAATGCGGCTCCGGGTCACCATTGACCGGATGGGGCGCCATCGTGACACCGCCAGAATGAGCGAGCGGAAAAGCATGGATGCGCCCGCCATTCTACAGCCCCGGCCCGGGCAGGGGAAGGGGATTTAGGGGCGTGACTCGGGCGAAACCACTTCGCCGAGTTGGTCTGCCACCCTCACCGGCGTGCCCACCATGGCGTAATCGTTCTTCAAAAACGCCCCCGCCAGCAGGGTGTCATCCGGCATCGGCGCGAGCTGCGTGAGCGACCCAATGCGCTCGTTCTGGTCGCTCATGACGGGTTCGCTGATGAGCACCGGCCCGCGCAACTGGATCTGCACCCAGGTGCGGTTGGTGTGCCCCCGGCTGTGCA
>CALRVA020000162.1:0-5639 GCA_943371495.1 Archangium gephyra | reverse complement strand
CTGCTTGGTGAAGAGGCGCAGAATCTCGCGGGCCACGCACCGGAACTTGATATCGTGGCTGCGCAGCACCACGTCCTCTTGGTCCAGGCGGGTGAGCGGGCGGTGCGTCGGCACCGTCACCACGTCCAGGCCGTAAATCTTGCGGAACTCGTCCTCTTCCGTCTTGGCCGTCCCCGTCATGCCCGCCAGCTTGTCGTACATGCGGAACAGGTTTTGGAAGGTGATGGTGGCCACGGTTTGGCTTTCGCGCTGCACCTGCACGCCTTCTTTGGCTTCCAGCGCCTGGTGCAGACCATCGCTGAAGCGGCGGCCGAACATCGGGCGGCCCGTGTTCTCGTCAATGATGACGACCTCTTGGCCGCGCACCACGTACTCCACGTTCTTCTCGAACAAGGCGTACGCCTTCACGCTCGCATTGATGTGGTGGATGATCTTCGGGTCGTCGGCAATGTTGCCCAGGCCCATCTTTTCTTCCACGTAGTCCATGCCTTCTTCGGTCAGGCTGGCGCTGTGATTCTTCTTGTCGGCGGTCCAGTGCAGCTCGGGGTCCATGCCGCGCACCACTTCGTCCACCACGCGGTAGACACTGGTGTCTTCCATGCTGGGGCCGCTGATGATGTGCGGGGTGCGGGCTTCATCAATGAGAATGGAGTCCACTTCGTCAATCATCGCGAAGTTGAGTTCGCGCATGGAAAGTTGCTCCACATCGAACGCCATATTGTCGCGCAGGTAGTCGAAACCGAATTCGTGGTTGGTGCCGTAGGTGATGTCTTGCAGATAGGCTTCGCGGCGGCTGCAGGGGCGGCAGTGCAGGTAGCGCGGGTCTTCGTGCTCGAACGACGGGTCGTAAATGTAGGAACCGCCCAGTTCGTCGCTATCGGCGCCTTGGCCCTGGATGATGCCGACCGTGAGGCCGAGGAAGTGATAGATGGGGCCCATCCACACCGCGTCGCGGCGGGCCAGGTAGTCGTTGACGGTGACCAGGTGCGCGCCCTTGCCGCTGAGGGCATTGAGATACATAGGCGCGACGGCGACGAGGGTCTTTCCTTCCCCGGTCTTCATTTCGGCGATGCGGCCCTGGTGGAGCACCACGCCCCCGACGATTTGGACATCGAACTGGCGCATGCCCAGGGTGCGGCGGCTGGCCTCGCGGACCACGGCGAAGGCTTCCGGCAGGATGGCGTCCAGCTTGGTGCCCCCGGCCAGGCGTTCGCGGAACTCCACCGTTTTGGCGCGGAGTTGCTCGTCCGTCAGGGCTTCGATTTGCGGTTCGAGGGCGTTGACGGCTTCGACGATGGGCTGGAGCGACTTGACATCTTTGTCGCTGGTATCAAAAAGTGAACGAAGAAACTTGATCATGCAGGTGTGAGCCCGTGGGCTTCGGGGAGAGGGCACCGGGCACGGGGGCCAGGCGCAAAGGGGCGAGCAAACGAGGTTGCTTACGCGGCGGGGCCGGCGCGGGGTTCAACGCTGCCGAGCAGAGGCGCCCCGGGCAGGGGCATGGCGGGCGCGGTGATGGGAGCCAGAGCCAGCGGGCACGTGCGGGAAGCCTGAGCGGCGGCGGGCGCCACCGGGGCCGGGCACGTGCGGGGGGATTCTTGGAGGACAACCATCCAACGCGCGGGGGTTCCCCAGCGGTGAACCGAGTTCACCGTGGAGTCCATGCTCACCCCTTGCGAGAGGAGCAAAATGAGAAGGGGCCACCAAGCGCGCATCCCTGTGTTCCTTATTATGGACGTTTTGCGGCGCAGGGAGACTCCCGGGGCGGCGTTGAGCCTGCGCAAAGGCCCTAGGGTGCGGGGGTTGGGGTTGGGTTGGTGATCTGGTCCGCGTTGTCCCAGGCGTAGCCGGTGGTGCGCAGCACGGTGGCGCCCTGCTTCAGCTGCACCTGCGTCAGCCGCGAACGGGTGTCGTAGGCGTAGTGCTCCGAGGTGCCGTTGGCGAGGGATTTCTGCCCCACCCGGCCCAAGGTGTCTTAGAGACCAATAGTCTCTGTGAATACGATACCAAACGACACTCCCCCACTTTGCATATCCAATAGTTATAGTAACTCAGTACTTCCTCGGACACAACCTTGTATTATGGATTACACAGTCGAATCTCTGTCTATACGATACTGTTCCGCCTTAGATTGTGGAGTATGCCTTACCCAAGTGATTGTCGCCGCAGACAGACAAACCGCGACCGCCATTAGAATCTCCAGATTAGTTCTATTCTTATTAGTCAAAAACATTACTGAGCTAAAAACCCATCCCCCAGTTCTCAAGAGCCGAGACTGAGCATGGTAGTTGTGCAGCCTCATTGATTCCACTGTCCTTTGCCCTGTAAATGAGTCGGTCTTCCGCAGCATGGATGCAGAAGACATGACCCAAACAAACGTTACTGCAAATATGCAGACAGCCAATTCGCCAGCAGTACTCATAGATGACACTTTACTCTAATGCGTATACAGAAACTGGGAAGTACTCCGTTGGCAGCTTGCCACGCAGGGCTTCTCCAAGCGCATTGTTGATACGACCCCAAGTTTCGCTGGCGCGCGCAGAGACTGTACTCCATAAGTCCAAAAGCCCCTGGCTGATGTCATATTGATAGCCTTCTCGAAGTTCGATTGCAATTCCAGCACCTTGGCCATACTTGGAACCCGGGCCGAAGCTTGCCCCGGTTGGATAGCCGCCGTTTGTAGCGAATTCAATCGACGCAACTACTATGGCAAAGACGATAATCGGGCCTGATGAGTATGTTGTACCGTATCCGTTTGGACCATTTCCGTCTATGGAACCCGTCTCATCCCATGATACGTACCACGGTGTAATACCCTTTGCATTCCCCATGCCAAGCCCACCGCCAACTTCACCTTTTACGCCAATGTGACCAGTGTCAAAGTCGATTCCAATGTTTATGTTCCCCGACGCGGAAGGTCCTATCCCTATAATTCCTGCTGAGCTTCCTATCCAGAAGGAACGATACCCCTGATGATCGACATTGGCTAACGGATCGTTCCAGCAATACACGTACCAGTTCCTCCCGTCCTTGATTGGATCCCGCGAAAGGAACCGCCCGGTCGTCGGGTCGTAGTAGCGGTGGCCGAGGAGTTTGAGGCCGCTGGAATCTTCTTGGTAGCCAAAGCCGCCGGCATAGCCGAAGGGGCCCTTCCAGGTTCCGGTGGCGGAGAGTTCCGCGCCGAAGGCGTCGTACACCCGGGTGGCTGCAATTGCGCCCACCGAAGTGGTCTGCGCGTCGGCATTCTTGAGGCCGGAATGAGACCAGGTGGAGACCCCGCCTCGCCGCTCGGAAACCCCCGACGTGTAGGTGGCCTGGCCATCCCGAAGCACGGGGTCCGTCACATAGCTGCCATCCCGAACAAAGGTGCGCGACACGCCCCCCTGCACCGTCCCCACCCGCGTATCCAGGCCGTTATAGGTGTGGGTTTCGTTGATCCCCGGGCCGGTGATGGCGGTCACCCGGCTTTCGTAATCGTAGGTGAGGGTGGTGGTGCCGCTGGGCGCATTGATGCCCACGGTCCGCCCCGCGGCATCGTAGGTGTAGCTCTTGGCCCCGGCCGTCAGCATCTTGTCCGCCAGGTCATAAGTATAGCTTTCCAGCGTGCCGTTTACGGTCTTCGAGAGCCGGTTTCCGTTGGCGTCGTAGGTGTAGGCGACGTTGTAGCCACTGCGGACCTCGCTGGTCAGCTGCCCGGCCAGGTCGTAGCCGTAGTTGGTCGTTACGCCGTTGACGGTTTGGCTGGTGATCTGGTCCGCGTTGTCCCAGGCGTAGCCCGTGGTGCGCCAACTGCACTATCGCATCGATTCTCACATTATCTGAATTCAGCCCTTGAACATGACATCAGAATTCGTCAATCCACTAAGCACATTACACATTAATGAACTTCCACAGACTACCATTGCCCAATCTGAGCCTGTTCCGAATTAGAGTCACTCGCAGTTGCAAGTCTTCAATTCTAGTCAGCCTCCGGGCTACAAGACACTGAGCTACGTGGCAAAGGGTAAATGAATACGAAATCGGCTCGATTACTTTATGGAATCGGTTTTCGCGTCCATCGACATTTCGTGCGTACTTGGAAAAATCTGAAAACGGAAACAGCTGCTCATGCAATGCCATGACTTGAGCGGCCTGAGCATGGTAATTGTACAGTTTCGAGTAAAAGTATAGTACTTGCAATTCCCAGGAAGAAACGTCACGCCGATTAATGACACAAGAGTCAAAATCACTAATGTTTGCAATCCACTGCTCTACCGCAAGACACTCACCAGGATTGAGACTTTCCAATCGACCCTTAAGAAGATATACAGGCTTCATTTCAAGCACCATGTCTCGATAGCCCCCACCTTCTTCATATGCTCTCTTCTGCAATCTCAGTTCTTCGGAAATCCGGTCAACAGACTTTGAGAGCACTCGATCCACATTTATGATCCGCTCATCAATAATGAACCTACTACAGAACAGATGTACAAAGTACATCATCCGCATCCTATCCCTTGCTTCAATAGTAAGTTCCGGAAGGTGCCTTAAGTAAAGATCTCGAGCTCGCCACACCTCACCATTTGCGTACAAACCCCAAATTGTATCCTCAGTGCTCTTCATCAGCAAGTGCCCCAAGCCAGCTGTCTTGATTGGCGGATTGACAGAGTTTTGATCCATAGCCCACTTATTAAATCAATCCTCAACTGCACCGTAGAGTATATTCTCGGCCTTGGTCTCCGCTTCTGACTGCCCATCGGCAGCAGTTTCCGTTACGTCTTCGATTGCACGAATCTGCTGACCTTTCATTATTACTGCACGGAGCGCGTCTGGCATGGCAGCAAATGCTATAGCAATAGTTATCAGCGAACTGAGTGCTCCACCGGAGCCTGTAGGCCGCCCGCCAGTTCCACCACCAGTACGTGGCCCAGGCCCACGACTGCCTTCGCCAGGATTTGGTACCTGTCGTCCGGGCGTGGGTGGTTTGGGCTGACCACCAGGAGGTCGATTGGGATCAGGCGGGGGACTAGCGCTTCCGCCTCCTCTCGGCTTTTCAGGCGGACGACGGGTACCACTATGATCGATTGTGTCTGAACGACTTGGGCCGTCGATCAGTTGATGGCCATGCCCGCCGCTGTTGGCTGGGTTTCCGGCACCACCAATTATTGTTGCTGCTACGATCATTGCACGAACCTTATCCCAGAAACTGTTGCCGGTTGGATCAACTCTGGACAGCGGATTATTCCCGCAATACACGTACCAGTTCGAGCCATCTTTGATCGGATCCCGCGAAAGGAACCGCCCGGTCGTCGGGTCGTAGTAGCGGTGGCCGAGGAGCTTGAGGCCACTGGAATCCTCTTGGTAGCCAAAGCCGCCGGCATAGCCGAAGGGGCCCTTCCAGGTTCCGGTGGCGGAGAGCTCCGCGCCGAAGGCGTCGTACACCCGCGTCGCTGCTATCGCCCCCACCGAAGTGGTCTGCGCATCGGCGTTCTTGAGGCCGGAGTGAGACCAGGTGGACACTCCGCCCCGCCGCTCTGATACGCCCGGCGTGTAGGTGGCCTGGCCATCCCGCAGCACGGGGTCCGTGACATAGCTGCCATCCCGCACGAACGTGCGCGACACGCCCCCCTGCACCGTCCCCACCCGCGTATCCAGGCCGT
>CALRVA020000161.1:0-5757 GCA_943371495.1 Archangium gephyra | reverse complement strand
ATGACCCCCTTTGAGGCGTTCATGAGCGTGGACATGCGCGTGGGCACGGTGGTGGAAGTGCTGCCGTTCCCCGAGGCGCGCAAGCCGGCCTACAAGGTGCGCGTGGACCTGGGGCCGGAGATGGGGCACAAGTGGAGCAGCGCGCAGCTGACCGTGCACTATCAACCCGAGGACCTGGTGGGGCAGCAAGTGCTGTGCGTGGTGAATCTTGGAACGCGGCAGATCGGGCCGTTTATGAGCGACGTGTTGATTACGGGTGCGGATGCCGAGGGGGGCGTGGTGGTGTTCACCACCGAACGCCCGGTGCCCAACGGGTCTCGCTTATACTAGGAGAACACATCGGTTTGCGCACATTGCTATCTAGAATGTGGGTATAATGGCCCGCAACACCACGGGGGGGGCAAGTTAACATAAGAGATATGAACAGGATTTTGGCAGTTGTTGCCACCTGGCTAATGGTCCTTGTGGCCCTGGCCCAGGGCGGTCCGGGTGGACCTGGCGGTGGAGGACAGCCAACCCTCTCTCTCGTCGGATCCAGTACGAACTGGACGGGCAATTCACCTGCGACGAATCGGTTCCTCTTTCCAGCACAATTGCCATCAATAGAAGGCTTCACCCACCCGGTCGTATACACGAAAGGCGGCAACGCTCAACTTCAGATTTTCTACCAGAACAACAACCCTCAGCAGGATTTCGTTGGAAACTTGATCGTCCAAGATGCCCGATTCATACATAGCACTCCTCCCGCTGCAGGCACCCCTGGTTCACCTCCACCCGTTACCATCCCCGACACGATCTTGTCGGCGCCCACGGTTTCACTTTCGGTGCCAATCGGTCAAACCTCGGCGGCAAGCTTGAGCTTGGGTGGACTACCAAGCTTCGTCACCCATGGCTACATTCAGCTGACTATGAGGGTCGAAGGCAACTTCGGGGCGCAAGTTCCAGGTGGGAACCCGAGTCCATGGTCAGGAACTGTTAATACTCAGAAAGTCTACATCACGTTGTCGAACCCGGTTGGCGTCATGAATCCAATTTGGACGGAAGTGGCTGAAATCAGTTGCTCTTTTGCGCAGCAGTCGTCAACTCTGGCGAGCGTAAACCAGAAACTTTCACAGGGGCTATTCGATAGTAACTTAATGCTATACAATCTTTCCGCTGGGACGCCGGGTCAGTTCCTTTTACTTTCAAGTACTAATCCCGGGGAGTCTGTATACTTACTTAAGGACTTTATCAACGAATTTGTGGATGAAGGTAGGCAGTTGGTCAACTGCTATGATATCAACGGTTTTTTGATCATTCTTCATGAAAGCCAAGGTATTGACGCTGTTGGTCAAAAGGTAAGCGAAGTCGGGGAGCCAGCATTCGTTACAAATCTCGTTTGCCCGATTGGATACAACAGAGCAGACACGTCGTACTACTTCAGGTTACCGTTCATCAATCATTTTCAATGCATTGTGTCTGGCACTCTCAGTGATTCGGCTCTCGCATACTCACATGATTTATCGGGAACAGTCCGAATGGACGTTGCGTGGGCGTGGTCGGTGACAGGTGCATGGCAGACCTTTTCGATCCCGAACGTTTACGGCCTCACATATCGTCTTTTGCTAGCTGAAGATGAGATTAAGGAAGTTGTGGATATGCCTTTGACGGTAGTTATTGTCGGCCCAACACAAGCTCAATCGGTAGGGCGTCAGGCCAATACAATTGATATAACTAGTGTTAACTGACAAATGGTATCGAGACAAGTCAACACCTAGGCCTTGAAGGAGAATCAATAATGATCACCGCAATGTTCATATTAATGGCGAATGATCCAAGTTCGCCAGCCGATCAACTGGTGCGTCAGAGGGATTTTGTCGTAACTAGCCGTAAGTCTAGTAATGCCTCAGTCGCATCGCTCGAGTACTTGGGGAGTGAAACCGAGTACTTGGATTCGAAGGATAAGCGACACCGCATAAAGCTGAATTCAAGGTTCTCTACTCTGGGCGCCCAATCCAGTTTCGACAACCTACTCTCAACATCCGCTTCTTTATTGCCTAGCCTGCAGATTGGGTTGGCAGACAAAAACCCATCGGGTGTTTTGGTTGTGTTGAGAGAGAGTTCACCGCTAGCTAGACTGGGTGTACGTAAGGCGGGTGAAAGAGTGGAGACATCCCTTGATGGCCTTTTGGTTAGCCATGCTTGTGTCACTCGGTTCTACTGGATGCCCTTGGTTACCGCTGGCCGAAACCCTGATTTTGGGGGTGAAAAGGAGTCCTTATCAGGATTTAAGGATGCCCTCTTGAGGTGGCGCCACAGTGAAGCCGTACTAGGAGCCAACTTTGTCGACAACATCCAGCGCGTGGCCGGACGGGAGATGGTGGCCAAGGTGGACACGGACCAGAACGTCTACGTGGACATGAACGAACTGAGCCGCCACCGGGGTTGGAACTTCACCATCAGCCTGGAGCCCGCCCGCGCGGACGTCCGTATCGGCAACGATCACATTAAGATCTACCCCGGCGCGGACCGCATTCACATCAACGACGAACTAGTGACCCTGCCCGGCACCGTCCCCACCCAGGGCTACGGCGTCTACCTCCCGCTCCGGCTGCTGCAAGAGCGCGGCTATCTCCCTTCGGAGGATCGGTAACAGAAAAACGCCACTCCCTGGTAAGGGAGTGGCGTCGTGAATTCAAGCGAGTTCAGCGAGATCGCCGGCGGCGCAGTGCAAGGAGCCCCGCACCAAGAGCCACCATCGAGAACGGCTCAGGAACAGCCGTCAGGACCACGTTGTCAATGCGGGGATCGCTGTCGCCAAAGTCTTCGCCCACCAAGGTGAGCGTGGCCGTGGCACTGGTCGCGGTGAATGTATTGGTGTAGGTCGCAAAGGCGACGGTCGAGAACGGCACCTGGTGGTTCCAGTCGTTCCCGTCAATGCTCATCCGGAAGTCGCTGTTATTGCCTTGGGAGGCATTACCGCGAGCAACATCGACCGAGACCTGATACTGCTGGCCGACCACGAGGGTAACCGTTTGTGAGATCGTCGGGTCGTTGGCCGTGCTACCGGCCTCATTCAGGATGAAGGTGCCATCCGGATTTCCACCCGTGCTACGCCATCCACCCGCGCCGTCATTGAGAGCGGCGGTCCATCCGTTTCCGGTGCCGTTGTTCGGAACCGAAAGCGAGAAGTCTCCATTGAAAATCAGGTTCGCATGAGCCGTCGAGATCATCCCAACGGCAAGAACCAAAGTAAGTGGCTTGTACATTATTCGTACTCCAGCCTCCATCCTACTTGGGAAGCAAGAGTCGTGTCTATGTATGACGGCAGATGGCGGAAAATGCCGCCCCACGACCTCAATCCCGCTGATCAGTAGGAAGGTAGCGCCGAAGGCGAGCGCTTGCGGAACGGGTCACTCAGCACCACGGCGGTGATCAGCCCCTTCATGGTGCCGCCGCGCCGCTTGGCCTCATCCCGGATGGCATCTAGGTGGCAGTGATCGCTGGGGCGCATCCCCCGCCCGATGGCGTAGGTCAGCATCCGCTCACCCAGGTAGCGCACCAGTTCGTCTTCGCGCTTCAGCAGCACATTCTTAAGCCCGCTCACGCCCGCAAACTTCGCTCCGTCCGGGAACTCGCCGCTCGGGTCAATCGGGTGCGGTCCGTCGGTTTCGCGCCACCGGCCAATGCCGTCGTAGTTCTCCAGCGAGAACCCAATCGGGTCCATCACGCTGTGGCAACTGGCGCAGGCCGGGTTGCGGCGGTGGATTTCCATGCGTTCGCGCACGCTGGCCTCGGTCATCGCCTTGGCGTCCTCGGCAATCGCCCCGACATCGGGCGGCGGGGGCGGCAGGGGTGTGCCCAGCAGGTTATCCAGCACAAAGCGGCCGCGCTTGACCGGGGACGTGCGGTTGGGGTTGCTGGTGACGGTGAGGAACGCCGCCCGCGTGAGCAGGCCGCCGCTCCCCTTGGGCAACGTGACGGCCTGCCAGGATTCGCCGGTGGGGCGCAGCCCGTAGTGCCGGGCGAGTTCGCCGTTAACCATCGTTTCGTCGCTGGTCAGGATCTCCCGGACGGGCCGATCCGTGGCCACGAGGCGGTTAAAGAACCGCTCGATCTCTTCGATCATCGCCGTGCGCAGGCTGGGCGTGAACGAAGGGAAGGCGTTGGGGTCCACTTCGTGTTCCGAGAGCTTGCGGAGCTGCAGCCACTGCCCGGCAAAGCCCGTCCCGAGGCGGGCGGCACGGGGGTCCTTAAGCATCCGGTCCACTTGCGCGGTGAGGCCCGCATCCGTGAGCAGGGAACCATCCTGGGCGGCCCGGCGGAGCGCGTCGTCGGGGAACGACCCCCACAAGAAGTAGCTCAGCCGGCTGGCCAGTTCGTGCGCGCCGATGGCGGTGTTGGGCTCGCCTTGCTCATCCAGTTCGGCGCGGAAAAGGAAGTGCGGCGACACCAGCACCCCGGTGACGGCGACTTGCAGGGCTTCTTCGCTCCCGGCGCCGTCGCGGGTGGCTTGGTCATACAGCGCCATAATGCGCTGAATCTCGCCGGGTTGCAGCGGGCGGCGGTAGGCGCGTTCGGCAAAGCGCTGGAGGGCGGATTCAGCCAGATTGCGGCCGGTGCCGGTGAGCCCCACCAGCAGGCGGGTGCGCCCCGGGGTGGTGATGGGGGCGGCGTTCTTCGGCCCCGTCAGGCTCATCCCGTAGACCAAGAGGTTCCGGTCGCGCTGGTTCTGGTCGGGGTGGTTGGGGTTGTAGTAGTCGTTGACGAAGTCCACCCGGATCTCGAGCTCCATCGGCCGCAGGTCCACCGGGATTTCGACCTCGTAGCGGGCACCCCGGGCACTCTTCACGTTGATGGGGGCCAGGGGACGGCCATTGAGTTTGATGACGGCCTGCGGAGGCTCTGGCCCAGCGGGATGAGCCCCCAGACTGAGCGCCAAAGTGTAAGAACCCGCCGTCTCGATCTTGGCGCGGAACGGCACGCTCCCATTGGCAAAGTAGAGCATGGCGTCTTCTTCCGCGATCAGAACCGTTTCCGGCAAGATCGCCTTGCTAAAGTCGAACGCAATGGTGCGTGGTTGCGAAACCGGCAACACCTCGGCGGCGATCTTCTCGGCGGCGGCCAGATACTTCTCCAGGTGCAGCGTGCTCATCGTCAGCACGTCGCCGTTATTGTCAAACCCGTAGCCCACGTCGTCGTTGGGGAAGTCGTCGCTCACGTTGAACGTCATCCCAAAGAGGTCGTTGACGGAGTTCGTGTATTCAAATCGGTTGAGGCGGCGGATGGTGACGCGCCCGGCGTCGGCCAGCTGACAGTTGGCGGCAAAGAAGCGCTCCAAGCCGGCCACCAACGCGCTGCGTTCGGTCTCGGTGGGCTGGGGCATGTTGGCGGGGGGCATGCTGCGCCCGCGCAGGTACTGGATCATCTTCTCCAGCAAGGGCGCGTTGGCCACCAGAGCCTCGGGTTCCTGAATTTCGTCGAGGTCAAAGCCCCCGGCGGCGGCCGCGCCACTGTGGCAGTCCAGGCAGTACTTCTCCAGGCCGGGCAGGAGCTTCTCGGTGAACTCCTTGCGGGTTTCGGGGGTCAGGGTCACGGGCGGGGCCGTGGAAGCGGTGGGAGCCAAGCCTGCTCCCCCCAGCACCAAAAGGGCCGCCGCCCACGTGAGCGATCCCGCGCCGCGCATACCCCTAGTTTACAGCCGAACTAGGAGTTGCGCGCTTGCTTTTGAACGTTGCGCACCGCTTTCACGATGTCATCCACGCTCAGGCCGTTTTC
>CALRVA020000160.1:0-5811 GCA_943371495.1 Archangium gephyra | reverse complement strand
ATCAGGTCACGTCGAGAGAGTTTGGGCACGGCGAAGGTTTACCCGCGCCTCCCTAATTTCGGGTTAATGCTTTGTAAAATCGACGCCCGTTCGCTTAGGGAAGCGAGGGATACATCTTTCGGCTGAGTTCGCCAATGGCCACTTTCCATTCGCCATCCTTCTTGATCATGGGGATGCTCATGGGCTCGTCGTAGCTCTGATTGTTCATGCCCTTGTTGATCAGGATGTTCACCACGGCGGCGTCTTCCGACTGCTTGGTGGAGCCTTGGATCTTCCAGGCAAAGCGGTAATACTCGCCGCGATCCAGGGTGACGGCCCAAGCCTTTTCTAACTCGGCAGGGTCCATGTCGGAGGCTCCGTAGCGCATCACGCCCTCTTTGTCGCCCTTGGCTAAAGCCACCAGGAATCGGTTCGCCTGAACCTCGGGGGAAGATCCGAAGAAGAAAGTGGCAAAGAAGCCCACCGCGACCACAACGGCCCCGACGATTCCGAGCAACACAATCCAGTGAACGCGTCCCGCTTGGCGCATACCGCCTCCATTGAACCCCAAAAGAGGCTATCCGCGGTTCAGACTGCCCCGGGCCGTCTGCTCCACGTCCACACGCCACACGCCTTGCTCGCGGCGGAGCACATAAAGGAACGCCCAGGTTTCCCCGTTCGGCCGGAGGTAAGCCACTTCCACCGTGGCATCGGGCAACTGCTTTGTGATGCGGCCAAAGCGCACCTGCGCGCCCGCCCGCAAGAGCTGGCCAATGAGTTGATTGAACGGCTGGGTGGCACTGGGGTTCTGCTGCGGCATCACGGGGCCAAGATCATCGCCGGCGGGCGAGGCCAGCAAGGCTTGGTGATACTGCCGAATCGCGCTCTCAGGGCCTGTGTTTTGAGCTTGGCCAAAGACCGCCAATGTGAGAATCGCCAAGCACAACGCCGCCACCACCGAAGAAATTGGGATCTCTGATGGCCACTTACTGAACAAGCGGGCTTGTGATTCGTCCAAACTTGCCGTACACTACCTTGTAGGTCTGCCATGAGTGAAAGCAATTTGACCCGTCGAGAACTCCTTGCCAAGGGCACGATGATTGCCGTGGGTCTCAGCACGCCCCGGTGGCTCGCCGCCGTGGCGCATGGCGACCTGATCCGGGCGGCCGGCGGCCGCAAGGTGGACCCCGACAACATCTTGGTGGTGTGCCAACTAAGCGGCGGCAACGACGGCCTAAACACCGTGGTGCCCTTCGCCGACCCGCATTATGCGAAAGCCCGTCCGACTCTGGCCCTGAAGGGCGAGGAGGTACTCCACCTGAACGAGAGCCTGGGCTTGCATCCGGCGATGGGTGGCCTGGCGACCCTTTTCAAGGAAGGCAAAGTGGCCGTGGTGCAAAACGTGGGCTACCCCAACCCCAACCGTTCGCACTTCAAGTCCATGGATATCTGGCAATCCGCCAGCCCGGATGCGAAGATGCCCTTCGGATGGATCGGTCGAAGCATGGACGAGCGCCTGGCGCAACAGATGTACAACCCGGTGGCGTGCGTCGGCCTTAGCACCGAGCGCCCCCTGGCCCTTCAGGCGAAGGATGCCAGCATCCCCTGCTTTGCCAGCCTGGCCGATATCAAATCGCTAGTGGGCAACGCGGATGCCGAAAAACTGCTCCGTCAAATTCAAGGCCGCGATGCCGAACAGGGTTCGGCCATCCGCACCATCCAGGATGCCAACCGAGCGGCGCTGGACGCCATGAACATGCTGAATGCGAAGCTGGATGGCGCCAAGCCCAAGCAGACGTACGGCGAGAACGGCTTTGGGCGAGGGTTCGCTCAGATTAGCCAGTTGCTGATGGCCTCCCCGCAAACGCGGGTCGTCTACTTTAGCCATGGCGGGTTCGACACGCACTCTCGGCAGAAGGAATCCCACGCCAAGCTGATGCAAGAGTTCTCCGACGCGGTGCTGGCCTTCCAACGCGAAATGGAAGCCGCGGGCCTCGATAAGAAGGTGACGTTGCTGGTGTTTAGTGAGTTTGGTCGCCGCGTGGAAGAGAACGGCAGCCTGGGGACAGACCACGGCGAAGCCGCCCCGATGTTCCTGATTGGCAGCCGCGTGAAGGGCGGCATTCACGGCCCGAACCCGGACCTGGCCAACCTCAGCCGAGGCGACGTGCCCTGGAAGACGGACTTCCGCAGCGTTTACGCCACCACGCTCGAGAACTGGCTGGGCAACGATGCCGGATTGGTGCTGGGCTCGGAGTTCCCGACGCTCGACCTCGTCAAGTCTTAAGGCGAGATCGTGCCAAAGCCCCGCTCAAGGGCGGCCTTGACCTGCTCCATGCTGGGAGCCGGGTCCAGGAGTTCGTGGAGGCTGGTGACGCCATAGCCCTGGATGCCGCACGGGATGATGCCCTCGAAGTGGGTCATGTCCGTGTGGACGTTGAGCGCGAGGCCGTGCAGGTTCACCCAGCGCTTGACCTTGATGCCGATGGCGCACAGTTTCGCGTCATCCACCCAGACGCCGGTATGGGGGGCAAAGCGCCGGCCTTCAACGCCGAACTCGGCAATCGCCAAAATCACGGCTTCCTCGATGCTTCGAATCCAGCGGTGGAGGTCACGGCCGCGGTTTTCCAGGTTGAAAATGGGATAGGCCACCACTTGGCCAGGGCCGTGATAGGTGGCATCGCCTCCGCGATCGGTGACGACGAGCTCAATGCCCCGCGCGGCGCACTCCGCTTCGGACCACTTGAGGTTCTGGGTCTGGAACGCCGCCCCCAGGGTGTAAACGGGGTCGTGCTCCACAAACAAAAGCGTGTCCGGACCACCGGCCCGGACACTCTCCATGACATCTCGCTGCACATCCCACGCGGGGTGGTATCCCATGCGACCGAGGTCGCGAACCTGAAAGGCGGGGACGGCGGGAGACGACGTAAGGTTGAATCCTTGAAGTTACTCGGCGGCTTCGGGAGCCGCTTCTTCCTTCTTCTTCTTGGGAGCAGCCTTCGGAGCCGCAGCCTTCTTGGGCTTAGCTTCGACGGCCGTGGCCTTGGGGGCCTTCTTGGTCGCGCCCGACTTCTTGGCCGCGATAGCTTCCTTAATCAGCTCCTTCACGCGCTTGGCCTTGCGGTTGCGCCGTGCTCGCAATTCTTTGTTCCGAACTCGCATAAAACTTCCCGTGGGTAAGAGCCTTCGAGTTTACCTCCCTCAGCGGCGCGGTGGGTGGGTGGGCTTAGGCGGCACTGACTTTCGCCCAGGCCAGAACGTCGTGGGGAGCCCAGATGTGGTCGGCGGGGGCGATGTAGCCCCTTAGCCAGCGCTCGTCCCTCTCCTGGATCAGATAGAAGCCGTATTGGTCCCCGGACTCACCGGGGGGCTCGGAGAGGAACGGCAGGCTCATTACGGTGACCGAGCCGTCGGGGGCGCGGTGTTCGCGGGCCAGGCGGCCCTCGGGTTGGTCGGTCCAGGCCAGGCGCATAGCCAATGCGGTGAGGACGGGGGCGGGCTCATAGCCCAGCGGCGACGCGGCTCGTTCCAGTTGAGCGCGGGTCCCTCCGTCGGGGAGTCCGAGTTCGGCCACGGTGACCATAACGACCTCCGTGGCCTCCGGTTCTCCTGCATAGGGGAAGTCCGGGGAGTTCAGCCAAGATTCCGCGTACGCGTTCAAGCGCACGTCCGCCGCGCGCAAAGCCGCCCGCCATTCCTCCGGGGTGCGGGGGGCCCGCATCCGTCAGGCCTCAGGCGAGAGAGGGGTCGAAGGCGGGGCTGAGCGTCGCCGCACCAACAGCCACACCACCCCAATCGCGGCCAACACGAGCGAAGCGATCTGGGCTTCGGTCACGCCCAGGCTGGGAATGACACGGCCACTGGCCAGGCCGAGTTCGTACTCTTCGGCCGTGCCGGCCCGCAAAAACTCGTAGCCAAACCGGCTGATGGCAAAGGCAATGACCGCCAGTGTGAACGATGTGCCCACGCGCCACACCTGGCCCTTGCTGAGCGCAATCCGCTCCGACCACGCCACCAGCACCGCCGCGATGCTGAGCAGCACGATATCCACCCACTGCGCGGGCACGCGGTAGCCCACGTCCACAAAGTGCGCGCAAAACCCGTCGTGGCACACCCGGCCGAAGCAACATCCATTGAGCAAGCAGCCTACGCGGCCAATCGCCCAGCCCACCAGCATGGGCACGGCCATCATGTCCAGCACTTGGGCGGCAGCCATCTTGCGGCGGCGCGCCCACAGGTACGCCCCCAGCCCGCCCAGTACGAGCGCCCCAAAGGAAGTGAGGCCTTCAAAACGGAGCGTCCACAGGCGTTCCGGGTGCCCAGCGAACTCGGTTTGCCAGTTGAAGATAATGTAAGCCAGCCGCGCCCCCAAGATGCCGGGGAGAACCAGCCAGGACATCAGCTCAATCACAGCATCCTTGTCCAATCCGTAGCGCGGCGCCCGGCGCATGGCCAGATACGCCCCCACCAGCACGGCGATCATCATCAACACGCCAAAGGAGCGGACCGGGAAATTGCCGATTTGGAAGAATTCGGGAAGCATGATTTAGAAGCGCCGCTCCGACGCCAGGAGGGTGGCAATATCACCGACAAGCTCGCGAGCCTTGGGGCTGCGGGCGTCATTGCCAAAGAGTTCGATCACGGTGTTCATGGCCACTCCCATGTGGTACGCGCGGCCCTGAATGAGGGCTTGCCCACTTGCGGAGGCCGGGTCTACACGAACCTGAACGTGCTGGGCGCAAGCATCGGCGATGAGTTCGGCCAGTTGCTGGTCGTGGCCTTTGCCGCGCGCGGCGGGCGCGATCTCATAGAGCACCGCAAACAAGATCGGAGCCTTGGCGGCCGGAGGCACGGTGTAGGTGCGCCGAGCAAGATCCAACGCCGGTTTCACTTGCCCGAGTTCGGCCAAGCACCAGGCTTGCCGCAGGGCATCGTTCGTAAAGCGGTCGTAATCCTTGCGGCCCTCGGCCCATTTCACGCTGGCAGCGTAGAGCGACTCGGCGGTTTTCCAGTCTCCGGACAATCGGTACATGTCGGCGTATTGGTACGCCTTGTCAATCGGGATCTGTCCGGTGTCAGTAGTTTCGGTGTACGTCTTCAGGAACTCTTGAAGGAGTCGGTCTTTCTCTTTCGGGTCCAAGCCCTGCTTGGCCACCCGGACTTCCAGCCGTTCGCGGTGGGCATTGTAAGTCCGCAGCACGAGATCAGCATCCACTTGCCCGACCTGGTTCGGGTCGAGGGGATACTCCATGACGCCCGTCTGGCACCCCGAGACCAGGACGGCCAGGGCCAGCCCCAGCGTCGCCAGCCCGAGATTAGAGGGCCGCGTTATCCCGACTCGAATCCCAGAGCGCATCCCGGTAGATTTCCGTCCCACAATAAGTGAGAACCGCTTTGCCCTTCAATTTCATTCCATCGAAGGGGCTGTTCTTCCCACGCGAGAAGGTCTTTTTGACGTCGAAGGTCCATTCCACCTCGGGGTCAATCACCGTCACCTGGGCGAGGGCCGTGGTTTCGGGGCGGAGGGTGCCCGCATCCAGGCCCAGAATCTGCGACGGCGCGGTAGCGAGTCGCCGGACGGTTTCGAACGGACTCAGCACGCCCTTATGAGTGACAAAGGTGAGGGTGACCCCCAATGCCGACTCCAATCCGACGCACCCAAACGGGGCTTCGTCGAAGGGCACGCGGGTTTCGTGGGCCGCGTAAGGGCTGTGGTCGCTCGCGATGGCATCAATGGTGCCGTCGGAGAGCCCTTGCAACACCATGTCCACGTCCAATTCCGTGCGGAGGGGCGGGGTGGTCTTGAAGTTCGTATCGAACTCGCCGAGGTCG
>CALRVA020000159.1:0-5897 GCA_943371495.1 Archangium gephyra | reverse complement strand
GTTATATTGAGTGTCATACGCTCAAACCAATGAGCATTGAGGGATCATGTCTCGCGACTACTATGAGGTTCTTGGCCTGAAAAAAGGGGCCGACGAAAAGGAGATCAAGGCGGCTTACCGTCGGCTGGCTCGCAAGTACCACCCGGACGTGAACCCGAATGACCCCAAGGCGACCGAGAACTTCAAGGAAGTGAGCGAAGCCTATGCGGTGCTGAGCGACCCCGACCGCAAGCGCGACTACGACCGATTTGGCAAGCGGCTGGACCAAGACATGGCCGGGCCGGGCGGCGCGGGCTTCCAGGATGTGGACTTTGAGGACATCTTCAGCCAGATGTTTGGCGGGATGGGCGGCGGTATTGGCGGCAGCATCTTCCAGCGCCAAACCCCCTATGCGCAACCGCGCGACCTCGAAATGAATCTGGCCGTCACGCTTACCGAGGTGAATGACGGGGCTCGGCGTACCCTAACCTACCAAACGAGTGATGCCTGCACCACCTGCCGGGCCGGGGGCACGGTGCGCACCCGCGAAGGGCACATGGCGTGCCCCACTTGCCACGGCAGCGGCACCGTCTCTGGTCCCCGCAAGGTGGATGTGCGCATCCCGGCGGGGATCCAAGCGGGCAAAAAGCTCCGCGTGCCGGGGGGCGGCCACCGAGGCATGAACGGCCGAGCCGGTGACCTCTTCCTGCTCATTCAAGATCAGCCCGACGCGCGGCTGACCCGCCAGGGCGACAACCTGGAAGTGAACTTCGAGGTCCCCTTCACGACGGCAGCGATGGGCGGCGAGGTGAAGGTCGAGGGGCTGGGCTCCTCCGTTACCGTCACGGTGCCCGCCGGCACCCAAAGCGGGCAGCTCTTTCGGCTGAAGGGCCAGGGCCTCTCCAAAATGAAAGGCGGCAAGGGCGACCTGATGGCGCGGGTGCGCATCACCGTGCCCCGGAAGCTGACGGAGCGGCAGCGAGAGCTCCTCAACGAATTCAAATCCATTGAACTCACAACCACCGAGAAACAGGCATGAAACTCAACAAGACTCCGGTTTACATGATTGGCGTCGCGGCCGAGCTATGCGGCGTGCACCCGCAGACCTTGCGCCAATATGAGCGCCTCGGCTTGCTCATCCCGGCCCGCGTGGGCGCCAAGAATCGCCTTTATAGCGAAGAAGATATCATGCGCGTTCGGCGCATTCAGCGGCTGACGCAAGACATGGGCGTGAACCTGGCGGGCGTGGAGATCATCCTGAAGCTACAAGAGGCAATGGAGGACTTGGAACGCGAGTTTGAAGAGGAATTCCGGCGCCTCGTGCTCGAGATGGAGGAGCGGATGCGAGCAGTCCAGGCCAACCCCAATGCGCCGATTCCCTTTAATGCGACGTACCCGGTCCCGCGTCTGCCCCGCCGATCGCCGCTGGACGAGTAGGTTCGGCGAAGCGCCGCCAAATTGCTTCCACCGGCCCTTGACGGCCGGTGCCGCTGTAGAACCAGGCAAAGACCATCAGCAGGGCGTTCACCCCCAGCACGACCATGAGATCTTGCTGCCAGCCCGTGCGGTTGTAGAAGCCCAGACCCCACTCGTAGAAGTAAGCCGTGCACAGCACCGTTTGCAACAGGTAGCAGGTGAGGGCGATGCGCCCCATGCGGCGGAAGGGTTCGGTCAGGGCCTTCGCGCGCTGGCTCGCCACCCAGCGCAGAACCAGGAGCAGATACGCCGGCGCGACCAGCATGTTCAGGCCGAGCTCGATGAACATCTCACCACCCACCGCCCGACCACTGGCCACCGCCCACGCCATCAGGATGTTGAGGGGAACTCCGACGCCCAGCCCGATGGCCACATGACGGCGGACCAAGTGCCACTTGCCGATGGGGTCGGCAATGACGCCCTGTTGGGACAACCAAAACCCGTAGAGGAAGAACCCGATCGCCTGCGGCAAGAAGAAGATCAGCGAGGTCACCGCCTTGGCTTGGAAGATGGCCCTGAATTCAAGCCGGGTAAGCCAGTCTCCCATCATCACGGCCTGTTCGCGCTTGAGGCTATCCGCGCCCATCAAGTCCCCCATGAAGGGTCCGGCCGCCGCCAATCCCAAGCCCATCAGGATCGAGAGACCCGCTAAGGCGAGAGCGACTTTGAGCACCGGAATGTTGGGCTGCCCCACCAAGATCGCCACGATGAAGGCCGTGATGGCATAGGTGAAGAGAATGTCGCCGCTCCACAAGAACACGCCGTGGATGAGACCCAGCCCCGCCAAGAGGGCGGTGCGGCGCATATAGCTACCGGGCCAGGCTTCGCCCCAGAATCGCCGCTTGCCATATTGCATGGCCAGGCCGATACCGAACAGAATGGCCAACATCCCCCGGAACTTGCCGCTGACCAGCGTGAGGAGGGCCATGTTCCAGCCGAACTCCTCCGGACGGGCCACCATGAACATTTCGTAGAAGGCCGGACCCGAAAAGGCCGCGATATTCGCAAAAAGAATTCCGAAGATGGCGATGCCCCGGGCAACGTCGAGAGTCGGCAGTCGATTCGCAGCGGATTGGCTCATGTCTCGTTCTCAGTTTCCGGCTCAGGCACCACGATTTCCGCGCGGCGGCGTACTTCGCGGCAGTCTATACGTTTACAATAGATAGTGATGACGGGATTCATGGTTTGGGCCTATATCAGTGCCAACGTGGACGTGACGCGTGACGTGGTTTACGCCAAGGCGGGCACCGTGGAACTGAAAGCCGATGTTTACGCCCCGGCCAACCCGACTTCGGCCAAGCAGCCGTGGGTCGTCGTGATCCACGGCGGAAGCTGGATGATGGGCCAGCGCCAAGACATGGCGCAGTTCGCCGAGGCTCTGGCCCTGCAAGGCGTGGTGGGCATTACCATTAGCTACAGACTGGCTCCGGCCAACAAGTGGCCCGCCATGCTAGAAGACAGCCAGGGTGCGGTGCGCTACTTTAAGCAGAACGCGGGCAAATATGGCCTGGACCCCGAGCGCGTGGGCGCCGCCGGTGCCAGTGCGGGCGGTCACTTGGCGATGTTCCTGGGCTTCCGCGACGATATCGCCCCGATGACAGACGGCCCCAACAGCCGCGTGAAGGCGGTGGTGAACCTCTTCGGCCCCACCGATCTTTCTGTGGATTATCCGCCGGCACTGGGCCAGCTCTTTGCGCCGCAGGTGCTGGGCAAGCGGTACGAAGATGCCAAGGACACCATCAAGGATTTCAGCCCGATCAACTTCATCACGAAGGATGACGCCCCGGTGTTCACCATCCAGGGCGACAAGGACACGACGGTGCCGCCCGAGCAAGCCCGCCGCCTAGACCGCGCCATGCAAGCCATCGGTCTGGAGCACAAGTTGGTCATCGTCCCGGGCCTGGGGCACACCAACCCCGCCACGCGCCCGGAAGGTGAAGTGGCCCTCAAGGACGCCACCGCCTGGATCATCGAAAAGCTCAAGTAACTGAGCTTGCCCACAAATGCAAAACCCGCCGGGTTCCTTTCGGAATCCAGCGGGTTTTTTGCTGACTCGGGAGCGGCTTAGGCTTCCGAGTCGTCGTCGTCGGCGGCCTGCTCCAGGAGCGGCCGGTCGAGGTCGATGTTGCCACCCGGGATGAGGCGATTCATTTCGCGCTCTTCCTCGGCCGCCAGGTCGGTCATGCTCAGGCCGCCCAGTTCACCGGATTGGTGGTCATCGTCGCTTTCCACCAGGCTGGTGAGCGATTGCTGCGCCCAGCTCGGTTGGCTGCGGTCCACATCAATGGCCAGGTCACGATACGGCTTGGTACCGGTACCGGCCGGGATGAGGCGCCCGATGATGACGTTCTCCTTGAGGCCCAGAAGGGTGTCCGACTTCCCTCGCACGGCCGCTTCCGTCAACACGCGCGTCGTCTTTTGGAACGAGGCGGCCGACAGGTAGGAGTCCGTGGCCAAGGAGGCTTCGGTAATCCCGAGCAGAATCCAGTTCGCGCGGGCCAAAAGCAGGTCGCGCTCCCCTTCTTCGCCCGTCACCGGGTCTACGAATCGCTTCTTCTGGCCGGTGCCGATGAGCTTGCTCACCCGCTCGTTCTCACGGCTGAAGGTGAAGCGGTCCACGATCTGGCCCGGCAGGAACGGCGTGTCGCCCGGTTCCTTCACCGTTCGCTTGCGCAGCATTTGGCGGATGATCACCTCAAGGTGCTTGTCGTTGATGTCAACGCCCTGGTCCTTATAAACGCTTTGCAGGTTCTGGATGAAGTATTCGTAGACGGCGGCCGGGCCGGCAAGCTCGAGCACTTCGTGCGGGTCCAGCGGACCTTCGGTGAGCGGGTCACCCTTGATCACGCGTTGGCCCTTCGCCACCGGCAGGTTGCCAAGGGGCGGCACGAGCACGGTGAGATAGATCTTCACCTTGTCGATCTCGTTCTTGCGCAGAACCTGGAGGGCCTGCGTGCTGAGCTTTTGACCGATGAGACGTTCCAGGCTGGTGCCGAAGGTCGGGTCATCGTCCTTCTTCTTGCCCTTCTTCATCTCCCACTCTTGCTCTTCGGCGATGTACGCCTGCTTGAGCGGCATGTCGGTGCCAACGATGGCTTCCACCACAATCCAGCGACCGTAGCTCGACCGGATAATGTCCACAATCGAACCCGTGACCGGGCAGATGATGGCCTTACCACGCGGTTGCTTTCGCGCTTCGAAGATTTCTTCGACGCGGACGATCCCGCTCGATTCACCCGTCCATGAGTAGAAGAACGTCTTGCGGCTTCGTTCCCACAGCTTGCGGCTTTCGCTGTCCATGCGCTCCAGCGCGCGTTCGCTCGCCTTGGTGGTGCGCTTGGCCGCCTTCTCGTCTTCGGACATCACCATGATGCCGCGCGAGAAGAACTGCTTCACGGCCGTTTCTTGCGATTCCAACAGCTTGCTCGGGTCGAACGTGCTGATGTCCGTCTGGGTGGCGGCTTCAAAGTCCTCCTGGAAGAGGCGGATGAACTTCCCGGTCTTGTACTGGTTGGTGCGGGCGATGGTCTTGGAACCGGCCACCCCACCGGTGTGGAACGTACGCATCGTGAGCTGCGTTCCGGGTTCACCAATGGACTGCGCGGCGATAATCCCAACCGCCACCCCGTCTTCGACCAGCTTGTGGCTGGCGAGGTCGCGGCCGTAGCACTTGGCGCAGATGCCTTGCTCCAGTTCGCAGGTGATGGTGCTGCGCACCTTCATGCCCAGGCGACCATGTTCGTCGCGAGTGAAGCCAGCGGCCAGATACTTCTCAAAGATGGCATCCGTGGCGGCTTCGTCGGCGGCGCCTTCGATCTCGGCCATGAACGCGTCATCCACCTTGGAGAGGTGCGCGCTGATGGGATCGTTGATCATCTGGTCCGCTTCGACAATCACTTCGCCGGTGGCCGGGTCGGTGATGTTGCTGAGGCTGACGCGGCTATAAGCGCGGTCCCCAATCGTCTCGATGGTCTTGCCTTCAAAGAAGAGTCGCGTGATGTTCAGGCCTTCGGTGGTGCCACAGTCGTGGGCGCGGATGATGACATCCTGAGCCACGTCGACCAGACGCCGCGTGAGATAACCCGCGTCCGCCGTACGGAGGGCCGTGTCGGCCAGACCCTTACGGGCCCCGTGCGTCGTTACGAAGAATTCCAGCATGGAGAGACCCTTCTGGAACGAGTTCTTCACGGGCAGTTCATAGATAACTTCGTTGAACTGGTTGAACATCAGGCCGCGCATCCCAGAGAGCTGCGCAAGCTGCTTGACCGAACCACGTGCCCCGGAGACCGTGATGATGCTGAGCGGGTTTTCCTGCTGCATCGAATCCACGATGGCGCTCCCGATCTGGTCGTACGTTTCCGTCCAGAGTCGCACCAGCTTTTCTTGCATTTCGCGGAACGACGTGAGACCTCGGCGGTACTGCTCCAGAACGCGGTTGGCTT
>CALRVA020000158.1:0-5912 GCA_943371495.1 Archangium gephyra | reverse complement strand
AACCGGTGACGATCGTAAACCATTCGCGGTAAAAGCGGAAGATGCGCGCATCTTTCCTCGCCTTGGCGCTGGTGGCCGCCGGAGTGGCCCAGGCCCAGGTGGACTACACCGTGGCCTACGGGAACCCGGCCGACAAGCTCACTGTCACTCTCGAATTCGCGGCTTCTCCCAATGGCACGGCCGTCCGTATGCCCAATTGGGCGCCCGGCGCCTACGTGCTCCGCGACAACTTTGCCGCCGTGCAAAACCTGGCCGTCACCGTAAATGGCCAGACCGTGCAGGCCACCAATGATAAGGATCGCTGGGCGATTCCGGCCCGTCGCGGCCAGCGCGTGCGCGTCACTTACGCCGTCCCGACGAGCAAAGACGCCACTGGCGTGTTGCACTGGAGCGGCCCCAGTACCTACCTCTACGTGGAAGGGCGCACCCAAGAGCCTTGCACGTTACGGATCAATGTTCCGGCCGGGGACCGCATCTCGCACGGCCTCCCCGATGTGCCGGCGGGCCAACCCTGGAGCGCCCCCACCTATGACGTGCTGGCCGACAACCCGGTGAGCGCCGGCGACCTGCAAATGCTGACTTACACCGCCCGGGGCGCCAAGCACGAGATCGCCCTGCGCGGGGTGGGCCGCCAGTTTGTGGATGCCGAAGCCCTGATCGAATCCTGCAAGCAGGTGAGCGATACCCAGATCGACTTCTTCGGCGGCTACCCGGACACCAAGTACGTGTGGCACTTCAACGTGAACAACGCCCACGACGGCGCGGGCGGCCTGGAGCACCTGAGCAGCACCCAAATCAGCTACGGCGCGGGCATGGGCAAGGGCGCGGTCGGCGTGTTCAGCCACGAATACTTCCACCTCTGGAACGTGAAGCGCATCCGCAGTGAAGTGCTCGGCCCGTTCGATTACACCAAGCTGCCCGTGACGGGCGCGCTGTGGTGGCTGGAAGGCGTGACCGACTACTACGCCCACCTGCTGCTCACCCGCAGCGGTCAGCACAACGACCAGGACATGTTCACGCGGATCATCAGCAACACCAACGCGGTGCGGCGCAACGAAAACTGGGGCAAGGTCAGCCCGGATGAATCGAGCCGCCGCGTGGGTGAAACCAACAACGGCCGCGGGAATAGTAACGGTTTTGGCATTAGTTACTATAACTATGGGTTCGCCGCCGGGTTCTGCCTGGATGCCGAAATCCGACACCGCACCGGCAACAAGTATTCGCTGGACGACGTGATGCGGGAGCTGTGGCGCATGACCAAGGACGACAAGCCGGGCTTCCCCGAAGATGCCATCCGCACCATTTCCATCAAGCTGGCGGGGCCAGATATTGCGCCGTTCTACGACAAGCTTATCCACGGCCCGGGCTACCTGCCGGTGGAAGAACAGCTCCAAAAGCTGGGCCTCACCTGGACCGAAACCGAGCGCCGCTCCCTGGATATTGGCTTCGTCTATTTGGCGCAGCCAGACAAGGGTGGCCTGGTGGTGCGCACGGTGCGCCCCCTCGCCGAAGGCCGACTGAACGCAGATGACGTCATCACCCAGATTGGCAGCATCAAGTTCGACCAAGACACCATGCGCGACCAGCTAGACGCGGCGGAACACTTGATGGAAGACATCCGGGTGGGCGACACGCTGAACCTGGTGGTGAAGGGCGCGGACGGGCAGACCCGCAACGTGAGCCTGACCGTGGGCGAAACGGTGGCCCCGGGCGTGGAAATCCGACGCCAGCGCGGCACCGCCAACAACGTGGTGCGGATGCGCCTCAACTGGCTCAACGGCCGCGCGTAGTTAGCGCGCCGGAGCTTCGGGATCGAACCGGTCTAACCACAGGCCGGTTCGAGATCGGGGCGGCACCATCTGCCGGGGATACACCAGGTAGCACGTGCGGGCACTGTGCGCCCACGCCCGCTCAAAATCGGCGCGCTTGTATGTCATGCGCACCACATTGCGGCCGGGATCGTTAAAGATCGGGTCGCCATCGGGGGTGAACCCCACCAGCACCACCAGGTGTCCGTCGTTGGGGCGGCGCTGCTCTTCGCCCTTCAGCAGGGAATAGCTGATCGAGGTCACCACCGGCCAGCCGTGGGCAATCCAATCTTCCAGTTCGGGCAGGGCGCTCAGGCGGGCCACGTAGGCGCGGAACCCGGGCTTTGAACCCGCAAAGGCGGCATTGAACGACCAGTTGCCGGTGCCTTCCCACCCCGGATCGTAAACCCCCTCGCAGGTGGCGGGCACGTCGCTGCGCAGGTCCTCGCGGCCGAGCTTGTCGGCCCAGAAGTTCATCACCATCGTCAGCGCGGTGGGGCTGCAGATCACGTTGCCGTTGGGGTAGTTCATCTGCGCCAGGCGCGGGGCTTCAATGACGCGGCCCCAGGCTTTGCGGTTGGGTTCGAGCGAGGTTTGCGGGGCGTTGGGGTCAGTCAAGGCCACGCTGGCAAATTTGATCCTCGCCCCGCCGGAGACCGTGGCGCGGATGGTGACGGTGGTGGCGGGTTGGTTGAGCACCAGGGTGTCGGTGTAGACGGCGCCGAAGTCGTCTTTCTGGCCGTTGGTGCTGCCCCGGCCCTGCTCCGCGCTCTCGGCCCAGGTGCCCAGGTGGTAGGGCTGCGGTGCCCCCGGCACTTCGGCGTACCAGTCAATTCGTGCGCCCGGCTCCAGGGTGGCGTTCCAGCTCAGCACCAACTCCGTCCAGGGGCGATCCGGGTTCAGGGTGCGCACATAGCCTTCGCCCTGGGTGTCCCATTTCGTCCAGGCGGCAAAGGAGGGGCCGGGGATGGTTTCGGGGCGTGAAGCTTCCATGGGGGTGCTGAGTAGGATCGTCGCGAGGGCCAGGGCAGTCATGGGGTGGATCTCTCGGGCTTAGGGCCAGTCTCCTCGGCTCACCTTTTCGGGGCTGGCGGCACTGATCTTGCCGGTCGCCTCGTTGGCCGAGAGCGTGAGGGCGGGGTTCTCGTTGGGGTGGTTCAGGGTGATGATCCCGCCGTCTTCGGTGGCCTCCAGGTGCAGGCCGGTGTACGACTTCTTGTTGAAGAGGACAAGTTCGCTGCCCTTGTCGCACGCGCCCATGTATCCCACGAGTTGGCCGTCGTCATTGCGGATGGAAAGGGTGCGGACCTCAATGTCCTTGGGGCCGTCGCCCGCACCGATCAGGGCCGTCGCGGCCACGCCCATCACCAGGGCCACCACCAGGCCGGTCAGCACGCGGTTCTGGCGTTCAAGGCGTTGGATGCGATGTTCAATCGGATTCATGCGGTTATTCTACTGGGGCCGCAGTTCCCCTGGGTCCCTCAAAGTGGCTGGTGTAGACTGGAGGACATACGGATCGGCAGGGCAAGGAGGCCCTCTATGCAAGGACGCTGACGTGCCGAGCCTCGTAGACAGATTGGCGAACGGACCACCAACCGAATCATGAGCGCAACGACGGAGTACCCGAACTACAGCCCCGGCCTGCAGGGTGTCATTGCCGGCATCACGACGATTTCCCATATCGACGTGGAAACGAGCAGCCTGACCTACCGAGGCATCAACGTCCACGAGCTGGCCGAGCACGGCAGCTTCGAAGAAACGGCCTACCTGCTGCTGCACGGCGACCTGCCGACGCAAGCGCAATTGGACGCCTTCCGCGCCACCCTGGCCGCCGAACGCGAACTCCCGGGTGCCGTCATTGATGCCCTCCGCGCTTGCCCCAAGAACATGCACCCGATGGACCAGGTCAAGGTGGCCTACAGCGTCCTCGGTGCGTTCGACGCCGACTACGAAGCCGAGCCGACCGACCACGATGCTAACGTCCGCAAGGCCGTCCGCATCATCGCCAAGGCCGCTACGGCCGTGACGGCGGGTTACCGCCTCTCGCAAGGCAAGGAGCCGGTGGCCCCCGACGCCAACCTGAACACTGCCGCCAACTTCCTTTACATGCTGCACGGCGAGAAGGCCGACGACTACACCGTGAAGGTGATGGACGCCAGCCTGACCCTGTACGCCGAGCACACCTTTAACGCCAGCGCCTTTGCCGCGCGCGTGACGGTGGCCACCCTCAGCGACCTCTACAGTGGGATCGCGACGGGCATCGGCACCCTCAAGGGCCCCCTCCACGGCGGCGCCAACGAGGAAGCCATGCACATGCTCATGCAGTTCAACTCGCCGGAAGAAGCCGAAGCTTGGACCCGCGACGCGCTGGCCACCAAGAAGAAGATCATGGGCTTTGGGCACCGCGAATATCGCAAGAGCGACAGCCGCGCGGGCTACCTCACCAAGATCGCCAAGGACATTGGCGTGCGCATGGGCAACACCAAGTGGGGCGAAATTGCCGACGCGATGGAAAAGGTGATGTGGGACGAGAAGCAACTGTTCCCGAACGTGGACTTCCCGGCCGCCTACGCCTACTACCTGCTGGGCATCCCCATCCCGCTCTACACCCCGATCTTCGTGATCGCCCGCACCAGCGGCTGGTGTGCTCACATGATCGAGCAACTGGACAACAACCGTCTCATCCGCCCCTCGTGCATCTACGAAGGCAAGGGCGTGACGAACTACGTGCCCATCGCTCAGCGCTAAGCTGGCATCAAGCTAGCAAAGCAAACCCCCAGGCCCTCACCGGGTGCTGGGGGTTTCTCTTTTGGTTTGCCGTGAAAGTTAGGCGGCGAGGGCCTGGGCCACGGCCTGGCCTTCCCATCCCCGGTCGTTGGGGAGGTCCAGCAGCTTGGCAATGGTGGGGGCGCTATCAAAAATGCGCACCGGGCCTTGAATCGGACCGGGCTTGACGCCCAGGCCGTGCAGAATCCAGGGGATCGTCATATCTTCCGGCAGGCCGGTGCCGTGCTGGCGTTCGTGCCCGCCGTGGTCCGCCACCACCAGGGTGGTGTGCATCAGGCCGTAGCTGTCCACATCTTCCTGCCAATCCCCAATCAATCGGTCCGCTCGTTCCAGCGCGGCAATCTGCGCAGCGCTACCCCAGCCATGCATCTGCCCCATGGCCTTCATGTGGCCCAGGTAGATCATGGCTAGTTCCAGCGGAGCTTCTTCCATGCTGCGCATGGCGGCGGCCACCACCTTGGCGTCACTTTCGGGGTGCTCGCAGTCGCGGCGCAGATAGGCTTCCGTCACCCCGGGCGACTGGAACGCATCCCGGAAGGCCGGGCCGTTGATAAAGAATCCGCAGCGGCGGCGGAACCGTCCCATGGCGTCCACCAGGCTGTGGCCGTTCTTCACGGGGGCTTCGGGTTCCTCGCTGCGCAGGCCGTGTTTGTTCACGTCCACCCCATGCATCAGGCTGGTCAGTGCGGGCAAGGTGAGGCTAGGCGCCACCGTGCGGGCCTCCATGGTCCATGCCCCTTGGGTGATGAGCCGGTCGAGGTGGGGCGTGTTGGCCGCCCTCAGAATGTCGGGACGACAGCCTCCCAAAACGATGACGGACACAGTGTAGGACATGGTGGTTCTCATGTCATTGTCGGCAGAGAACAGGGGAGGCATCACGGTAATCTCCCGCAAAGTCATGAGTGAAGGCTTGTTTGTCGGATTGGGCGAAGGCCCGGTGGAGTTGCTGCCCAAGTTGGCCAACCGCCACGGGTTGATTGCGGGGGCCACCGGGACGGGGAAGACCGTGACCCTGCAGATTTTGGCGGAGCAGTTCAGCGCCATCGGCGTGCCGGTGTTCATGGCCGACGTTAAGGGCGACCTGAGCGGCATGAGCCAGCCCGGCGGCGGCAAGCCGAAGCTGGAAGAGCGCGCCACCCAAATCGGCCTGGGCACGCTGACGTACGCGGCCTCGCCTACGATTTTCTGGGATCTCTACGGCGAGCAAGGCCACCGCGTGCGGACCACCATCAGCGAGATGGGGCCGCTCCTCCTGAGCCGCCTGCTGGACCTGAACGAAACCCAAGAGGGCGTGCTCAATATTGCCTTCCGGGTGGC
>CALRVA020000157.1:0-6217 GCA_943371495.1 Archangium gephyra | reverse complement strand
GGCGGCTTTGGTGGCGGCGGCTTCGGCGGCGGCGGTGGCGGCTTTGGCGGCGGCGGCGGCGGCATTGGTGGCGGCGGCGGCGGCTTCGGCGGCGGTGGTTTCGGTGGCGGCGGTGGTGGCCGCGGCTCGAGATAAGCCCATCTCAAATCGACAACTAACGACCCTTTCATGAACATGCGATTCCTTTGCACAGCGTTGGCTGCCGTGACTCTTGCGGCGTCACTTCTCGCCCAAGGTCAGCTCTCCACTAAGGTGGACGTCGTACTCCAGGATGCAAGCCTGGAGGCGGCGGTCCGCGCACTTGGTGAGCAGACCGGTATGAACTTCGTCATTCGCCCGTCGGATGCCTACGGACGGATCTCCTTGACCCTCAAGGACACGACCGCCGAGCAGGCGATCAAATACATCGCCGAAGCGGCTGGTGCCTATGCGGTCCAGGACGAAGGCGGGGTGTGGATCCTGCGTCCGGGCTCCGCTCCGGCGCAATCCGGTGGCACGACGGTCACTCCCGACCTCTCGCCGATCCTGAAGCGACCGGTCGTGATTGAGCGCATCGCCGCCAATCACCTGGGGGCGGACTATCTTCTTCACCTGCTCAAGCAGTCGAAGGGTGAGTTCCGTAACACCGACTGGGATGACATGTTCAACTTCGGGAACCAGATTCTTGGATTCTCGAACCAAGGAATGTCCGTTCCTCCGAAGCCGGACTCCATCGTTGGTGTGGGGCAACCGGTCTACAACGGCCGTGATGCCATCTCCCTTCCGACGGAAGGCGCTAATCAGGGTATCCCGGGTGGCGGTGGCGGCGGTGGCCAAGGCGGCGGCGGCAACTTCGGTGGCGGCGGCGGCCAGGGTGGCCAAGGCGGCGGCGGTAACTTCGACCTCGGTCTTGAAGGCGGAACCGGTCTCGTGCCGGAAGGCATTGACCGAGTCGTGTGGGATCCGGCGACAAACAGCCTCCTCGTTTTCGGTACGGCCGACGCGATCAGCGAACTCCGTGGCGTGATCGAGCGACTGGACGTGGCCCCGCGCCAGGTTCTGATCAAGCTCGAATTCGTGACGACCTCCCGCTCGCTGGAAACGTCGCTCGGTATTGACTGGCTCTACACCCGTGGCACGATTTTCGCCGGTAACCGTCCCGGTTCGTTCGCTCGAACCAGCGACCCGGTGTTCATCAACTACAGCACGGGCAACGTGGCAACTCGCCTCCGCACCTTCCTCTCCGAAGGTAACGGTCGCGTCGTAAGCGCCCCGATCGTCCGCACGCTGGAAAACCAACCGGCGTTCCTGTTCAGTCAGGTGCAAACGACGATCTTCTCGGCGACCACGCAGAACGGCCCCGGTGGGATCACCACCACCTTCAACCCGATTCCGATCACGTCGAGCACCTTCATTAACGTGAAGCCCCGCGTGAACGGCGACGGCACCATCACCATGTTCCTCACCCCGCAGGTGTCGGAATTCGGTGAAATCCGCCGAAGCCCGGATGGAACGGAAATCCCCGACCTTCTCAACCAAGGTCTGGCCGTGGTGACCACGGTGAAGGATGGCGAAACGATTGCTCTGGGTGGCCTCACTCGTAAGCAAGACCGTGTCTCCACCAGCCGCATCCCGCTGCTGAGCGACTTGCCGATCATCGGACGCCTGTTCCGCGGTCAAAACAAGTCGTACAACACGCAAGAACTCATCATCTTCGTCACGCCCAAGATCGTGGCGGCCGATGAGAACGGCCTCGGCGGACCGTAGTCCCGCCTCGGTCACTGATCCAAACGGTCTCTGGGGGTATCCCGGAGGCCGTTTCCTTTTTTCAATGCAATCACTCATCCTTGTTGGAATGATGGGCAGTGGCAAATCCACCATGGGGCGCACCATTGCCGATCTGGCCGAGGTCCCTTTTCATGACCTCGACCGGGTGATTGCCCGCAACTTAGGCCACAGCGTGCCCTGGCTCTTCGAGCGGCTTGGTGAACAGACGTTTCGCGACCACGAAGCCAATGAACTCCGGCAACTCCCCGACGAACCCTGCGTCATCGCCACGGGCGGCGGGGTCGTTCTGAGAGAAGCCAACTGGATTGAGATGCGACGACGCGGCAAGGTGGTGTGGCTGCGCGCCAGCTTGGAAGTCCTGGCCGTGAGACTTGAACGGGGCCGCATGCGGCGCCCTCTCTTGGCTCATGACGATTGGCAAGACCGGGTGAAAGCGATCCTTGATGCCCGCACCCCGCTTTACGCTCAAGCGGATGTGATTGTGGACGTGACGGAAGACGAGCCGGAAGTGGTCGCGAAACATGTGATGGAGGCATGCGCATGGCCCTCACCGTAAAGCACCACGCGGGCGAATACCAGGTGGTGTGGGGGCAGTGGGCGGACGTGGCGGCCCAACTCCCCGAGAAGGCGATCCTCATCACCGATACGAATGTCGAGCCACTTCTCCCGGAGAACTTGCTCAGCCTTCCCCGGCTCGCGTTCCCGGCGGGCGAAGCCAGCAAGACGTGGGCGATGGCTGGCCAACTCCACGAGCAACTGGCCCCACTCGGGGCGCTCCGATCACACACCGTTGTCGCCATCGGTGGAGGGGTCACGGGCGATCTCGCGGGGTTCGTGGCCGCCAGTTACATGCGGGGGGTCCCGCTCGTCCAGGTTCCCACCAGCCTGCTCGCCATGGTCGATAGCAGTGTGGGCGGCAAAGTGGGGGTGGACCTCGCCGCCGGCAAGAACCTGGCCGGAGCATTCTGGCCGCCGCAGCGGGTCGTCATCCCGTTCGATGCCCTCACCACGCTCCCCGCAAGAGAACTGCGAGCAGGAATGGCCGAAGTGATCAAGGCCGCCTGGATTGCCAGCCCCGAACTCATCGAGACCCTCAAAGACCCCGTGCACGATGCCCACGACCCGCGACTGCCCCAAATCATCCAGACCAGCGTCGCCATCAAGGCCCGGGTCGTGGAAGCGGACGAGTTCGAACGCCTGGGCATCCGCGCCACTCTCAACTTTGGGCATACCATCGGCCATGCCCTCGAGGCCGTCACCAACTACGCGGAATATGTCCACGGCGAGGCCGTGAGTATTGGCATGGTGGTCGAAGCCCAGCTCAGCGCCCGCCTCGGCCTCATCCAACCCGACGTGGTCGACGATCTGCGTGAAATGTGCCAGGCGCACGGTCTCCCCACCGCCCTCCCCACCGGGCTTAAATTCGAGGATCTGCTGCCCTATATGCGCAAAGATAAGAAGGCAGTGGGCACTCACCTCGCCTTGGCTCTGTTGCATGGTTACGGGGCGTGTAAACTGCACACCGACGTCGACGCTGACGACGTTCGCAAAGCCCTGCAAACCTGATGGAACGACTGCGATTCGGATACGTCATCTTGTTGACCCTGATCTTGGGGTTGGGCTATGCGGCCAGTCAGTACCATTTCTTTAATGGGACGGCCGCGCAGTATGCCGCGCAGGTCGATGTTCCGGCCATTCGCAGTCTGGCGTTGCTTCTCTTGGTGGCGGGGGTGGCCTTAGGCTTCGCCAAATCGACATCTTCTGAGGCCGAGCCGAGTTCAGAAGCTGAGGAGTCACGATCGGCATGATCGGTTCCGTGCTGGGCGGGCGCTATGAGCTCCTGCAGGAAGGGGATGAAGGGCCGGTTTTCGAGACTTACAAGGCCCTGGACCGCGTGGCGAACCGCGAAGTCACGGTCCGGGCCATTCGCACGGGCTTAGATCTGGAAACCGAGTTCTTGGGCGCGGTCCGCGTGGTCATGGACAAGCAGCTAGGCGTCCTCAGCCCGCACATCGAGCGAGTTTACAGTTGGAACCGAGACGAGGTGCCTGCCTTCCTGGTGTGCGAGCACACCCCGGGCGTCTCGCTGGAAGATCGGCTTCGCCGCCTGTCTTCGTTCAGTGTCTCGGTGGCCTTAGAGATTGCCATCGGCATTTGCGATGGTCTGTTGGCCCTGCACCAGTCCGGCCTTGTGCACGGCGATCTCTCGGCGCGCAACGTCATGTGCACTCCCCAAGATCAAGTCAAGCTCGTGATGGGCGGCTTTTGGGAAGCCTACGGGGCCAGCGAGCGGATCGGCAGGGCGGTGTATCGCACCATGGCCCCCTCCATGGCGCCGGAACTGCAGTCGGATTCCTCGCCCAACGTCCGCACCGATGTCTACGCGCTCGGCGTGCTGATTTACCAAATGCTTACCGGGCGGATGCCGTTCCCCGGCGATACCTCCACCAGCATCGCGGCGCGGCAGGCGGCGGGCGATTGGGTGCCCATCCGGCAGCTCAACAGCTCCGTCCCCACGGCGCTCGAAGAACTGGTGAAGCGATGCCTCAGCCGCACTCCCAGCGATCGCTACCGCGATGTCAACGAACTGCAACAGGACTTGAAGAGCCTCAGCGATGCGCTCCGGTTCGGGCGGCCGCTCACGTGGCCCATCCGGCCGGCGGTGAGTCTGGATCAAGACGACGCTCCTTCTGTCGCTCCGTCGTTAAACGTGGCCAATCCGCAGCCGAAGCGAACGACGGACGCCAGCACCACGCCAGGCGAGCCCGCTCCGGCTAAAGTGAAAGCGAAGCGAGTGAAAGATCCCGATCGCGCCCCGGCTTGTCTCACAGCCCTGGTTCTGCTCTGCACCATTGCGGCCTTCGCCGCCGTGGGCGGATGGCTATTCTTCAATTCGCAAAAGCCGCCGCTGGTGGATGTGCCGAACGTGGTGGGCATGTCGCGCACCGAAGCGGAAGCCGCCTTCAAAAAGGCGAAGCTGAACATGGCGGTCGTACGGAGCGAGGTGAGCGACACCCAGCCGCGCGGCAGTGTCATCAAGACGGATCCGAATTCGGGGAAGAAAAATGCCCGGGAAAACTCGACGGTCGGCGTCATCCTCAGCGCGGGCGGCAACGTGGTGGAGCTACCCGACCTGCGAGGCCGGACCATGGCCGAAGCCCGCAGCATGATGGACGCTCTGGAGTTGACCCTGGAAGAGTCGCCCAACCGCGTGCGAAGCAAGGACTTGGCCGAAGGCATGATCGTTTCGATGCTGCCCGAGCAAGGCAAGAAGGTCCGGCGGGATACCCGGGTGGTGGTGACACTGAGTGCGGGAGATCGCCGCGTCTCGAGCAACTCGATGTCTCAGCGCTACCAATACACCGCCAAGTTCCAGTTGAGTACCGAGTTCACCGAGAAGGTGCTGGTGCGGGTGGAACTGACGGACGAGCAGCGCACCCGCATGGTCTACGAGAAGGAGCACGCCCCGGGCGATAGCATCACCGTAACGGCGGAAGGGGTGGGCAACGAGGCCACGTTCCGCGTGTTCTACAACGGCGAGTTTGTGGCGCAGCAGACCAAGACGGCCAGCGAGGCCACCTCAAGGAGTCGCTAATCCCCATGCGCATCACGCCCAGCATCCTCTCCTGCGATCCGGCTGAGTTTCGTCCGGCGGTGCGGGAGATGGTCGCCGCCGGGGTGGATGGGATCCACTTTGATGTGATGGACGGCCAATTTGTGCCCCCCATCACGTTTGGTGCGGACTTGGTGCGCGCGCTGCGCTCCGAGGGGACGTTGCCCTTTGATGTCCACTTGATGACGCACACGCCGGAACTGCACTTTGAGGCCTTTCATAAGGCGGGGTGCGAGCGGATTGCGTTCCACGTGGAAGCCACCGTCCACAGCCACCGGCTGATGCAGGAACTGAAGTCGCGCGGGCTTGAGGCGAGCATCGCTCTCAACCCGGGGACTCCCGCCGAGGCGATTTATCCGGTGCTGGACCTCGCGGATGCGGTGCTGGTGATGACGGTGAACCCGGGATGGGGTGGGCAGTCGCTCATCCGCAGCACGCTGGAAAAGATTGCGCAAATCCGGGCCTGGCGACCCGACGTAGAAATCCATGTGGACGGCGGCGTGGACCACGACACGATTGTGGACTTGGCCGATGCCGGGGCCACCGCCTTTGTCACCGGGAGCTACTTGATGCGGGCCCCGAGTATCGCCGAGGGCGTGGAGAGATTGAGATACGCATGCGGCTCAAAGTCATCGTAACGGCCCTGGTAGTGACCGGTCTGGCCGGGTTGCTCTTATTGGCATTGCAGTTCCGCGACGTCCCGCCGCAGAATGCGCCGGCCCGGGTGAAGGCGCAGTACGGCCAGCGGCTGCTAGTGGGCTTCAGCCTGACGGCCCTGGTGTGGCTGGGTGCGGCCTGGGGCGCGATGCTGATTGCGCGGCAAGCCCGGGTCGAGTT
>CALRVA020000156.1:0-6218 GCA_943371495.1 Archangium gephyra | reverse complement strand
CCTTGCGTACAGGCATCCCGGTACGCACGACTCGCGCCCCCGGGAAGTGCGATTCGGCCTCAGCAAACACCGTACAAACCGCCGCCGCCCGCTTCGACATCAATTGTTGCGTACGCCCGGGCACGGCGTTCTGCTCGTGCAATACCGTCGGGATGCCCAGCCGCTGGGCGGCTCGCAATATGGGCGCACTGGAATAGCCCCCCGTGGCGAACACCGCTTCGGCACCTTCCCGGCGCAGGGTCTTCCCCGCTTGCACGCTGGCTTGGTACAGCCGCACGAGAGCCCGCAGACCCCGGAACGACTTCAGCGAATAAACCGGCTCACTGGCAAAGGCCGTAAAGCGCAAGCCGACGCGCTGACACGCGTCGCCTTCTTGCCCCCGGAAGCTGCCGAAGTACTGGACATCCCACTCGCGCCGCTGGGCGCCGAGAGCGACCTCAAGCGCCGGGTAGACGTGTCCGCCCGTTCCGCCGCCGGTCACGACCAGACGCATAGGCTGCCTCCCTTTGCATGGATTGGAACTGAGGTGACCCGGGCACCGGACGCCGCACGGGCGCCTTGGCGTTGGGTCGGGGAGCGGGCTTTCGCACCGGCTGGGGGGCGGGTTTGCGCACTGCCTGGGGGGCGGGCCGCCGCTTGGGTTGCGTCTGCGGGCGGCGAGTCGCCTGCGGCAGAGGTCGGCGCACGGGGCGGGCGCGACGGGCCGGGCGGACGGGCTCGTCTTCTTCAAAGTACGACTCGTCCACCGGCTCGTAGGCCGCGTCTTCGCGCAAACACGCCTGGGCGACGCCGAGGCCAATCCAGAGCGCAAGCAAGCTCGAGAACCCGTCGCTGAAGAACGGCATCGGCAAGCCCATCGTCCACAGGGTGCCGTTCGCCATCATCAAGTTGAGCCCCGCCTGCAGGGCCATCCACACGCACAAACCTTGCAGCACAAACCGGCCGAACAAGCCGTTCATGCTTAGCGAGAGGTACCACAGGCGCCCCACGATGCCGGCGATGACACAGAACGCGATGAGGAAGCCGGCGAAGCCGAACTCCTCGCCCACCGTGGTCATGATGTAGTCGCTGGTGACCTCGGGGAGCTTGACTTTGGCCTGGCCTTCGGTGAAGCCCACGCCAAAAAGGTTGCCCCGGTTGATGGCATCGGAGCTAATCGCGGTTTGGTAGCCCACGCCCTCGCGCACCGCGATGTTCTCGCGATCGAAGTGCTTGATCATGCGCTCAAAGCGGTAGGGCGCGGTGGCGGCCACGGCCAGGAGCAAGACCACGCCCCCGGTGAGCAAAGTGAGCACCACGCGGCGATTGATGCCGCCCATCCATAGCATGAGCACGCTCATGAGGGCCATGACGGCGGCCGTGTCCATGTCCGGCTGGGCAATGACGGCCCCAGCCATGAAGAAGGTGCCCACCGTAGGCCACACCCAATACTTGGCCGCCCCCGGCAGGCGACGCGCCTTGGGGTTGGTGCGCTGGGCGCGGCGTTCCCAATAGAGAGCTAGACCGAGGGCCAGCGCCAAGACGATGCCCAGCTTGGCGAATTCAGCGGGCTGGATGACCAAAGGCGTCCCGTCGATACCGATCCAACGGCGAGCATTGTTGCGCTTGATCCCCACCAGCGGCACCGCGGCCAGCAGGAGGAACGAGAGCACCCCGGCGGGGATGACCCACTTGCGGAGGCGCGATTCTTTTTGACTTCCGATCCAAAAATAGAGTGGCAAGGCCACGAACAGGAACTGGAAAACGGTGATGATGGGGTCAAACGGGAATGCCCGCCCCTCGGCCGCGCTCTGCACGTACGCCGCATTCCATACAAAAAACACGCCAAGAACCGTGGCGAGGCTCGCCAAAGCGGTCAATAGCGGGTCGCGTCCGGTGACCCTTGTCATTTTTCTAGCCATTCCTTGGCAATGTCGCGGAAGTGATCTCCGCGCTCCTTAAAGTTAGCGTATGGCTCGGCGCTGGCGCAACCCGGCGCGAGAAGAATGGCCCCCTTTTTTGCACATTTTTCAACCGCTAAGGCGAATGCCGCCGGCAGATCGGGGACGTGAGGCGCATCCAGGCAATTGCGGAAGGCTTCGGTCACCGGGCCAAAGAGGATGGCCTGGTGGGGTTGGGTCTTGAGATATTCGGCAACCGGCGCGAAGTCCAGCCCCTTGTTGTGCCCGCCCATGAGGAGGATTTGAGGTCGATTGAGCGATTGACTGCTGGCGATGACGGCCCCGGGATTAGTGCACATTGAGTTGTTGATGACCAGGATGTCGTCCCGCTCGCCCACGCGCTCCATGCGGTGCGTGAGGCCGGTGTAGCCCTGGAGGGCAAGGTGCGGGTCGACGTTCGGCACCACCGCGCAGGCGAGGTGGTAGGCGGCGGCAAAGTTGCTGCGCCCGATGCGCCCATAAATTGCCGCATCATCCCAGTTCAGCGGCGGCGTGCCAGCCGGGAGATCGAGGTTGGGGTCGGCGATGCTGGCTTCTTCGATGGTTTTGACAATGACTCCAAGGCGAGCGGGGTCGAGGTCCTCGAGGCCCGGTGCGCCCGCGATGCGGACGATGGTGCCGCCCGGGGCCACGGCGTCCAGCAACTTGAGCTTGGTGGCGCGATAGGTGGCGAAGTCGGGGTAGCGGTCCAGGTGGTCGGGCGTAACGTTGAGTACGCACGCCGCCTGGGGGGCGAAGGTGTCAATGCGTTCCAATTGCGCGCTGCTGATTTCCGCAACGATGATGTCCTCAGCGGCGGCGAGACGCGCGGCATCGGTGAGGGTGTGCTCGGAGTAGCCACTGCCGGCGATGTTCCCCGCCAGCCAGGTGCGGCGGCCGCTGGAGCTCACGAGTTTCCAGCTGAGGACGGTGACCGTGCTCTTGCCGTTGGTGCCGGTGATGGCGACCATGGGGGCCTTGGCAATGCGGAAGGCGAACTCGATTTCGCCCCACACCGGCTTTCCGGCGCGGTCGGCAGCGAGGATGGCCGGGTGCTGCGGCGGAAAACCGGGGCTGACCACCAGGACATCGTATTCGTCGTCGGCTAGCCGCCCAAACCAGCCGGTGACAACCTCTACACCTATGGCCCCGAGGGCATCCAAATTGCGGAGCGTGGCCGGGCTTTCGGCCATGCGCTCGTCATAGACCACGGGCGCCCAGCCCTGCTCCACGGCGGCACGGGCCACCGCGACCCCGCTAATCCCGAGACCAAGTACGGCCAGGCGCATCAGGCTTCTCCCGGGGTGGCGTGGGGGGCGGGTTCGGCGGGCTTGGCCTTATCTTTGGCCCACTGCGACCAACGCCACGGACTGAGGACGAAAATCAAGAGTAACCCAGCGGCGAGGTACGGCGCGTAAGGCCGAGTGGGGGCGAACATCACCAGACCGACGGCACTGACGAGGATCTGCACCACATAGAACATCGCCACGATGCGGGGCTCCAGCCAACCCGCACTCTGGAAGCCGTGATGCACCGGCGTCTTGAACGAGAACATCCGCTTGCCGCGCAGCTTGACGCTGGCGATTTGGAGCGGCACGGGGATGAGCTCGATCAACATCACAATGGAGATGACCAGCAGCGGCCAGAAGGCGGCGGGCATGATTTGCCCTTGCGCATTGGTGCCCAGGAGCAAGAAAGCCCAGCCAAAAAGCGCCCCGATGGGAAGCGCGCCCACGTCGCCCATGAACACCTTGGCTTTCGGACGATTGAATGCCAGGAACGGCAAGAACCCGACCCCCAGCACGCCCATGGCGATGGCGATGGCGGTGTTGCCGGTGGCCCACGCCCATAGCCCGAGCGTGCCCGCAAGGATGACGCCGAGGCCACCCGCCAGGGCATCGAGGCCGTCGGCAAAGTTGTAGGCATTGCTCATAAAGAGCAGGAGGAAAACCCCGATGAGGAAGGGCGTGACCTCGCGGAAGCCGCCCAGCCACAGGCTGCCGACGCTGGCCGCGACCTGCATGGCAAGCTTGGGCTTCCAGCCTAGCCCGCGCGAACCCTGCACCCGGCGCGGCACCACGTAGTCGTCAATGAACCCCACGGCGCCAAACCCCAGGACGAGCGCCAGGGCCGAGATGTTGTAGGGAGCGGGGATGCTGACGGCGCACCCGACCAGCATCGCCACCAGCATAATCATGCCGCCCATGGTGGGGGTGCCCTGCTTGTGGGCGTGCTCGGCCAGGTGGGCGCTCACGTTTTGACCGCTGCGCATGGCGCGGAGGGCGGCCATCCAAAGCGGGGCGAAGACAGAGGCCACCGCCAGGGGGATGAGAAAGTGCTCAGGCTTCACGGGGTGGTGACCTCCAAGGCGCGCTCAAGGCCGAGAGCGCGGCTCCCCTTCAGGAGGATCGCATCGCCGGGCTGGGCTTGTTGCATCCAGGTGTGGATGGCCACCGGGTCGGGAGCGTCGAGGGATTGAATCCGCTCGGGCGGGAATCCGGCTTGCACGGCTTCGCTTTCGATGAACTTGGTGGGGCCGCCCGTGAGGAGCACGGCATCCAGTTCGGATTCCATAAGCGCGCGACCAACGAGGCGGTGCCCGCCTTCGGAAAAGTCACCGAGTTCGCGCATCTCGCCCAGCACCGCCAGGCGGCGACCCGCGATGGGGGCCTCGCGCAGGCTCCGGATGGCGGCCACCGTGCTGTCCGGGCTGGCGTTATAGGTGTCCACGATGATCGTCACGCCGTCTCTCTCGCGGATTTCGAGGCGCATGGGCGGCCACTCGGCGTGGGCGAGGTCCGCGATCGCAGTGGCGGTGTCGATGCCCACCCCCGTGGCCACGGCAATCGCGGCGGCGGCGTTCTTGGCGTTGTGCCGGCCCACGGTGGGCAGTTCAAACTCGTAGGGCGTGCCATCCACGCGCACCGCGACTTGGCAGACGGTGAGGCTGAGGGCGCGATAGCCAGTAATGACCACATCGGATTCGGGGGCGAAGCCGAAGGTGCGCACCGGCCCGGGGGCGGCGGCGCGGAGGTCTTGGATGAAGTCGTCATCGGCGGGCAGGATGCTCAAGCCGTTGGCAGGGAGGGCCAGCAGAAGCTCGCTCTTGGCGCGGCAGATGCCTTCGCGGTTGCCCACCATCTCGGCGTGGGCGGTGCCGATGCCGGTGATGAGCGCGACCGTAGGCTGGTGAATGCGGGCCAGGTGCGCGATTTGCCCGAAGCCGCGCATGGCCATCTCGATCACGGCAATACCCTTGCCCGCCGCTTCCGCCCACACCAGCGGCGAGGTGTACTCGGTGTTGCGGTTACCCGGACTCTTGAGCACCGGCCCCCGAGAACGCAGTGCGGCGGCGATCAGCTCCTTGGTGGTGGTCTTTCCGTTGCTACCGGTGATACCGATGACCGGGTGCGACCACTCGGCGCGCCAACTGCGGCCGAGGTTGGCGAGGGCTTCCACCAGGTTCGGCACGTGGATATAGGGTTCTTCGACTTCTCGCTCGGCCACGGCCACGGCGGCCCCTTGGGCATGGGCTTTTGGCCAAAACGTGTGGCCATCCACCTGCGCCCCCTGGATGCAAAGGAAGGCAGTGCCCGGTCCGGCTTCACGGCTGTCGGTGGCGAAGTTGGTGAGGTCCGTGGAAGGGCCGTGCAACACCCCGCCCAGGCGAGCGGCGAGTTCGGCGGAAGTCAGATTCATCGGCGTGCCTCCAGTCCGGCCCGGACTAGATTGCGGTCATCCATGGGGTACTTGGTGTGGCCGATGATTTGGTAATCCTCGTGGCCTTTGCCCGCAATCACCACGATGTCGCCGGGCTGCGCGAGGGCCACGGCGCGGGCGATGGCTTCGGGGCGATCGGCCACCACTTCGTGCGGGAAACCCGCCGGGATGCCCGCCACCACGTCCTGCAAGATGGCATTCGGGTCCTCGGTGCGGGGGTTGTCGCTGGTCACCACGGCCAGGTCGGCATCGGCCGCCACCGCCGCCGCCATCTTGGGGCGCTTGGTGCGGTCGCGGTCGCCGCCGCACCCAAAGACGGCAATGATGCGCTGGGGTTGCAGGGCGCGCACGCTGCGGAGAAGCTGGGTCAGAGCATCCGGGGTGTGGGCGTAATCCACGATGATATCGAGGCCGAGGTCGTTGGGGACGGGTTCAAAACGGCCCCGAACCGGGGTCACGCGGGCCAGTTCTTGTTCGAGATCGGCGTTGGAGGCGCCCCCCGCCACCCGGGCGGCAATGGCGCTGGCGAAGTTCTCGCGGTGGAATACCCCGCCCACGCCCGGGCGTACTTTGAAAGTG
>CALRVA020000155.1:0-6242 GCA_943371495.1 Archangium gephyra | reverse complement strand
AGCCTTGGTCCGGGCACGGTGGTGCTGCCGGGGGCGGTGGTGAACCCCAACGTGACGACGGGGCCGCATGCGATCATCAATTCGAACGCGACCATCGAGCACGAAGCCGCCCTCGGGGCGTATGTTCACGTCGCGCCGGGGGCCACGGTTTTGGGCCGCGTCACCATCCAAGAACGAACGCATATCGGGGCCGGAGCCGTCATTCGACAAGGGGCTTCGATCGGAAAGGATGTGATGGTAGGGGCGGGAGCCGTGGTGGCCAGCGATCTCCCTGACGATGTCCGCGCGGTCGGGGTCCCAGCCCGTTTTACGGGGGGACAGCCTGAATTGCCCGGGCGCTAGCCTCGATTCAGGCTATGATAGAGAGGGGAAGGAGTCCTATGGGAAGTCGGTTTCAAACGCTTGCGAACCTGACGTTGCCGCCGACGGCAACGGTTCGCGATGCGTTGCAGGCCATTGACCAGAATTCCACCGGCATTGTTCTGGTGGTAGACGAAAACCAGCGAATTCTGGACAGCATGACGGACGGCGACCTCCGCCGCGCCATCCTGGGAGGCCGAACTCTTGATTGCGGGCTGGCCGAATTGATGGATCGCCCCGAGCGCAAGCAGCGTCCGCGCCCCATCACCGTCACCCCCGAAACCAGCCCCGCCGACGTGCTGAGCCTGATGAAGCGGTACGCCGTGCAGCAGGTGCCCGTGGTGGACCAGCAGGGCACGGTGCTGGGCATGCACACCATGCGCGCCCTCGTCCCCGATCTGGATGACGGCCTGGAAGCGGTGGTGATGGCCGGTGGCTTTGGCAGCCGCCTGCGCCCCCTGACCGAAGACACGCCCAAGCCGATGCTGAAGGTGGGCGACCGCCCCCTGCTGGAGCACATCATTAAAGGCCTGCGCACCAGTGGCATCGCCGATGTGCGCGTGACGACTCACTATCGCCCCGAGGTGATCCACGGCCACTTTGGCGACGGATCGCAGTTCGGCGTGAACATGGACTACGTCCATGAAGACGAGCCCCTGGGCACCGCCGGCGCCCTGCGCCTGCTGGAGCGGCCCGAGCGCACCATGCTGGTGATGAACGGCGACATCCTGACCAACGTGGATTACCGCCGGATGAAGGCTTACCACGAGGAGTGCCGTGCCCTGATGACAGTGGCGGTGCGCGCCCACGAAACTTACATCCCCTACGGCGTCATCCAAGAGCGGGATGGCATCGTGGTGGGCATCAACGAAAAGCCGACCATCGTCCACTTTGTGAACGCGGGCATCTATATGCTCGATCCGCGCGCCTTCGAATACCTCGGCGATAGCGGCCGCATGGACATGACCGATTTGATTGCCCGGCTGATGGACGAAGGCCAAACCGTGGCGAGCTTCCCCGTGACCGAGTATTGGCTCGACATTGGGCACCACGATGACTACATGCGTGCCCAAGTCGACATCCAACAAGGTCGAGTCTAAACGCAAATGAACTACCAAGGAAGGAAAGTGCTCGTCACCGGTGCGGGCGGATTTATCGGGAGCCACCTGGCCGAGCAGCTCGTGAAAGAAGGCGCCCAAGTGCGCGCAATGGTGCACTACAACGGCGCGGGACGCTGGGGTTGGCTGGACCAAAGCGAGCAAGTCGGGGAGATGGATGTCTTTGCCGGTGACATCGGCGACGCCGAATGCGTCCGGGCCGCCGTGCGAGACTGCGAAGTGGTGTTCCACCTCGCGGCGCTGATTGCGATCCCTTACAGCTATCGCGCCCCGCGCAGCTACGTGCGCACCAACGTGGAAGGCACGCTCAACGTTTTGCAGGCGGGGCTGGACCAAGGCCGTCCGCGCGTGGTGCACACCAGTACCAGTGAGGTCTACGGGACGGCTATCACGGTGCCCATCAGCGAGGATCACCCGCTGCAGGGGCAATCTCCGTATTCGGCCAGCAAGATCGGGGCGGACAAGATCGCCGAGTCGTTCTACAAGTCGTTTGAGCTCCCCGTGGTGGTGGCGCGGCCGTTCAACACCTTCGGCCCCCGGCAGAGCGCCCGCGCGGTCATCCCCACCATCATCAGTCAGCTTTTGGCGGGGCGGACGCAGGTGGCGCTCGGCAGCCTTTCGCCCACGCGCGACCTCAACTACGTGAGCAACACGGTGGAAGGGTTCCTCGCCGCTGGTTCGCATCCGGCCGCCGTGGGGGGCACGTTCAACTTTGGTTCGGGTCGGGAGATCAGCATCGGCGACCTGGCGCACCTGATTGCCGAACTGGTGGGCAAGCCGATCGAGGTTATCTCGACCGACGAACGGCAACGGCCCGCCGCCAGCGAAGTGGAACGCCTCCTGGCCGATTTCCAACGCGCGCAAACCACGCTGGGATGGACCCCCAAGGTCACGCTAGAAGATGGCCTGCGCAGCACCATCGCGTGGCTGGAACGCCACCTGGACGCCTACCGCCCCGACGTTTACGCCGTATGAGCGGGGGCACCTCGATTCCGCTGTGCGTTCCCAATTTGGGCGGGCGCGAGGCTGAATACGTCCAGGAGTGCTTCGCCACCGGCTGGGTGAGCACCGCCGGTCCGTTTGTGGACCGCTTTGAGCGCGAATTTGCCGCCGCTGTGGGGGCTCCCTTCGCCGTGGCGATGATGAACGGTACCGCCGCCCTGCACATCGCGATGCTGGTGGCCGGTGTGCGGCCCGGCGACCTCGTGGTGGTGCCGACGCTCACCTTCATTGCGTCCATCAACGCCATTACCTATTGCCAAGCCACGCCGCAGTTTGTAGATGCCGACCCGCACACCTGGCAGATGGATGCGGCCGCCACCGTGGCGTACATCGAAGGCTTGGAACAGCGAGAGGATGGCGCCTACGATCCCCAGCGCAATCAACGGGTGGGAGCGATTCTGCCCGTGCACCTGCTGGGGCATCCGGTGAATCTTTTGCCGATATTGGAGGCCGCGAAACAAAAGGGGATCCCCGTGGTAGAAGATGCCACCGAAAGCCTGGGTGCGCTGGACCAAGAAGGGCGGGCCATTGGCACAATTGGGCAGTCGGGCTGCTTTAGCTTTAATGGCAATAAGCTCTTGACCACCGGCGGGGGTGGCATGCTGGTCACGTCGGACCCCGAGGTGGCAAAGCGAGCGCGATATTTATCCACCACCGCGAAGGATGAGCCCGTGGAATTTATTCACGGGGCCGTGGGCTACAACTACCGCCTGACCAATATCCAGGCGGCCATGGGGGTCGCGCAGCTGGAGCAGCTTCCCGAATTCCTCACGCGCAAGCGGGAAGTGTTCGAATTCTATAACGATGCCTTTAAGGACCTGGCCGGGTTTACGCCCATGCCGGAAGCCGAAGGCTTCACCAGCGCGTGCTGGCTCTATACGGCCCTGTTTGCGCCGGATAGTCGCCCATTGCTCCGCCATTTAGACTCGCAGGGCATCCAAACGCGCCCGCTCTGGCAGCCCAATCACCTCAGCCCGGCCTACCTGCATTTGGGCCAAGGTCCCTTCCCGGTGGCCGAACGCTTGAACCGAGAATCGCTCAGCCTGCCGTGCTCCACCCACATCACCGATGAGCATTTGCGCAGGGTGGTTGACGCGGTCCGAACCTTTTGGCATACACTCTAGTCTCTCCTTCGGGTTTGTATGGATATTTATCCGGCTTCACGTGCTCTTGATCTCTCTCTGTTCGCGCCGGACCGCGACGACCGACCCACCAAATACGGCCTCCCCCAAGATGTCGCTTTTTGTGCCAAATGTGTGATTTCGAATCAGCGCCCGAATTCGGCCGTTGAGTTTAAGCACACCAACGAAAGCAAGAAGGCGACCATTAACTTTGACGAGCACGGCGTTTGCGATGCCTGCCGCGTTTCGGAGCAGAAGGAAGCGACGATCAACTGGGAGCAACGGGAAGCCGAGCTACAAGAGCTTTGCGACCGCCACCGCAAGCATGACGGCAGCTACGACTGCCTCGTGCCCGGGAGCGGCGGTAAAGACAGTTTTTATGCCGCGCACATGCTGCGCACCAAATACAACATGCACCCGCTCACCGTGACGTGGGCGCCGCACGTCTACACGGAATGGGGCTGGAGAAACTTCCAGCGCTGGATCCACGCCGGGTTTGACAACTTCCTTTGCACCCCCGATGGCCGGGTGCACCGCCTTCTCACCCGCCTCGCGGTGGAGAATCTGTTCCACCCGTTCCAGCCGTTCATCATCGGGCAGAAGGCCATGGCGCCGCGTCTGGCCTTGTTGCACAACATCCCGCTGGTCTTTTACGGAGAGAACGAAGCCGAATACGGAAACCCGCTCGCCGACACCGAAAGCGCTCGCCGCAGCTACGACTACTTCACCATGGACGACCAAAGCCAGGTCTACTTGGGTGGCACCTCGGTGAGTGATCTCAAGGAGAAGTTTGGCCTGGAGCAGTGCGCTCTTAACCCCTATCTGCCGGCCAACCCGGACGATCTCGCGGCTAAGAATATCGAAGTGCACTACCTGGGTTACTACCTGCGATGGCACCCGCAATCGGCGTACTACTACAGCGTCGAGCACGGCGGATTTGAAGCCTCGCCGGAGCGCACGCCCGGCACCTATAGCAAGTACAACTCGATCGACGACCGCATCGACGACTTCCACTACTTCACCACGCGCATCAAGTTCGGGATTGGCCGGGCGACGTACGATGCCAGCCAGGAGATCCGGACTGGTGACATCACACGGGAAGAAGGAGTGGCCCTGGTCCGCAAGTTCGACCACGAGTTCCCCGAGCGCTTTGCGGAGGAGATTTTCCGGTACCTCAGCATCCCCGAGGCGGAGTTCCCCGAAGCCAGCCGCATGTTCGAGCAGCCGATCATGGATCGCGCGTACTTTGACCGGCTGACGGACTCCTTCCGCTCGCCGCACCTGTGGAACTACGCCGACGGGCAGTGGGATCTGCGCTACAAGGTGTGGGAATACGTGCCGCTTTCGGGTGAATATCTGAAGGTCTAAACGGTGCGAAACCTCCGTCTCATCGCTCGGCTCGATATCAAAGGGCCGCATCTCATCAAGGGTGTGCACCTGGAGGGGCTGCGGAAGATCGCGGGTGCCCCGGAGGACTGGGCGCGCCGCTACGCCGCGGCGGGCATGGACGAGATCCTCTACATGGATATCGTGGCCAGCCTCTACGACCGGTTCTCCCTGAGCGACTTGGTGCGCAAAACGGTGGACGACGTGTTCATCCCCGTCACGGTGGGGGGCGGGCTCCGCACTCTGGAGCATGTCCGCCAGGCGCTTCAGTCCGGGGCCGACAAGGTGGCCGTGAACACGGCGGCCATCCGCCGTCCGGAGTTCATCGAGGAGATTGCCAGCGAGTTCGGCCAGCAAGTGCTGATGGTGAGTGTGGAAGCCAAGCGCCAACCCAACGGGGGTTACCTCTGCTTTACCGACAATGGCCGTGAGCACACGGGCCGCGAGGTGCTGGACTGGGTGCAAGAAGCGGTGGAGCGTGGGGCGGGTGAGGTCCTGGTGACCAGCATTGACCAAGAGGGCACCCAGCGCGGGTTTGACCTGGAACTCGCCGAAAAGGTGACGCAAGGGGTGGATCGCCCGGTCATCATCAGCGGCGGCTTTGGGCAACTTGACCACCTCGACGCCGTGATTGAGCGGGCCGATGTGGACGCAGTGGCCTTTGCCCACGTATTGCATTACGAGCGGGTCGCCCCGGCGGCCATCCGCGAGCGCGCCGCCGGCTTGGGCAGAATGGTGAGAGAAGTATGAGCAAACGCGTCACGGTGGTGGACTACGGCATTGGCAACCTGCTGAGCGTGTGTCGCGCCCTGACCCATGAGGGGGCTGAGGTCACGCTCTCGGGTGACCCCGAAGTCATCCGCCAGGCTGACCATTTGGTGGTGCCAGGCGTGGGAGCCTTTGGGCAATGCACTTTAGAGCTGGCCTCCCGCCACCTGCGTGAGCCCGTGCTGGAGTTCATCCAGACCGGCCGCCCGGCCCTCGGCATCTGCGTGGGCATGCAGATGCTGTTCGATATCGGCGAGGAGTTTGGTGAGCACCAAGGGCTGGGCGTGTTCCCGGGCCGCGTGGTGGCGATTGATCCGCGCAAGGCCGATGGGGGCCGCCGCAAGATCCCGCACATCGGCTGGAATCGCCTTCAGGTACCCGCCGGCCGCGCATGGGAAGGCACGATGCTGGCCCCGGTCAGCCCCGGCGAGAGCGTCTACTTTGTGCATTCGTTTTCGGCCCGGTGTGAGCGGCCCGAGGATGTGCT
>CALRVA020000154.1:0-6290 GCA_943371495.1 Archangium gephyra | reverse complement strand
TGTGACCTCCGGGTTATGAGCCCGACGAGCTACCGGACTGCTCCACCCCGCGTCCGAGTTGAAACAATACCTGGTTAAGACGCCCTGAGGCCCGGGGGCCTAGGCCGCCTCCGAGTTCAAACCACCCAGAGTGACCCGGTTGCGCCCGTTCCGCTTGCTGGCGTAGAGCGCTTCGTCGGCTTCCGAAATCAGTTCATCGGCGACCTTAAACTCTTCTGCGCGTGTGGAAATCCCGAACGAAGCCGTCACGGCCTTCACTGGCCATTCAAACTCTTCCAGGCTCTGCCGCAGGCGCTCGGCCACCCGGATCGCCACGTCCGACGGACAGTTCGGCAGCACGATGATGAACTCTTCCCCGCCGTAGCGGCCAATCGCCTCGTCCGTTCGCAGTTGGCCCTTCATGATCTGAGCCACGGTCTTGAGCACTTCGTCGCCGTGCTGGTGCCCATGCTCGTCGTTGTGCGACTTAAAGTGGTCGATGTCCATCATGATCACCGACACCTTGGCCTCCAGCAACAAGGAGTGATCGAGAATCTGGCGGATGTTGGCGATGTTCGGCAGGCCCGTCAGGGCGTCCGTTGTGGCCATATCTTCCAGGCGTTCGAGTTCGCCCATCATGCTGAAGTTGGTGAACTCCAACGAAGCCGCCTTGGTTTGCAGTTCGGCCATCTGCTCTTGGAGGAGATCTTCCAACCGCGCCCGTTGCTTCAGGTCCGCTTCCAGCTTCGCTTTCGCATCGGCCAACTCTTCCGCCTGGTCCTTGAATTCACTTGCGAGTTGGACGGTCTCCAAGTACTCCCGTCGCCCCACTTGCATGTTGTGGGCGGACAAAGCGGTCGCCGCTAGTGCGATCCCAAAATGGAACGCCAGAACAGTGGGAGACACCTCGCGCGTGCCCCAAAAATGCGGGGCAAAACTCTGGGCGATATCGAGTGTCATCAGCACATGCTGGGCAATGATGAGCAAGACACCGGGATACAAGGCCCGGTGGTCGCGATAGGCCAGCATCGCCACCAGGGAGGTGAAGAAGAAGAAGTGCATCTCGGGCAGGCCGTACATCTGATAGATGTGCAGCATGCAAAACGTCATCAGACTCAAACACGCCGCCATGCGGGTTTCCAGACCGTGCGGACGCCATTGCTTCATCCCAAAGAACAGGAATGTCGCTGGAATCGCCACCGCCGTGGTGACGGCCCAAGTGTTGTAGACGCTGGCCAGCCACACACTTAAAACACAGTGCACGCCAATCACAATCGAGACAATCGCGTTGCCTCGCTCATAAACCGGCCTTAGCCGATCTTCTTCAATCCATCCCAAACTCAAGAGTTATCCTTCCTTCACTTTCGAAGGTGCGCGTCAAGGAATCACGCACCCGTCGCCAAGTTGTCCCAGGTGCAAGGGCTCGCCGCTCGCGAGATCGGCGAGGGCATCCTCGGCGGTGTAGCCGGGGTGATCTCCTACCTCGCGGTAGCTGCCCACCCACTGGACTTCGCCCGCAGGGTCCACCAGCACCGCCGAAGGCGTGCTGCTGATTCCGTAAGCCGCCGCAATTTCTCCGGTTTCGTCGAACAGGTGTTCGCCTTCCAGCGTCACCCCCACGAACGGATCATGCGTCGGTCCCGGCTGCTCGCCCACATTAATCCCGATCCAATTCAGATCGGGATAACGGCGCTTTAGCGCGGCTACGTGGCCCGTGGCTGCCCGTGAACACGGACATTCCTGCCGATAGAAGTGCAGCCAGGTGGTGCCCTCCTTCAACTTGGCTTTCAATTCCGGCGGGGGCGTGCCACGGATCTCCGAATTGACAATCGCCAGAGGCTCATACGCCTTTGCCTTTGTCATTTCCACTTGCCCCGCCAGCATTAAAATGCCAGCGTAAACGGCAAGGGCTCCGAATCCCATGTACACTTTCCCCACCTTATAACTCTCCCACGTAAATTTTCGGGAGGTCGGTCAGAAACCTTTAGTGACTTTTTAGAGCTGGGATTTGGCTCTTGCGGCCTCGGGCGGCCAGGATCACCCGGGCCAGCGCGCCGACCACCAAGAGTGCCGGACCAAAGCGTTGGACCGCCCCAATGGCACCGCCAGCGGCGTCATCCACCAACCGCAGAATGCCGGTGGCACGCACGCCCACTTCTTGGGTCACGAACTGCACTTCCTTGGTGATCGTGTCCACTCGGTTGGTCAGGATCTCCACGCGGCGGCTGAGGCCTTGCAGTTCGGTGCGGACATCCAGCAACAGGCGAATGGTCACGCCTGCGACGACGATGCCCACCAGCATGAAGATGCTGCCGAGTAAGGCATAGATTCCAACCGATGTAGTTACCCAAGTTGGAACAGTCATGCCACTACATTACCTGTCACGTCGGTAATCGCTTGGGCGGGGCAAAGGAAGGTGTGGCGGGCCACGCCGTCATCACACTTCACCGTGTGCTCGCCGATGCGCACGCTGGACCCCCACAGGCCATCCAGCGCAATCTCCACCATCACGTCCTTGTCGCTGGGGTTCTCGATGCGAGCAATGAAGGTGCGCTTGTCGCGCCCCAAGATGAACTCGCGGCAGATCCCAAACGAGATGGACATACTCACGCCGATTTGCCGCAGCACAATGCGGCGACCCACGCCATCCCACGGCTTCACGCGGTAGCTCTCGGTGTCGGCTTCAAAGTGGCAACCGACGGTGGCAGTGGCTTCTCCGCGCCCCGGCAGCACCAGCGAAGTCATTCCGCCCAAGTAGTGGGCGTAGCCAAGCCCGGACGCCCCGGTAAAGGCGTTCGCCCCCGGTGACTTGCTCGCCAGGTCGGGCACAAAGCACATGCTGGCCTGCCCTTCTTCGCCCACCAGCGCCCACGGCCCCAGCAAGCCCCCAAACGCCATGCGCATGTAGGCATCCGGAATGGCCAGATAATCCCGGTCCATCAATCCAAAAAAGATTAGGGAGTTCGGAATCGTGGTTTGCCCGAGGCAAGCTTCCGCACGGTCCAAAAGCGCCTTGAGCGGGGCTGAATCCGCGCCGTCCCAGTGGCGCTTGTCGCTTCCGTACCACCACCAACTGGGAGCGAGGGAGCGGGCAGCGAAAGCACACTTCACCGTGCGCTCCAGGTGAGCATCATCCGCGAGGAACTTGGCCGCCGCAAAGACTTCTTCCAAGCCACTGGTGTCCATCACCGATTCACCGGCGTAGGGGGCTCGCATCTGCGTTAGCTCTTCAGCCTTGGCCTGCACATGCAGTTCCAGCGCGGCCGCTTCGTCAATCAAACCCGCCGCCCGGAGTTCATCCAGCAGTTCGTAAATGCGCGGATAGCCCAGCAAGCCGACGGTGCGGACATAGTGCCGCCACCCAAACCGGAACAGGGCCATCGCCGTCAGATAAGCCCGCTTGAGATACACCAACGGGCTGTGCAGCGTCTCCCCGTACGATCCCGCAATGCGGTACATCGCGCGGTACAGGTTCATCACGTGGGGGTAGCCCAGCGGGCGCCCAAACTGCTCGCCCATCGCTGCCACCTCGTCCAGGGCGCTGGCCACCGCCCCGGTGGCGGGGTTCTGCACCCGCACCAGCAGGAACTTCTCGATGTAATCATCCAGAAGCTCAATCTGCTTGCGGTCGGGGTAGATCGAGTTCTTTTCGGCCAAGAACAGGGCGTCGGCGATGCTCCCCTCCAGGCCGCTGGACTCAAAGTACTCCTCCGGCTCGGCCACGGGCTTGATGTCCATCACGTTGGCCATCACGATGGCGTGGTCGAGCGGCGATTCCGGCGCCCGGATGACCTGATTCTTGACGATGTAATCCGCCCGGACGTTGATGAGTTTCTCCATCGGCGGGGTGAAGAACAAGTGGCAATAACTGGTGCCGGCCGAGGTGTCGATGCTCAGGCGCACCGGCCCCGGTTGGTCGCTGCGCACCAGTAGGAACCCGGTTTCCTCGTCGATGTCCGTGTCCACTTGCACCGGTCGGTCCGCGACGATGCGGGTGGGCGTGCGATTGATCTCGACCCCAATCCCGACCCCCGTCGGCACCACGGCCCCGGGCAACAGGCGCTGCACGGGCCGGCCCACGCTGGCGAGGGTCTGGCTGATGCCATCCACCCGGTCGCTTTCGATACTGGTGAGTCGCATCTGAAATGTGCGTTTATCGCCCGGCTCCAAGATCAACGACGTGTGCCCGTTCATCCACTCCGGCCACTGCTCCCGCTCAATGGTGGCGCGGCTATGGGCGTAAACCACGGGTATCCCTTCCCACTGGAACGGGGTCGAAAGCGAACCCGGGACACTGGCGAAGAACTCCCACGAGGTGTCATCGCCGGGATACACCAGCAGCCCCGGCGGCTGCGCCGTCATCCGCTGGGCAAACAGCCAACTGCTGGCCCCGCCGATGAACTTGTGTACGTAAACCCGGCTGGCCCACAGCTTTTCGAGTTGCTCGTCACTCCACCCAAAGCCGTCATAAAGCGTATTGAACGCCAGGGGAAATCCGACTTCTCCGATCTCCAGTGTTTGCCGGCCCGTGTTGCGGATCTCAACATCCCAGATGATCTGCGGATAGGGTTGCAAGACCTCGTAGAAGGTGCCGCTCGCCTCGATATCGTCTAAAAACGGGAAGGAGTAGTCAAACCGGATGCGCTGGTCTTCGCTCGTAATCGCATCTTCGAGGTTGAAGGTGTTCTGCGCCTCCGCATTGCGACTCACAATCCAGGGCTGGTCCGGCCCCGTGCGTGCCCCGATGAGGATGGTGCCCGGTAAATAGCTATCTGAAGTTTCTTCGCCAAACGTCACCGTCGGCAAGCAAAACTGGAAGTCCTCCCCTTCGTCGGGGAGAGCGGGATCGTACGCCCATAACTTGCTGATCCGCCCAGCCTGCGTGAATTCGAGCGAGAGAAGCCCACCTTCAAGTGAGGCGGCGCCTTCTTCAAAAATGTCCATGGGCGAGTCCTTCTGAGGATACCAGTCACAAGAGCGGCTTGCCTTGCGTAGACTAGGGGCGTGGCCAGAACCGTCGTGAGTGTGTTGGGTGCGGGGAACGTTTTGGTGAGCGCACCGACGCTCGCCACCCTCATTGCGTTTGCGCACCATGAGTGGGAGTTGCGACTCTTTGATGCTCACGAAGAGCGGCTCGACCTCGCCGATCTCCTCGCCCGCACGCTGAATGATGGGGCCGGCGGCAGCCGCCACCGCATTCGATCTTCGTCGGACGCCGCCGAAATGCTGGAAAGCGCCGACCTCGCCCTCCTTATGGTCGACGAGGGCACCGCCCGCCGCATGAAAGGCACGCGCCCGCTGGAACTCGACCACGAAGCCGAAACCCCTCGGTCGGTGTTTGAGCTTCGGCGCGGTGACCCCAACCAGCCCACACCCCCGGATCAGCTAAGCCCCCGCACCCGGATGCTGCTCGAGGTCCCCATTGACCAAGAGACGCCCGGTCCGCAACTCATCGCCGAGGCCATTGAGCAGCTCATGGGATCAGGGCCTGCGAACCCCCAGTGGCTCTGGCTCGGGCCTGATGCCCCTGCTCGCATTCCTTCGACCCTGGAGACCCTGGCCTGGCCTCCGGCCCTCTCGCCCATTCAAGAACAGGGGATGCCTCACCAAGTGATGCGCTGGGCCATGAAGACGGAACCCCTGGACGACCTGATGAAGCAAGCCCACGACAACCCCCTGGAAGCCTGGCTGAAGGTGCAAATTGGCTGAAGGCGAATTGAGAACCCTCCGGGGCAAGATGGAAGTGCGCAAGCTGATGCGCGAGGCCGAAGCCGCCCACCAACCCCAGGTGGAGCTCGCCTTCTTGCTTCAAGATTGGGATGACCCCTACAACGTGGGCGGCATGTTCCGCGTGGCGGATGCCTGCGGCGCGGTGCGCATGGTCCTCACCGGCAAAACGCCCGTCCCGCCGCACCCACAGATCCACGTGACGAGCATGGGCAACCACCGCCGCGTGGCCTGGGAGCAGCAAGAACGGCACGACGAAGCCATTGCCCAACTCAAAGAAGAAGGCTGGACCTTAGTGGCAGTCGAGATTGCCGAGGGGGCCGTGCCCTACACGCAGTTCAACTTCCCCGCCCGCACCTGCCTGGTGCTGGGTAACGAAGAAAAGGGGATGTACGACCGGGTGCTGCGCCAATGCGACGCGGCGGTGTACATCCCCATGGGGGGCAAGGGGCGCAGCCTCAATGTCCACGTCAGCGGGGCCGTGGTGGCGTTTCATGCCCTCCACGGCCCGCGCTTATCTCGCGGCTAGGCGATGATCCCGATCGGCTGGAGCCGGTGGTTCGGGAACACCTGCGCCGTCTGCT
>CALRVA020000153.1:0-6314 GCA_943371495.1 Archangium gephyra | reverse complement strand
CTTCGGGATACGGCACATAGCGCAAGACCTCTCCCGGCAAGTCGCGTGGGGCAATGATCACCGGTTCGGCCCCCGGCCACGGGGCCACCACAAACCTCGGCGAACCCGGGCGCGGCGTGAGCTTCACTTGTTCCTCGGAGACTTCGGTCCGTACCTGACCGATCACCAGCACGCCGGTTTGCGGCACAACCACGGCGCGCCCGTAGACCTCAAATGCGCTCTCGCCAGGAACCCCCAAACTCGCCAACAGCGCTCGTGCATCGGGCGACCACAGCCCCCCGGGCGGGAAACCCATCCCGCGCTTGCCCTTCCGCTCCCGGCCCGAAACGACCCCCGGCCTTGTGTCCATCAATCCCATCGGCACGCTCGAATCTCGTATCCCAGGGCCATCAGGGCCGCCTGGGTGGCCTGCACGCGCTCGCCCCAACCCGCCCGGTCGGTGTGCAGGCAAAGTACCTGCACGTGGGGCGCCACCCGCGCCACCGCTTGTCGCACTTCGTCTTCTGTCTCCAGTTCTGCCCCCGGCTGCCCCCGGGGGATCAGCAGGCCATCCGGACGCACGCCCCGGTCGGCAAACCCTTCCGCTCGGAACTGCACGCCCGCCTCCTGGGCCACCCGGGCATGCGCATTGTGGGGCGAGCCCAACAATCCCAGGCCGGTCTCGGCCAGGAGCCGCTGAAGCCACCCCGCCGCCGGGTCATCCTGGCCACTTTCGTGATAGAACGCGCCGTGCGGCTTCAGGTACTGCGCTCCCATGTCACGCCACCCTTCGCACTGCTCTAAAAGCGACGTCAAAACGTCTCCCCCCACCTCACGCCAGGGGCGACGGCCAAACCCCTCCCGATCGGGATAGCCCGGATGCACCCCCACCGTCAGGCCGCGCTCAATCGCTTCCCGCGCAAACTCCATAGACTCCGATGGACTCCCCGCATGCGCCCCCGCCCCCACGTTCACGCTGGTCACCCGCGCCCAGGCTTCTTCCGGCCACGGCAGGCCCTCGCCCGCGTCCACGTTCAGGTCCATCACTCGCATTCGCTCAACTCCCATCGCACCTCATCGCCCGCTTTCAGCCGCACGTCCTCTGTCGCTTCGTCCACCATCGGCACCAGGCAAGTGCCCACCAGCCACCAACCGCCGGGGCAAGCCCGGGGATACACCCCCACCTTGCCTTGCGCCAATGCCACCGATCCGGCCGGAACCTGGGGGCGCGGCGTCTCGCGCCGGGGAATCTCGGCCAGCGGCCCGGTCAGGCCGGTCATGTAAGGGAATCCCGGCTGAAACCCGATCGCCTCCACCACCAGGGGCGTCTGCAACAGGGCCTCAATCACTTGTTCGCGCGTCCAGCCCACCTGGGCGGCCACAGCATCCAGGTCCGGGCCATCCCATCGCACGGGCAGTACCAATTCTCGTCCCGACGAAACCCCGAACGCGCGCGGCACTTGGGCTTGCAAAACCCCGCCTTCCTCCAACTCCACCGCCACGGTGCCAAAGGCTTCCCAGGCTTCGCGCACTCCGGGCTGTGTGGCCAGCCATCCGGCCGCCCCTCGGGGCGCACCCGCCCACTCCCAGGCGCGGTCCCCCACAGGCTGCCAGTCCGGAATCACTACGCCCATAGCCTTGCCTTGAGTATGGTGCAAGACCATGAGCAATGTCCCTTCGATCCGCGTGCCGGTGCAACTGGAAGAGGGCGCCACCCTGCCCCAATACCAAACCGCCGGGGCGGCGGGCATGGATGTGACCTGCACCCATGACGTGACCCTGCAACCGGGGGAACGCGCCAGCGTCGGCACGGGGCTTCGCGTGATGATTCCGGAGGGTTACGAGATCCAAGTGCGCCCCCGCAGCGGCCTCGCCATCCGTCACGGCATCACCATGGTGAACTCGCCGGGCACCATTGATAGCGATTTTCGAGGCGAAATCAAGATTTTGATGATCAATTTGGGGTCGGACGTCGTCACACTCACCAAAGGTGAACGTGTCGCTCAGTTCGTTTTGGCTCCCGTGGTGCGGGCCGAACTCGTGATTGCCGACGCCTTGGACGAAACGGAGAGAGGAACAGGCGGCTTTGGAAGTACCGGGAAGTAACGACATCATTTGCGATTTTTGCTTCGCAATGAACCCCCAAGGGGCACAGATTTGCGGAGAGTGTGGGGCTCCCCTGGTGGAGGGCCAGGCCGCCGGCGAAGAGAGCGACCAACTGGTCTACCGGGATCTCGCCCGCGCCAACCTGCAGCGCATGCGGGGGGACTACGCCGCCGCGCGCGAGACGTGCCTCAGCATCCTCCGCCGATACCCCAACAACGCCACCACCCAGGGTTTGCTGGGGGATATCTGCCGCGAGCAAGGCGAACTCGGCCAGGCCAAGGAGTGGTACGCCATGGCCCTGGACGTCCGCCCGGACGATGACAATGTCCGCGTACGCCTGCGCGAAACCGAATCGGCCATGGCCGCCCAGGAAGAAGCTCTCCGCGTCAAGGTGGCCGATGTGCCCCGCACCGGCGGGCGCTGGTTCGCCGCTGGTCTCGCCGTCATTGCGCTGGGGATGGCCGGTGGCGCCTACTGGTTAGGCAAGAACACCAAGCCCACCACCGCGCAGCGACCCGCGCCTATCCCGCTCGGCCAGGCCAGTCCCAATACGGCGATGGCCACGGAAGACAATGTCGCACCGGCGGAACCGCTGCCCACCCCCGGCCCCGAACTGGAAGCCGAACGCCAAGCCCGCACGTTCCTTGCTTCGGCCTGTCAGCTCTCCGAAACGAGGTTCCTCGATGTGGAACTCGACCCGCGCGGGAATGTGTGGCGCGTTACGCTTTCGGCCCTGCCCACCGACGACCCCACCACACTCGCCCTTCAAGTGCTGAATCCCGGGCTGGACGGGGACGACGCCCCCACCATGATGACCGTGCGCCTGGTGCGGGATGGCAAGCTGCTTTACGCGGCGGACGGCACCCGCCAAGTGCGGGCCGCGAGGGGCACCAGCCTGATGGCCGCCGCTGACCTGCAGAACGTATGGCCCGCCGGCACCGGCGCCTCGCCGAATCAACCGCCGCCCACCAATCCCGCCCCGACCAATCCGGCCGAGACCCCGGGGACGACGGAGCCGAACAACCCCGCCACCCCGGATCAAGGCGCTGCGTCGAACCCCACGGGTTCAGACACGGACGCCAGCGGAAACTAGCCCCAAAGCGCGTCGGGACGAACGATGATCGTCTCGGCGCGGTCCGGCCCGACGCTCACGACGGCGATGGGAACGCCCGTTTCCTCGGCCACGAACTCCAAGAAAGTCCGCGCCTCCGCCGGGAGTTCATCCCACTTGCGGCAGGGCCGCAGATTGCCCGACCAACCCGGGAATGTCCGATAAATCGGTTCGGCTTGCGCCCATTCGGCCATCGAACCCGGCAGCGACTTCGTTTCGCCGCTCGGCAACTTATAGGCCGTGGCCACGCGAATCTCTTCCAAGCCACTCAGCACGTCCAGGCGGGTCATCACCCAGCCGCTCAGCGAGTTGATCGCCGCGCTATGCCGCAGGGCCACCAAGTCCAGCCAGCCGCACCGCCGAGGACGGCCCGTCACCGTGCCGTATTCATGACCCGCATCGCGGATCGCCTGGCCGATGCTGTCATTGAGTTCCGTCGGGAACGGGCCTTCGCCTACGCGGGTGGTGTAAGCCTTGGCTACCCCCAGCACGCGGTCAATGTGTCGGGGACCCAGCCCGGTGCCGAGGCACGCGCCGCCCGCAATCGGGTGGCTGCTCGTCACATACGGGTAGGTGCCGTGGTCGAGGTCGAGGAACGTGCCCTGCGCCCCCTCAAACAGGATTCGCTCGCCCGCCTGGTAAGCCGAGAACAAGCGCGACTCGGCATCCTTTACGTAGGGGCGAATCTTCTCGGCGTAGGCCGCGTATTCGGCGTACAAAGCATCGAAGGCGATCTCCTCGTGGTCGAACATGCGCAGCAAGCGATTCTTCACCGCCAGCACGTCGCGTAGCCGCTTCTCGAAGATCTGCGGGTCCACAAATTCGCCCATGCGGATGCCAATCCGGCTCACCTTGTCGGTGTAGGCCGGGCCAATCCCGCGGCTGGTGGTGCCAATCTTGTTTTCGCCTCGGGCTTCCTCTTCCAGCGCGTCCAGCAGCCGGTGATAAGGGAACACCACGTGCGCCGCCGGGGAGACAATGAGCTCGCCCAGCTCGGCACGCTGGGCTCGGGTGCGGTCAATCTCCTCGATGAGGTGCTTGGGGCACACCACCATGCCGCCCCCAATGATGGAGACGGTCCCGGGGTGCAAGATGCCCGCCGGGATGAGTTGGAACTTAAAGGTCTGGTCGCCAATGATGACGGTGTGGCCGGCGTTGTTGCCTCCGCTCCAACGCACAACGTAGGAGGCATCGCCCCCCAAGACGTCGACCATCTTTCCTTTGGCTTCGTCGCCCCACTGGGCGCCGACAATGACAAGGCTCGGCATTTGTGTTTCACCTGCCTGAGGATCCGCAGGGACTCACCGCCGCCAGGATAGGCGAACAAGAGGTGAGCACGCCGTTGAGCCTTCTCTCAGAACGCCTCTATTGTAACGGAAGAATTTTGACCTTCAGGGACCTGCCAAGTTAGAACTTGCCGTCCCATTCATTGAGCTCCCGCACCTGCGGGTGATCCCAATTGATGATGATGACGGAGTAGTCCACGGGCTCCCCATCCTTCCAGCCCGGACGAGACTGGACCACAATGGCCCCGTTCGTCTTGAGCGTCGAGATCAAACTCTTGCGTTCGTATTCGGCCAGTTCCGGGAGCTCTTCTCGTAGCTTGTGGAGATACGGCGACACCCACACTTCGGGCTTATCCCCAAAGTGCCGGAGCATGGTACTGAGCGCCAACTTGGCGTCGGCATCGTGGATGGTGCGGGGGTCCGAAAACTTCGTGGCCGGCGGGGTCGCCTTGTCCTTGGGTACGGCCGGAGCGGACTGGCCCGAGGGAGAGGTTCGAACCGGAGCTTCTCGCGCCTCTTGGGCGGCCATCTCCTCGCGGCTCATCAGCTTGAACTTCGCCGTCACCAGGTCCGTCAGGTCAAAGAACCGCTCCGCACCCAGGATTTCGAGCAGGTCCCCACTTGTCGCGTCTTTGAACGCACTCACCAGCACTTCACGGCCTTGTGACACCACGTGCTTGATGACCGGAATGTAATCCCGATCACCCGCGACAATCACAAAGTAGGCAATGTCGGCCCGCACATAGAGCGTATGCATCGCATCAATGCAAAGCTGCATGTCCGCTGCGTTCTTGTGCTCCGTGCCCAGCACGTTGCGGGTGTCGAAACCGAGGAGATAAAGCTGGTTCTGCACCGTGTCGGGCAACCGCTCGAAGTCGCCGTAGGCAAACAGAATGATGGCGTCGTGGTCGAACCGATCCTTGACGCCCAGTTTGAGGGCGCGCAAGGTCTCCACCATCGCCGAGACGGCATCTTCGCCCGACTTCAGCCGCCGCTTGAGAAAGTAGTAAACGTTCTCCAGATCCACGAAGATCGCCGTTCTCGGGGGCGAAGCGAAGCTCGGCGACGTGAAGTGCATGGGGTTACTCTACCGGCAATGTATGGCCGAGCTTGTCGCGCTTGGTGTCCAGGTACTTACGATTCTCTTCGCGAAGCCCGGCCACCATCGGCACGGTTTCCGTGATTTCCAGGCCGAAACCTTCTAAGCCAATCCGCTTCGAGGGGTTGTTCGTCATCAGGCGCATCTTCCGAATGCCCAGCTCGTGCAGCACCTGCGCCCCCAGCCCGTAATCGCGCAAATCCGCCTTGAAACCCAGCGCCTCGTTGGCCTGCACGGTGTCCATGCCCTTGTCTTGCAGTTCGTAGGCGCGCAGTTTGTTGAGGATGCCGATGCCCCGTCCTTCCTGCGCCACGTAAAGCACGCACCCGTGCCCGGCTTCTTCAATCGTCTCCAGCGCCAGCGCCAGTTGGTCGCCGCAGTCGCATCGCAGGCTGCCCATGATGTCGCCGGTCAGGCAGCTGCTGTGCACGCGCACCAGGGTCGGCTCCCCGTTGGTCAGGTCGCCTTTGGTGATCGCCAGGTACGGCTCGTGGTCCACCTTGGCCTCATAAGCGTAGAGCGTGAAGTGCCCGTAGCGCGTCGGGAAGTCAATCGGCCCCGCCACACGATCCACCAACTGCTCCGTCTTGCGACGGTACGCGATGAGGTCGCTGATGGTCAAAATCTTGAGGCCGTGGTGCTCGGCGTACGGGATCAGCCCATCCATGCGGAGCATTTCGCCGTCGTCGCCAATGATCTCCACGCCCACCGCCACCGGCGCATAGCCCGCCAG
>CALRVA020000152.1:0-6353 GCA_943371495.1 Archangium gephyra | reverse complement strand
CATCGTGGGGCATGGGGCGCAAACTACCCGTTTCGGTGGGAAAGGGGTTGAGCCCGGTAAGGCCTTAAGGGAGCGGAATCGGGTTCTCGGTGGCGGCTTGAACTCGTTCCATCATGCCCAAAAGCGTGCTCGTCTCCTCCAGCGAGAATTGCTGCCCAAAGACGTGATGGATGGCGTGGAGCATATAAGGCCCCGCCGCTTCACGGGCGGCTCGTCCCTGATCGGTCAGGGTGCAATAGACGCCTCGGCGGTCGCGGCCGCAGCGTTCCCGGCGCACCAGTCCCTCGGCGGCAAGGCGATCGACCAAGCGAGTCAGGCCGGAACGGCTGTAGACCACCCGCTCGGCGAGTTCATTCATCCTCAGGGTGCTGTTCTCGGCCATTTCCAACGTGACCAGCACATCGTAATCCCGAATCGGAAGTGTATTGGCCCGGGAGAGGTACTCCTCCATGAGCATGGTGATGCGGGAGTGGGCGACCAAACACGCATGGAATGCCCGGACCTTGGGGTCGGAAATCGACGACTCTCCCGGAGAACTCATGGAAATAACAGACAATTGTAGAGCAAAAGTTGTTCCGGGTTACTTCAAACCCGGAACAACCACCAGCTTAGAACTGGAGAATGGAAGTGGTGTTGAAGAAGATTGACTTGTTCTGCACCCCGAACTGCGCGCGGAAGCGATCGTCGTGCACGTAGCGGACGCCGAAGTTAAAATTCTCCGAGTCGTACTCGCCGATCAGTGAGTACTGGTTGGGGAAGAGCAGCTCCGCGCCGCCAAAGATGCGCTCTTGGAAGATGCCCGTGCCCACGCCGGCGTGCGCCTTCAGCGCAATGGGCGAACCGACGCGGCCGGTCGGATCCCAGTTCGGCGGAGTGAGGTCCACCGAGCCCACAAAGTACGCCGTCTGGTTGATGGCGTCCATAGCGTCAATCACGCCGATGCCGACTTCGAAGTTGCCGAAGTTCTGCGGGATGATGGTGACCTTGGCGTTGCCAATGAAGCGATTGCGGCCGTTGTCGCGGTCCACAAACCCGCCGCCGACCTCGACGTAGCGCATGAGCCCGTAATTGATGCTGGGCACACGGACACCGTCGCCAAAGGAAGCCCCGAACGCCACCTGGCCGGGATCAGCCGTGTAGGCCGTGGGAACGGAGATGAGTCCGGTGGGGCCAAACAGAGAATTCGATTGGGTGAGCGCAGATCGCGTCCCGGTGAGGATAGGTTGCTTCTCCTTTGCACTTGCAGAAGAGGCAAGCATCACGGACATTAGGGTCAGGGCACTCATAATCAAGGGAATATACGGTTGGGGATAAGGAAAGGATGCCGCTCCTTTCGCTGTTCGCAACCGGTTAGGAAGGATTACCGTGGATAAGTTGCCCATGAACCAGGAATCGGAGTCGGAACTGTTGACGATTCTGCGGGAGCAGAACGATTTGCTGAAGGAACAAATCGAGGCCACCAAGAACTGGCGGGTGCGATTTGGGATGGGGGTGGCCCAAGGGTTTGGCACCATGATCGGGGCGACCTTGGTGATGTCCCTGCTGATCTACACCCTGAACTTGGCCACGAATTTTGACCCGCTGAAGCCGTATGCCAAGCGTATTGTGGAAGAGCTGGAAACCCGGCCCGGGCGATCGGTCAGTCCCGTTCCGGTTACCCCCTCAGTTCCTTAAACCTTCTTCTTTCGGGGTCGCGCAGGCTTCTTGTTGGCCTCGGCCACGGCAATGGCCGCGTCCATCCAGACGCCGAGCTCCTCTGGATCATCGAGGATAGCCTGGGGCAAGGGATAGTAGCTCATGGGAGCCGCCCCGGGCCACGGCACAAAGGGCTCCATGCCGTGGGCTTCGAAGTCGCCGCGATTGGCATCGCCGACCTTGAAATAAAGGTGGTTGTCGTCGGCGAGGGCAAAGAAGACATCGCCGGCGTAAAAGCCGTGCCCGCCAAACATCGCCCGCGTGCGCACCGGCGTGTGCGCGCTCATTTGCGCCACCCACGCTTCGATTTGGGCTTTGTCATTCGGCATGGCTCACCATACCGAATGACAGACCGGGCTTAGCCGACCGAGTGCTCAAGGCTGACGGCCAGGAGCTTTTGCGCTTCCACGGCGAACTCCATCGGAAGCTCGCGGAACACGTCCTTGCAGAAGCCGCTCACGATCATATTGATCGCGTCCTCTTCGCTAATGCCGCGCTGGGCCAAGTAGAACAGCTGGTCTTCGCCGATCTTGCTGGTGGTGGCCTCGTGCTCCATCTTGGCGGAGTTGTTCTTCACCTCGATGTAAGGGAAGGTGTGGGCGCCGCAGTGGTCGCTCATCAGCATCGAGTCGCACACGCTGTAGTTGCGCGCGCCGTCGGCCCCGGCGTTGATCTTGACCAAGCCCCGGTACGTGTTTTGGCCGTACTCGGCGCTGATGCCCTTGCTGACAATGGTGGAGCGGCTGCGCTTGCCGATGTGCACCATCTTGGTACCCGTGTCGGCCTGCTGGCGGCGGCTGGTGAGGGCCACGCTGTAGAACTCGCCGACACTGTCGTCGCCCTTCAGGATGACGCTGGGGTACTTCCAGGTGATGGCCGAGCCGGTTTCCACTTGGGTCCACGTGATGGTGCTGCGGTCGCCTTTGCAGATCCCGCGCTTGGTGACAAAGTTGTAAATGCCGCCCTTGCCGTCCTTGTCGCCGGGGTACCAGTTCTGAACTGTGCTGTACTTGATGGTGGCGTCGGCCATGGCCACGAGTTCCACCACGGCGGCGTGAAGCTGGTTCTCGTCGCGCTTGGGGGCGGTGCAGCCTTCTAGGTAGCTGACATAAGCGCCTTCCTCGGCAATGATGAGCGTGCGCTCGAACTGCCCCGTGTTCTGCTCGTTGATGCGGAAGTAGGTGCTCAGCTCCATCGGGCAACGCACACCCTTGGGGATGTACACGAACGAACCATCGGTGAAGACGGCGGTGTTGAGCGTGGCGAAATAGTTGTCGCTGTAGGGCACCACCGAGCCCAGATACTCGCGGATGAGTTCCGGGTGATCCTTGATGGCTTCGCTCATCGAGCAGAAGATGACGCCCGCTTCGCGGAGCTTGTCCTTGAAGGTGGTGACGACGGAGACGCTATCGAACACCGCATCCACGGCCACCCCGGCCAGGATCATCTGCTCGTGAAGGGGGATGCCCAGCTTTTCGAACGTGCGGATCAGTTCCGGGTCCGCCTCGTCCAGACTGTTGAGCTTGGGGAGCTTCTTGGGGGCAGAGTAATACGAAATGGCTTGCAGGTCGGGAACGGTGTGCTCTACGTTCGGCCACTTCGGGTACGTCATCGTTTGCAGGTGACGGAACGCCTTCAGGCGGAACTCCAGCATCCACTCGGGCTCACCCTTGATGGCGGAGATTTTGCGGACGACGTCCTCGTTCAGGCCCGGCGGGAGCGTGTCGGCTTCCACATCGCTGACAAATCCCCACTCGTAATCACGCTCGGCGTGATGCTGCAGCAGTTCATCATCATTGGAAATTTCTACGGGGTTCGACATCGTCTCCATACTCGCTCAGTTCTCTACGTTCATTTTGACAAGGAATCTGCACTTTCCTGTCGGGATTAAGGCGGGAGGCAAGAAAAAGGCCCCAAATGCGGAGTGCAGTTGGGGCCTTGGGGTCAGGTTTACCGGATGACTTGGATGGTGGCCGTGTCGAGGTAAAGGAACGGTCGCGGCAGCTGGCGGAGCTCGCGCGGGCTCGAAACCCGCATTCGCACTTCTCGCGTGCTCGCATTCATGTGCGTCGCCACGTTCAGCGAGCCCGTGCGGACGGAATCAGTCAAGCGAGAGGGTGCCGCGAAGAGCAGTTCCCAAGCGTTCGTATTCCAGTTCCACACATGGACCACACACGGCACCTTATCCACCGTGCTGTTGAACTCATACCGGTAGGTCAGGCCCGTAATGGTGCCCGTCGGCGCAGAGTAGCTAAACACAGCGAACGGAAGTCCGACTTCGAAGTCCGTGACACGCAAGCCGTACCGAACGTTATCGCTGAGGCGAAGATCGTTCAGCGTGCCCGCCACGTTGGTCATGTTGGTGAGCGTCGCCGTGACCGGGATGAGCAAGGGCTCGCCCAGCACGTTGAGATTCATCTGAATCTCATCGCCGAGGTACTCCGCCGTGATCGTCCCGTTGTAGTCGCTCGGATCGCTGGTCGTCGTGATGTTGAACGTGGCCGAGGTCGCGCCCGCCGCCACGGTCACCGTTGCCGGCACCGAGATGAGCGGGCTGTTGTCAGCCAGGTTCACCACCAGGCCCCCAGCCGGGGCCGGTCGCTTCAGCGTGAGCGTGGCCACGCTGGTGCTGCCGCCCGCCACCGGGTTCGGCACTGCGGTGAGGGTGTTGAGGATGTACGGCTCGATTTCGAGCTGCCACATGCCGCGCCCAAACGTACCGGCGGTCAGTTGGCGGGTCACGCCGTTGATCACGAGTTCGTCCACTCGTACTCGCGGCAGGCCGCGCGGGGTGGTGATGTCAATCCAAGTAGCACCGCCATTCTTGGTCATCCACACGCCCACGTCCATGGCGACGTACCAGGTGTTGTTCGGATCGTCCGGGTGACGGACGATGGAGTTCGCCGGGATGTCCGGGAGACCATTGCCCACCGGCGTCCAGACCGGAGTCGCCGCATCAATGTTGGTGCAGCGATAGACGTGCTGGGTGCCGGAGCTCGAGAGCGTCACCACCACGTCCTGCTGGTTGGTGGGGTGGAACGCGATTTCCGTCACGACGCGGTTGGGCAAGCCATTGGCCTGACCTTGGCGGTCGATGCGCGCGAAGTTCACACCAAAGTCGGTGCTCATTTCGATGCGGCCGTCGCCACCCACGAGGATGCGGTTGGAGTTGCCCGGCGCGATCGCGATCGAGTTGATCGAGCTGGTGTCGAGGGCCCGCCCGCCCAGTTGCAGCGTCCACGTGCCCGTCGCCCGGTTGAAGCGGTTGAGCGAGGACGTGTTGGCGTAGAGGTATTGGCCGTTGTTCGGGTCCAGGCGAAGCAGGCCGATAAACGGGATGCTGCTCTGGCCCGTGAACGTGCTACCGCCATTGGCGATGGTCGTCTTGGAACCGTAAGCGTTCGTCGTCGCATAGATGTTTTGACCTTGCGACGAGTCGTACTGCTGGTTGATGTTGAACGGGTTGATCGCGTTGCCCGAGCCGTCGCCCGCCCCGATATTCGCCCAGTCGGCAATGTTGCCGAACGTGTGCGGGGTGGAGTTATCCTGCGTCCCGCCCATCACATAGTTACGATTGGTGGGGTGTTGGCTAATGCGATAGAACTGAGTCACGCCCAGGCGCCGATTGAGGTTGCCGTAGGTGATCGTGTCGTCCGTTTGGATGGTGTTGTTGATGTCGTTGAACGTCAGTAGATAAACACCACCGTCGGTGCCCACCAGAATCCGGTTCGGATTGTTGGGGTCCACCGCCACGTCGTGGTTGTCCTGGTGGACAATCGCGCTACCGGTGTAGGCGGCTTGCCACACGCCGGTCGAACTCTTGCCGCCGCCAATGCTGCGCCAACTCGCCCCGCCGTCAACCGACTGAACGATGTCAATCAGACCGGCGTAGAGCACGTCTTCATTGCCCGAGGCCGTCGGGCGAGAAGAGCAGCGCAGGTACCAGTCGTACCAACTCTGCGACCAGTTGTAGGTCGCACCCAGGCTGGAGTTGCCGTTGGGGAAGCTCGTCGTGGTGTTCGTCCAAGTCGCGCCCGCGTTGATCGACTTATAGATCTGACGGTCGCCCGTGCGCATCACGTAGACCGTGTCGGGATTGACGGGCGAGGCCGCCACACCGATGTTGCCCGTGCCGCTGCCCGGAAGCGTGATGGCGGTCCAAGTTGCCCCTTGGTTTTGGGAGCGGAAGAGCACCGGATTGATCCCGCTGCCCCCGGCACCGGCCCAAATGTTTCGGCCGCCCGAGCGCGGGGCGCCTACGGCGAGTTCCGTCCAGCGCTGGCTGTTGGCGAAAGCCACGTTCCAGGTCGCGCCCGCGTCGGTCGACCGAACCACGTTGCCCGTGGCCGTGGTGGCGTAGACAATGTTGTTGTTATCCGGGTCGAAGGAGATGCGGCGGATGCGCGCCGATCCGAAGACACCAGTACCGGTCGAGGTCCAGGTGTTGCCCCCGTCGGCGGAGCGCATGATGCCGATGCCAGGCTTGGCGCCGCCATTAAGGTCACCCGTGCCGACCAGGATCACATTTCCATCATCGGGCTTGTAGGCCAGAGCATTGACGCCCATGGTGGGCCACGCGTCGCCGAGCGGAGTCCAGTTCACACCCGCGTCGGTGGTGCGCCACACGCCGCCTTCAGCACCGCCTGCGAGGAAGGTGT
>CALRVA020000151.1:0-6413 GCA_943371495.1 Archangium gephyra | reverse complement strand
GAACTCCGTGCGCAGCGACACGGCGGGCTCGCAGTTCTACATCACGCTAGAGCCGGAACCCGGCCTGGATGATGACTACTGTGTGTTCGGCAACGTTACCAGTGGCCAGGCTGTGGTGGACGCCCTGCGCCGGGGCGACACCATCGTTTCCGCCGTCACCGAGGCCCCTTAATGAACATGGACCCGAACCGAACCGTGATGGGCGGTGGCCCCCCGGTGGACCTCAACCGCACGCTGATGGGCGGCGGGCCGTCGCTCCAGGTCACCCAAACCATCGTGCCGGTGCAGTGCCCCGTGTGCAAGAGTTTCAATCCCCCGGGGTTGATGGCGTGCAACGAGTGCGGCCTCATCTTTGCGATGGCGCTGGATGGCGACGCCTTCGGCGCGCCGAGTGTCCGCCTTCCCGTGCTGGTGGACGAAGCCGGCCGCGAGCACCCCATCCGCCCCGGGGCCAACCTGGTGGGCCGGAAAGGCGACATCGCCATTGACGACAACCGAATCAGCCGCCAGCACGCCCGCCTGACGGCCACCGAAGACGGCTTTACCGTCGAGGACATCGGCAGTACCAACGGCACCAAGGTAGATGGCCAGCCGCTGGCCGTGGGCCAAGTGCAGAGCGTGGCGCCCGGGCAAAGTGTGGAGTTCGGGGGGCACGTGGTGCGCATCCAAGAACCTGGCCAAGCCGCCCGCACCCTAATGCCGAGCGGGGGCCGCACCATGGCCATGGCCGCCGCGCCCATGACCCCCGGCGAGGACACCGTGCGTGCCTGGCTGGTGACCCCCAACGGCGAGATCCCCCTGCGCGAAGGCGTGCAATCCTTTGGCCGCCGCGATGGCAACGACGTGGTGGTGGCCGACCCCTACGTGAGCGGATCGCACGGCACCATTGACCTCACGCCCGATGCCGTCTACTTCACCGATACGGGCAGCAGCAACGGCACCAGCGTGAACGGCGCTAAGCTGGCCACCGGGCAACGCACCCGCATCCAAGACGGGGATGAGATCCAGATCGGGCAGCTCACCCTGCACATCCGCTACCGAGGCGCATGATGGAAGATATCACCGCCGATTACGCCGTCGAGACAATTGCGCCCGCCGCTGAGCTAAGGGTGCGATTGCAAGTCCAAGTCGCGCAGAAAACCGACATGGGCCGGGTGCGCGAGAACAACGAGGACAAGGCCGAGTTCTATCTCCCCGACACCGACGCCGACGCCGCACGCCGGGGCTCCGTGTTTATCATGTGCGACGGCATGGGAGGCCACGAAGCCGGCCAGATCGCCAGCGAAGTTGCCTGCAAGACCTGGCTGGACGTGTACTACGCCCACCCCAGCGAATCGGTACAAACCGCGGCCCTGCAAGCCACGCTGGCCGCCAACCGCTTTGTGCTGGATCGCGCCCGCGCCAACCCGCAGTGGAAAGGCATGGGCACCACGCTCAGCGCCTTGGCCCTGGTGCAAGACCAAGCCGTGATCGCCCACGTGGGCGATAGCCGCATCTACCGGCTACGTAGCGGCGAAATCGAGATGATGACCCGCGACCACACCTGGGTGGAGGAAACGGTGTCGCAGGGCATCATGTCGCGCGAGGAAGCGGAGCGCCACCCCTATAAGCACGTGATCCTGCGCGCCATCGGCACCCAAGATGCCCTCGAAGTGGATGTGCTGTCAGATTTTGTATTGCCCGGTGATATTTATATGCTGTGCAGCGATGGTGTAACGAACCACGTGAATGCCGAGCAAATCCGGGATGTGCTGAGCCAGCGCGGGCCATCTCCGGCGGCGGGCGAACTCGTCCGCATGGCCCTGGCCGATGGCGGCAGCGACAACGCCACCGTCTTGGTGGTGCACGTGCAGGGTCTTGAACCCTTAGCTTGACTTTTGGGGGCTGGCGGCCCCCACGGCACCAGGAACTTCCATCGCCACGTGCGGGAAGTCAAGCCGGAACGTGGTGCCTTCGCCCAGACGGCTATCAATCTGCAGGCGCGCATCATGGGTGGCCGCCAGGTCCAGCACCACCTTGGTGCCGAGGCCACTGCCCGCGCTATTCGCCCAAGATGTCCGGGCCGAACCCTCCAAAATCTCGCGCACGGTTTGCGGCGACATCCCCGGCCCACTATCGCTGATCTCCAGCACGTGATAGTTCTGATCGAACCGGTAGTTCACGCGAATGACCCCGTAGGTTTCGAGCTTATCGGGGTGGTTGGCCTTCCACTCCTTCGGTACAGATTCGGCCACCGCCTTGATGGCATTGCCCACCAGGTTTTCGACAATGCGCATCACGAAAAGATCATCAAAGAAGTGCTCGGGCGCATCGTGGGCGAGGTCGTATTGGATGAGCGCGCGGGCCTCGCGGGCCTGCGGCTCCATGAATTCGGCGGCCTCGCGCACGATGGCGGCAAAGTCCTGGCGCTTCTTCTTGGGTTCCAGTGGGCGACCGGCCGCGAGGTTATTCACCAATCGCGCGTAACGGTAGACGCGGTCGGAATACGGCTCGAACACATCTTCGAAAGTTCCCTCCAGCAACTGCAGGTAAAGCCAGGCGTCACCCGTAATCCCTCCATCTTTCAGGGCTTGCTCTAGCCCTGCCAAATTGCGGCGGAACTCGGGCAAGAACGTCACCAGCACGCCGGCTTTGTTGGCCAGGTCGTGCGCGGCGCGCCCCATCCCTTCCAGGGCGGCCACCTGGCGGCGGCGCTCCATCAGGCGGCTGTTGCTCACCGCCAGCGCGCAAATATCACTGATGATATCGAGCATCTGGAGGTCAGCTTCGTCAAAGTTGCCCTCGATTTTATTGACAATTTGGATGACGCCCAGCGGCTCTGCGCCGGTAATCATGAGCGGCATCGTCAGCATCGATCGCACCGTCACGCCCGCCTTGCGCTCGAAGTCGGTGCGCGTCTGCACGCTCGCGTTCGGGAACTCGTTGATCCGCGCCGTGCGCGCCTGGAAGACTTCCCCGGCCACCCCAAAGTTGTCCGGAATGTCTAAGCGCTCGAGCTTTGATCCAATATCCGATGGCAGAACATGCTTAAATTTGAGCCGCCTTGTCGAAGGCTCGTGCAGATAGATGGTGCCCCCCATCGCCCCGGCCGCCTCGACGCAAATAGCCAGGACGTCGCGGAGAACACTCTCCACGTCATCAACGCTGGCAAGCTTATTGGCGGCTTGGTTCACAAGCCGGAGGAGGCGCATTTCGGTGGCCATTCGCGCGGGACTTTAGTCTGACATATTCAACGCGCGAACCATGCCTCGCGTTCCGGTGATCCTTGCGGATTCCGACGCATTTTAACCAGTCCCCACATCGGAATTTCCCCAACCCAGGGTATTCCGAGTCGATTGGAGTAGAACGAAAGGAACATCATGAATGCCGCTGTCTACGAGGCCCTGCGCAAAACCCTGGCCGAAAGTTACGTTCTTTTCATCAAAACCCACAACTATCACTGGAACGTGAAGGGTCCGCAGTTCGTGGCCCTCCACACCTTGTTCGAGATGCAATACAACGAGCTCTTCCTGGCCGTGGACGAAATCGCCGAACGACTGCGAGCCCTGGGACAAAACGCCCCCGGAACCATGGCCGAATTCGCCGCTCTTAGCCAGGTGAAGGACGGTCAAGCCACCAAGGCCAGCGACATGGTGGCCGACCTCCGAGCCAGCCATGCCCTCGTCGCGCAAACCGCCCGCAAGGGGGTGAAGGCCGCCGAAGGCGCCGACGACGTGGGCACTGCCGACCTGCTGACGACCCGCAGCCAAGTGCACGAGAAGGCCGCGTGGATGCTCGCCAGCATTCTGGACGAAGAAGCCCAGCCCGCCGCTAAGGCCCCCAAAGAGACTTCCAGCGTCGTCGCCGCCACGGCCAAGAAGGTTGCCAAGCCAGCCTCAAAGCCCGCTGGGAAGCCGGCCCCCCAAGCCGCCGCTCCCAAACGTCGCCGCGTAGCCGGCTAAGGCGTCGCTAAGCCCGCTCCACGGGTGGGAACTGCGAGGTCGCCACGCGCACGGTCAGCGCGTCGCCATCCAGTTCCCATTCCGCATGCGGCACTAAGGTGTCGATCAGGTGGAACATCGCCGTGTTCGATTTAAACAACTCGCCGGTCAAAAACTCCACGCCCCGCTCCCGGGCAGCTTCGGCCATGCGCACCATCATCGCGCGGCCCAGCCCCTTGCGCTGGAACGGATCCACCACCACGATGGCAAAGTCGGCGGTGTCCGGCGCCGAGAGAAACCGCACAAACCTCGCCGCTGCGTAGCCGCACCCCCCCTGGTTCTGCTCGTCGCCCGCCACCAAGGCAAAGTGATGGAAGTGATCGACTTCGGTCAGATATCGCAGTTCGTCGTCCGTAAATCCTTGCTTGTGCGTGAGAAAGCGCCGATACGCGGTGCCTGGGCTCATCGCTGCCAATCCGCGCCGGAAAGCTTCCTTGTCCGTGGCGCGCACCAGCCGTAGATCCACCTCTTCCCCGTTCCGCAGGCGCAGGCGCTCGTAGTAGTTGGAATCGTAAATCATCGGGGTTCTGATTATCCTAACGCGCCGCCGCGCTCGAAGTGCGCGAAGTGTGCGAAACTGGGTGAATGTTCCGAACTTTGCGTGCCGGTCACTCCCCCACGGCGGATGTTCTGGTCATGGGCGTGTTTAGCGACCGCAGCCTGCCCGCCACCGCCTCCTCTGAAGTCTTGATGGCCTCTAAGCGCAAGGAGTTTTCCGGCAAGGAAGGACAGTGGACGGAAGCCTTCCCCGCCAACATGCCGCGCATTCTACTGGTCGGCCTGGGCGAATTTGCCGCCTTCAATGAGAGCAAAGCCCGTGAGGCGGGTGCCGTAGCCGGTCGGCGGCTGGCGCAAGTGCAGGCCCGCACCGCCCAGTTCGAAATGGACCGCTGGGATGACCCCATGTGGGGACGCGCCCTCGGCGAGGCCCTTGGTCTGCTGGCCTGGAACCCGATGCTGTACCCCGGCGCGGCCGCCAAGCCCGATAACCGCCCCGACCTCAGCGTTTTTTCATCGAACGAAACGCTGGACAACGGCCTGGCCGACGGCATTGCGCTGGCCGAAGCGGCCAACTTTGCCCGCACCCTGGCCCAAACCCCGCCCAATATCGCCAACCCGGCCTACATGGCCGAGGCCGCCCGCGAAATGGCCGCTGAGCGCGGCCTGAAGGTGGATGTGCTGAGCGATGAATATCTGCTGGCGGCGGGCTATGTGGGCATCGCGACCGTGGGCCGCGCCTCCGCCAATCCGGGGTGCCTCATCCGCATCGAATACTGCCCCGAAGGGTTGGAAGACACCGCGCCCGTCGTGCTGGTCGGCAAGACCATCACCTACGACACCGGCGGCCTTAGCCTCAAGATCAGCGGTGCCATGGCCGGAATGAAGGTGGACAAGGCCGGCGGATGTGCCGTGCTGGGGGCCATGCGCGCCATTGCCGATGTGGTGAAGCCCAATGTGCGAGTGGTGGGCTTGCTCACCGCTGCTGAGAACAGCGTGAGCGACGACGCCTACCGCCCCGACGACGTGCTGACCTACAGCAACGGCGTGACCGTGGAAGTGACCAACACCGACGCCGAGGGCCGCCTGGTGCTGGCCGACGGCCTGATTTGGGCTTGCGACCGCGAAAAGGCCAAGTGCATCGTAGACCTCGCCACCCTCACCGGCGGCGTAGTGGTGGCCCTGGGCAGCACGTTCGCGGGCATCTTCAGCACGGATGACAGCCTCTGCCAAGACCTGACCGAAGCCGGCCAAGCCACCGGTGAACGCGTGTGGCGTCTGCCGCTGGACCAGGGGTACCGCGACATGATGAAGAGCAACGTCGCGGACCTGGTGAACTCGGTGCCCAACCGCAAGGCGCACCCGGTGCAGGGGGCTACGTTCCTTTCCTTCTTTGTCAACGAAGGCACGCCTTGGGCGCACATTGACATCGCCGGTACGGCGGGCAACGACAGCGACAAAGGCATGTTTGTGAATGGTCCGACCGGGTTCGGCGTGCGTCTGCTGGCTCGCTACCTCGAAACGCACCATGGATGAGGCCGCGTTCGCCCGGTTCTCGTCCTGCGAGTACCTCGGGCCAGTAGTGGCGCGGTTCGGGCCGCTGGAGATGGGCAAGCCCGAAGAGCCGCTCACCTGCCTGGTGTCGTCGCTGGTTTCGCAACAGCTGAGCGTCAAGGCCGCCGCCACCATTTGGGGGCGCGTGGCCGAGCGCATCGGGGGCGAGCCGGTGGACCCGGAACGCCTGCTGGACGTCTCGCCGGAAGAGCTACGCACTCTGGGGCTCAGCCGCCAGAAAGCGCGCTACGTCCACGCCGTGGCGCAGGCGTGGCTGGACCACAACTGGCGGGCGGATGATTGGTTTTCAATGCCCGATGATGAGGTTCGGGCGCGTTTGCTCCCCATCCCCGGCGTCGGCCCGTGGACGGTGGATATGTT
>CALRVA020000150.1:0-6429 GCA_943371495.1 Archangium gephyra | reverse complement strand
TGGCCGCGATGGCCGCCAGGCCGGCAAAGGCCAGCATGGTCGCCGGTTCCGGCACTGGCGTGACGGCCACTTGGAAGTAGCGCACGGCACTCGTCGAGCCCGGCGTCCAGATTTGCCGCGCCGAGGACGGCAGCGTGCCAAAGTTGCCCCACGGGCCTTGGCCGTTCGGGCCGATGTCCGTAATGGAGGTCGGCGTGCCACCCACGCCCACGATGCTGGCGGTCCAGTTGCTGTTGTCATCCGTTACGATGAACTGGGACGCATCGTTGAACTTGAACTGCGCATCGCTCAAGGAGAGCGAACCGATGAACATGGACGGCGCGCCAAAAGCGTCGCGAGCCACGATGTTGATGTAGTTCGTCACGCTGGGCGTGAGGTTGATGGTGCCGCTCACCGTACCGTTCTGCCAGGTGCCGGTTTGGTTGGCAAACTGCGTGCCCTGCACCGTCGGGCTGGTGGAAACGTACGCCGTGAAAAAGTCGTCGGCCACGCCCACCACCGTAATCGAAGTTGCTGTGCTCACCGCTGCCAACGCCGCCGTCATTCCGGCCACAAGATAAAGCTTCATGAAAAATGATCCTCTCAGCGTCCTAATTTACTCGGTCATGGCATTACACGCGCATTTCTTTGGCCCGCATTCATACGAACCCGCACTTTTGCGGGCATGGACACCATCCCATTTGCAACCTGTACAATGCATGCATGGCCGAAATCAAGACGAAACCCACGGATGTGGACCCTGTGGCGTTCATCGCCCAACAGGACCCGAAGCGCCAGCAGGACCTCATGCATCTTTTGGAAATGATGGAGGAGGTTACGGGCGAGCCGCCGGTGATGTGGGGGCCGAGCATGATCGGCTTTGGGCAATACAAGTACCGCTACGAAACCGGCCACGAAGGGGTGATGTTACGGATGGGATTCGCCAGCCGCTCCACCGGGCCAGTGGTCTACGGCCTGGGTGGCTACGAGGGATTTGATGCAGACATGGCCGCCCTTGGCAAGGTGAAGTGCGGTGTGAGCTGTACGTATTTCAACAGCCTCGCCAAGGTGGATACAACGCTTTTGCGTCGAATGCTGGAGAAGTCGTATCGCGCCCCCATTAAGGACGAAGTTCTCGACTAATCCGCTCGTATACTGGCGACGATGTTCTGGTTGCCTGTGGCCCTGGCCCTGACCGGCGCGGATGAGCCCACGCTTGCCGCCTACGCCCTGCGCACGGAGAACCTGGACGCCCCCCTGGCCTTGCAGACGGCCACTCCCCGCCTGAGCTGGAAGCTGCAGGCCACCAGCAATCAGCACACCAACCTTTCCCAGTCCGCGTACCGGATTTTGGTGGCGTCGTCGCCCGATCTTCTCTCCCCCAGCACCGCCGACCTTTGGGATAGCGGCCAGGTGACTTCCGGGGATACCTACGGCATCAAGTACGCCGGGCGGGCACTGGGGTCACGGGCGCACTGCTGGTGGCAGGTGCAGGTTTGGGATCAGGCGGGCACCGCCAGCGCGTGGAGCCCGGTGGCGCAGTTCAGCACGGGGCTGCTGAAGGCCAGCGACTGGGAAGCGCAGTGGATCCACGGGGCCACCCCCCGGGCCGCTGAGAACCCCATGCGGCACGCCAACTGGATTTGGCGGGCGGGGGTTACACCGGGACAAGCTCCGGCGGGGGCGGTGACTTTCTTGCGGTCGGTGACACTGGCTACGCTGCCCAAGGAAGCCCGCGCCGTGTTGACCGCCGACAACCTCTTGCGGTTGCGCGTCAATGGCCATGAAGTTGCCCGCACCACCGACCCCGAAGGGTGGCGAACCCCCGTGGCGGTGGACTTGCTCGCCCATCTCCAGGTCGGCGAGAACGTGATCGAGATCGAAGCGACAAACCACGAGCCGGGTCATGCCGGGCTCCTGGGGGTGTTCGAGTTCGGCGACCAAACGGTGGTGACCGATGGCACCTGGCGGGCGGAAGGGCAACCCGCCCAAGTGCTGGGTGCGCACGGAGCGGCCCCCTGGGGAGAAGTCGCGTTCCCTTCGCACATCATCGCCCCGGCTCAGTATCTGCGGAAGGAGTTTGGGGTGGAGAAATCGGTGCGGCGGGCCACGGTTTACGCCACCGCACGCGGCATTTTGGACGTCCATCTCAACGGGAAGCGAGTTTCGGACGATCTCTTCGCGCCCGGCTGGACCAACTACCACAAACGCATCCAGTACCACGCCTGGGATGTGACGGATCAGCTGCGGGAGGGCGGCAATGCCATCGGGGCTGTGCTGGGGCAGGGGTGGTACGCGGGCTACGTGGCTTGGGGCCGCCAGCGCGAGCACTACGGCCAAACCCCCGAGGCCTTGGTACAGCTCGATATCGAGTTCACCGATGGTACGCGGCAAGTGGTGGCCACGGATAGCTCGTGGCGCGTGGGCACCGGGGCCATTCTGGATGAGCACTTCCTCCACGGCGAGGTTTACGATGCGCGCCGGATGCCCGCCGGATGGGATGAACCGGGCTTCGGGGCCTCGTGGCAACCCGTGGGTTTGGGCAAGAAGGGGGACGAGATTGTGGAGGCCTTCATCGGTAACCCGGTGCGCGAGTACGCCGAGCTGAAGCCTAAGTCCATCAAGCAGTTAGAGAACGGCAACTATCTCATTGATTTCGGCCAGAACCTCAGTGGCTTCGTTCGCTTGCGGCTGCAGCAGCCCCGGGGGACGGAAATTAAGCTGCGCCACGCCGAGCGGCTGGACGCCAACGGCAACCTCTACACCACCAACCTGCGCCTGGCCAAAGCTGAGGACACCTACATCGCGGCGGGGACGGGCGAGGAGACCTGGAACCCCCGCTTGACCTTCCACGGCTTCCAATACGTCGAGGTCAGCGGGCTCACCACCGCCCCCACCGAGGCCACCGTGCGAGCCGTGGCCATCTCCTCGGCCACCCCTGAGGTCGGCACGATGGAGACTGGCAATGCGATGCTCAATCAACTCGTGAGCAACGCCTGGTGGACGCAGAAGATGAACTTCATTGACGTGCCCACCGACTGCCCGCAACGCGACGAGCGGCTGGGGTGGACGGGCGATGCGCAGGCCTACATCCGCACCGCCGCGAGCTATTCCGACGTGCAGGCGTTCTTCACCAAGTGGCTTGTGAGCCTGGATGATGACCAGCGGGAAGACGGGCAGTATCCCAAGGTCGCCCCGGTGCTGAAGGGGCTGGACGACGGCGGCCCGGCCTGGAGTGAGGCGGGCGTGATCTGCCCGATGACGATCTACGACGTCTACGGAGACAAGGACCTGCTCCGCCGGCACTACCCGCAGATGAAGCAGTATGTGGACTTCTTGGTAAAGCGCGGCAAGCCGGATTTGCTGCCCCCCGACAACTACCACTGCTACGGCGACTGGCTGAGCATCAATGCCGAGACACCCCACGACGTGATTTACATGGCGTACTTTGCCGGGAGCGCGGAGATGGTGGCGCGGGCCGCCGAGGTTCTGGGCGAAGCCGCTGACGCCGCCCACTACCGTGACCTCCACCAGCGGATTAGGGTGGCATTCCAGCGGGCGTATGTCAAGCCGGATGGGCGCGTGGAAGGCAATACGCAATGCAGCTACGTGCTAGCGTTGGCGTTCGACTTGCTTGATGGCTCCGCCCGCGACCAGGCCGCGCAACACCTGGTGGCCGATATCGAAGCCCGGGGCGGGCACCTTTCCACCGGCTTTGTGGGCACGCGCGACCTGATGCACGTACTCAGCAAGATCGGGCGCGATGACGTGGCCTATCGCCTGCTGATGAACGACACCTTCCCGAGTTGGGGCTTCACCATCAAGCATGGCGCGACCTCGATTTGGGAGCGCTGGGATGGTTGGACCCCGGAGCGCGGATTCCAAGACCCGGGCATGAACTCATTTGCCCACTACGCCTACGGTGCCGTGGTCGGTTGGATGTTCCAGCATGTGGGTGGCATCCGTGAAACCAGCCCGGGGTTCGCCTCGGTCCGAATCGAGCCCAAGTGGAACGCCGAACTCAAGTTCGCGAAGACCCGCTTTGACTCGGTGCGCGGGCCGATTGCCACCGAGTGGCGGGAGGTGGAGGGAACATTCCAACTCACGGTGACCATCCCGCCCAATGTGCGCGCTGAGGTGGTGATGCCCGATGGCACCACGCAAACGGTCGGGTCGGGCACGTGGTCTTTCACCTGCCCGCTTCCGAAATAGTTAGTTGGTCGGCTTGGCGAAAACGAAGCCCTTCTCGGTGACCGTAATGCCGCTGGCATCCACCCGGAAGGCTTCCTTCAGTTGCTCGTTGGCCAAGGCTTTGGCTTCGTCGCTGGCGGTCTCTTGCTCGCCAAAGAGGAGCAGCGGCAACAGTGCGTGGAACAGGCAGGTCTCGTACAGCATCTGGCGGTCCAGGTCTTCCAGTTCGCCCATCTCTTTGCTGCCGAGGCCGGTTTGGAACTGCTTGATCACCGCCTTCATTTCATCCCCGCTCAGGTCCTTGCCGGAGGCCGTGCTGTAGTTGCTGGCGACAAAGAAGGCGAAGGCGGTGGCGACGTCGTGCTCGGCTTCGATCTCCTTGAAGAGCGTCTCGATCGGTTTAAGCGCCTCTAGGAAGCCCGCGATCAGTTCCTTCTGCGCCGTCGGCTCTTCTTCCAGCGATTCGATGAGCATCACAATCGCGACGCGCTCATCGGCCGGCTTAAACTTGGTGGCCCCGGCCTGCGGATTCTCAATCTTGGCTTGCGAAAGGAAGCCCAGGAGACGCAGGGGTGAGATCTCCGGCTCGGTGGGTTCGCCGTCAGTTTGCGCCCAAGCAAACGAAGAGAGAAGGAGAAACAGAACGGCCAGCCAGCGCATGTGTCTATTCTAACGCGCCACCTGGCCCCTCCGATACAGGATCGGGGAAGTTAGCGATTCACGTTGGCTTGGGCGCGGGTCATGTGATGATTCGTGCCGGCCAGAACCCACTTATCGTAGGGGTGCGCTTCCGGGTTCTCGATTTCATCGTCCCCCGCATGCATTTGTACCAGCACCGTTTTGCGTACATCGTCCGATCGGTTCGGCATGCTACCGTGCAGGGTCAAATAGTTAAAGAAGACCAGATCGCCTGGATTTGCTTCGAGAGCCACAGCTTCTTCTATTGGATACTTTTGCGCTAACTCAAGCGAAGCCCCACTGCTGGCTTCCATCCGGCCCAGGCGATGCGAACCCGGCACCACGCGCAGGCAGCCCATGGCATCGGTCGCTTGCGAAACGTGGATGATCGCCGCTGCCATGGTGTCCTTGCGGCTGGGGAAGTAGCTCCAGTCTTGGTGCATCGGGAAGGGAGCCCCGTTCTCGGCTGGCTTTTGGAACAGCTTGGTGTGGTGCAGCACCACATCGGGGCCAAGAAGCTCGGTGGCGGCCGCCAGGAACCCGGGATGGGTCAGAGCCCGCGCCCATACCGCCGAGTAGTACTGGACGTTGTGGGTGTGCAGCACCACGGTGTCGGCGGCGCCCATGGCGTCCATGGCTTCCCCGCCCCAGCGCGCGTTGAGGTGTTCCCCGCTGGCCATCAGTTGGCGCACGATTTCGTCGAAGGCAGCTTCCAGTTCGGCAACTTCGGCGGGCGAGAACACACCCCGCACCACAACGTATCCATCGGCGTCGTACGATTCGCGCAGGGACATGACGGCCTATTGTAGCGGGAGCGCCGGGGGCTTGGCAACTTCTCCGCGATGGGCATGGCGCAACCAATCTGTCTAGCTCTCGTGATACAGTGACAACGAGATGACCAATCGCGATCATCGCACCCTCGCCGCCTTGATCCACTACGCCGGCATCCCCTTTCCTTGGATGGGCGCCATTGTGGGTTACTTTGTGGCGCTCGCCACGGGGAATCAATACGCCCGCTACCACGCGGCGCGCGCGTTCCTCGGTGAAGTCGCGGCCCTCATGGTCACGGCCACGGTCATCATCATCTCACTCATCATGAGCATCCCCAGCGCCCAATTGGTGCTGCAAGGCCAATGGGAACAAATTGACTGGGTGGCTCTGCTCGTGAAGTCGGTGGTCGTGTGGCTGATGCTGGCGCTCTTCGGCCTGTGGAACACCGTCAGCAGCATCATCCAGGGCACCCGGGCCCTGCGGCAAGAAGAATGGGGCAAGAACCGGGGGCTGGATCGCCTCGCCCTGAAAATATCCGGCAACACGCACCGCCAGCCCAGACTGGGCGGCCCCGTCACCCGCGTTTAGCCGAACGCACCACCCGGGAACTCTCCCCCCTTTGCAGAGACTTTCTCTCCCTAAGGGTGCGAGAGTTCGTTCGTTTTGTGGGCATTCAAGTCCAGAGCGCGCAGTGCGCTCTGTGGCTCTTTGCTTGCGGGATTCTGAGCATCGCGAGCCCCTGGCCGCGCTACGACGCTCTCCTCATCGCGTGTCTGGGCATCCAGGTGGGCTTGGTCTTGGCCAAGCAAG
>CALRVA020000149.1:0-6471 GCA_943371495.1 Archangium gephyra | reverse complement strand
ATCGGCCCGTCTGTATCTAGGGAGAACTCATTCTTGACCAACGCCATCCGATTCGCCTTTGCTCTCACCCTTCTCATGGGTGCGGCCCTGGCGTGGGCGCAGAACGGTACGGTCCAACTCAATGCGTTCCCCAACATCCTGGTGGGCGACGGACGCTCCACCACCACTCTCTCGGCCGAAGTGCGCGATAGCACCGGCCGGCTCGTACCGGATGGGACCCAAGTCGTCTTCGAGTCCACCCTCGGCGACCTCCGAGAGACCCTTGTCACCACCAATAGCGGCCTGGCGCAGGTCATCCTTCGCGCGCCCGGCGCCCCCGGGGTGGCCAAGGTCCGGGCCACCGCCCTGCGGTATGCGGCCAGCACCTCCATGGAGATTGAGTTCGTGGAAAGCCGCGACGTACTGGACCAACAGCAAGACTTTGTCGAGGTCATCAGCCAAGGCGCGCAGTTCTATGCCTTCCAGGAGAAGGTGCTCGAGGCCGCGGCCAAAGACCAAGGGGTGAGCGTCAAGTACCGCGACATCGAGATCATCGCGGACGACATCCAGCTCAATGTCCCCATCTATGAATTGAGAGCTCGCAACGGGGTTCTCAAAACCAAGAACTACACCATCCCGTTCCGCCGCCTGCAGCTCACGCTCAACCGCATGCGCGGCGTGGTGGAAGCCACCCAAGAGGTCACCCGCTACCGCTGGCGTCAGTCGGGCCGACTCGCCATCGTCACGCCCTTTGAGGGCCGCATCACGCAGTACATGCGGCTCAATCGGCAAGAAGCGGTCCCGCTCGAAGAGGACCTCCTCATGGGCACCTTCGACTTTGTCCCGGTCGTGGATTCGCTCACTAAGATCCACGCCACCAAGGTCATCGCCTTCCCGGCCCGCGAGATTCAGTTTGTCAACGCCGACGTCAAGATTCAGGAGCTCTCCGTTCTTCGGTTCCCGCTCTATCGGATCAACGTCTACGACAACAACCCCATCGTCACCGAGCAGTACGTCACCGTCAGCAACAACGCGTTCCAGGTGGATTACCCGCACTATCTGAGCCTGTCTCCAGGCCGGAGTAGTGCGCTCCGCTTCCGCTACGGCGAGCGATACTCCACCGGGGTCGGCGGGGCTGGCGGCACCTTCCTGGATTACGAAATGTCGTGGAACGAAGGCTCGCGCACTCAGGGGGGCCTCACCTTCTCCGGTCTTGGCCGCAACGATTGGGGCTTCCACATGCGCCAAAGTCTGCGCCCGTCGGAAAACACCTCCGTCCAGGCTCAGCTCGCTTTCCCGGCTCACCGGTCCGTGGTCGCCAACACCAACCTCACCCACACGTTTGATGGCGTCCAGGTCAGCCTGGCTTCCAACTACAACGAGACTCTGCGCGGCATCAAGAGCCGCACCTTCACCTCCAGCCTGGTGGCCGAGCTCGACCCTGTGAGCTGGGGCAACATGCCGTTCCGCACGTATCTGGGGGTCAGTGCGGATTACACAGAATTCAGTGGGGCTTTCAATCGTGTCACCAATACGCAAGGGCTGCGGGTGCGCACGCTCAGCAAGCCTCTCATCGTGGGGTCAGGGTCTTCGGTCACGTTGGCCCACCAAGCGCGCTACCTGGCCAATAGCACCACCAGTACGCCGTTCACGAATACTTTCACGATGAACCTGTCGAGTCGTCTAAACTCGTCTCTCAGTGTCAATACCGGGTATGAATACGGGGACGATGCGTTTACGCGTACGGCTCTGGGGCGCCACCGGCTCACGCTGGATGGCCTTTATCAATCCGGAGCCTTCAGCACCAACGCGTATCTCAGCCGGAGCCTCGACATTGACCGATACACCTTCTCCGGGAACGCGTCGTACCGCCTCGGGCCGCTCTGGAATTCGTACTTCAACTGGTTCCAAGATCGCTTCATTGGGCAATCTTACGAAGATCAAAGCCTGGTGCTCAGCTATCAACTGGGCTTCCGCGAGGTCGGCCTTAGCTATTCGTGGCGCACGCGGCGGCTGGGCTTGGAGCTCTTGGGCACTCGCTTCCGCTAGTCTGCTGCTGGCCGTCTGCCCCAGCCTGTCCAGCGCCCAGGCGTTTGGTCGGTTTGGCTACGTTTCACTCCCGGCCACGCCCGGGATTGAGCTCAAAAACGAGGGCTTCCGGGCGCGGCACCCCATGGCCGATACGCTCAAGTTCAAGGAGCCCATTGCCCGCTCCGTGCCGCTCGAAATCCGGTGGGAGCAGAGCGTCTATGGTCTCCGGGGTGGCCCGGCCGCGCCCGACAAGCTTCGTGTGAACTTGTTCTCTCCGGGCGTCGATATTTACGTCGAATCCGGGCTTGAACTCACCGTCACCTCCACGGGGGCCCCCTATCTCTCCTTTCCGGGGGGCACGGTCACGCCCGATCTGCCCACGGCTCCGGGGAGCTACGCGTTGCTCACGTTCCGAGATCGCCAACCGGCCATCTTGTTCTCGTTCCTCGGTGAGCCCGGCCAGATGATCGTCCACGGCAAGAGCGGGGAGTGGACCATCCGCACCGTCGACGCCTATAAGGGGTGGATTCGCCTCTCGCTCCCCTTCGGCCTTAAAGCAGTGAACGCCAATACGGCCGGAGCCCTGGGCGACCTGGCCATCGAGCTCGAGCCTAAGCTGAGTGCCTTCCAGAATCCCGCCCCGCTCCTCAAGAGCTTGGTGTGGACCGAGTCGGACGGCGTGATCCAGGGCGTTTGGACTTTCGATCGCCCCGGAGCTTTGGTGCCCCCCGCGCTCTCTCTGGCCCGGGAGGGCGGCATGCGCCCGATCCTCAAGAGCGGCCTCAAGCCTGGGAATGCGGATCTCGAAGACGGCCCCAGTTTGTTTTCCGTGAATGCCAAGCTCGTCGTCCAGTGGGTGGTGCCCCCGGCCTTGCAAGGCCGCGCCTTATCGGGCATCAATGGCGAGTGGCCGGCCAGCACGCCTGAATCTCCTCTCGACGCCGTGCGGCTGCTCATGCTCGCCGGGGCGCCTCCCGCCTGGCACGATCAAGTGAAGGCCGAGTTAGACACGTGGACGAACGCGGCCGTGCTGGTGAAGGAGCCCAACACCCAGCAGTCGTTACCTTTCGATCACGCCGGGGCGGGCCTGCTCGAATCCGCCACTGCCGCCCTACAGGCCATGGCCTTGGCGCGCAGCGAGAATCGGGCGGAAGACGCCAACCCCTGGGTGACGAGCTTGGGCTGGCGCGTGGATGCTCGGAGTTGGATGCTGGACGTGAGCGACCCGGCCCTGCGGAGCGAGGCCTCGGCGCGTTTGGCCGTGGCCAGTGCCCTCAGCAATGAGCCCGAGGTGCGAGGCATGGCGATGCTGCTGCAAACCGGATTGGCCGCTGAGAGTGTGCGGCCGCTCTACGCCCGCAAGCGGGAATTGGAGATTGATCCCACCGGACGCTCACAGTTCTGGTTCCCGTGGCGCACCCGCCTTTTCAGCTTGGACGTCGCGTCCTTGGGTGAGAACACGCAAGAAGACGCGCTGGAGTCCCCGTTGCGTCTGCTCAAAGGGCCGCGGGTTCTCACGCAAATCAACGGCCGCGAAGTGCAGCTTGAGTTTGAGGCGGCTGCGCCCGGGCCGTTCGAAATGGAGTTGGCTTATCCCGATCCGCTGCGCGTAGTGACGCCCGGCACGGTGAATGCCGAGCAAACGAAGCTGGTGGAAACGAACGGAACCTGGACCCTAAGTGGCCAAGCCCCCAAAGCCGGGCCTGTACGCCTGATGCTGAAGCTCGATCCCGCCGGGCCGCTCGTGCCCACCTGGTGGGTGCCCCGGACGGGGGCCGCTACGCCTCCGGCGTCTCCGTCGGGCTAGCGGCCACCAGATCGGCGTTGAAGTGGAGCCCTATGTTCTCGCGCCGCGCGAGAGCCTGATCCACCACGTACTTGGCGGCTACCAGGAGGTTGTACGCCTCGTGTGCATACGCCGAGAAGGGAGCGCCTCGGAGCTGTTCGTATTCCTGCTGCAACGCCACGATCTCCTGCGCCGCGAGTTGGAGGCCCGCCGTGTTGCGGAATACGCCTGCGTACCGGGTCATCAGCGATTGCAGGCGGTGGCGGATGCGAATGGCATCGGCCTCGGGGATGGTGAGGCACGGGGCCAGGTCCGACTTGACCTCGGGCAATGGGCGGGGATGGGCGGCCACATGATCCGCCACGGCGTGCGCAAAGACCAAGGCCTCCAGCAAACTGTTGCTGGCCAGGCGGTTGGCGCCGTGCACACCCGTGCGCGCCACCTCGCCGGCGGCGTAAAGGCCAGGCACCGTGGTCAGACCGTGCAGGTTGGTCACCAGGCCGCCGCAGGCGTAGTGCTGGGCCGTCACCACGGGGATCCAGTCGCGCTCGAGCTTCAGCCCAATGGAACGGAGGCGCTCCCAAATGGTGGGGAACTCGTGCTGGAGGGCCTCGGGGTTCAAGTGGGTCGCATCCAAGTACACGCACCAGGTGTCGAGGCGCTTCATTTCCGATTCGATCGCCCGAGCCACCACGTCGCGCGGGGCCAGTTCCAGGCGCTCATCGTATTCGTACATGAATCGCTCACCCCGGTGGTTGCGCAGGGTGGCTCCCGCCCCCCGCAGCGCTTCGGTCAGCAAGAATCCTTTGAGTTGAGCATGTTCCAGCACCGTGGGGTGGAACTGCATGAACTCCATGTCCATGATCTCGGCCCCCACGCGGTGCCCCAGGCCAATGCCGTCGGCGGTGGCCACCAGCGGGTTAGTGGTGTGCGCGTAGATTTTGCCGCAGCCGCCCGTGGCCAGCACCACGGCCCGGCCGATGAAAGCGCGGGCACCCATTTCATTGACATGTGCCATCGCCCCGCAAACCTGGCCGTCCTCGTAGATCAGGTCCGTAACGAAGGCTTTTTCGTAGACGGTCAGTTGGGGGTTGGCGCGCACGGCACTGGCCACGGCGCGCTCGACTTCCCACCCCGTGCGGTCGGCGTGGTGGACGATGCGGTTGCGGCTATGGCCGCCTTCGCGGCCCAGGGCAATATCAAAACGGGCGCCAAGGCTGGTGAGCCATTCAATGGCGGCGGGGGCCTGCTGGACCAAGTACCGGACGGCCGCCGGGTCATTCAATCCCGCGCCCGCCACGAGGGTGTCCTCTTCGTGCAGCTTCCAGCTATCACTTTCGCCGACGGCGGCGGCGATGCCCCCTTGCGCCCAACTGGTGTTGCTATCGGTGACCGTGCCTTTGGTAAGGATGGCCACTCGACCGTGCGGGGCCGCGCGGAGCGCAAAGGAGAGGCCGGCCAGCCCGCTCCCGATGACAATGTAGTCGAACGTTTCAGTCCGCACGGGCCTTGCAGTTTATCGTGACCTGGCAACCCCGCCGGGGTATTGCGGCGGCCCGCCCCCCTTTTGATGCCCCAAATCTGGGTACCTTAGGCAGGTTTCCCATGGTGACCTCTCCTCACGTGATCGCGATCAGCGGCATTAGTGGCAGCGGTAAGTCCACGCTGGCGCAGGCTTTGGCCCAGCGCATGGACGCCGTGGTGCTGTGTGTGGATGACTACTACCGGGAAACCGACCCCGAAGCGCTGGAGGCCACGAACTTCGAAGACCCGGCCTTGACGGACTGGGAATTGCTCCTGGCGCACCTGGATGAGCTCAAAGAAGGCCGCCCGGTGGAGGTGCCGCAGTATTGCTACACCCGCTGCCGGCGCATTGCGTTTCACCGCCGGAGCCCCCGCCCCACCGTGATTGTGGAAGGGCAGTACGCCCTCACTCAGCCGCAGTTGGTGGAGCGGACGGACCTAAGTGTGCTGATTCGGATTGCCCTGGCGGAAGCCGAAGATCGCCGCTGCCAACGCGATGTGACGGTGCACGGGCGGCGGGCCGAAGACAGCCGCGCCCGATTTGCCCGCGAGATCGCGCCGACCTACCGCGAGTTCAGCCCGCGCATGGAAGCCCTCAGCCATCTGCAATTGGAACCCAGCGAAGTGGCGCAATGGGTGCAACAGGTGGAGAACGCTCTGCGTAGCCCCGCCCGAGCTAACTTCCTCGCTTAGGAATCAGCCGCTGCGCGGTCTCTCCCTCGCGGAGGCCAAAAGATAGGGTATCTCGGCGCACTGCCGCCACCACCAGCACGCTTACGATGCAGAGGAGCACCCACGAGGAGAGCTTGCCGATGCCCACTGGTGACCACACCCCAATCTGATTGGGATACGTGTACAAACCCATCAGCGTGCATAAGTTCTCGGCAAAGTAGATAAAGAGCCCGATGAGAAAGAACGCGAGGGGCAAGGGCATGCGCCACCGCCGGGTCACGGTGAAGTCCACGTAGGTTCGCCAGAAGATGGCGAGGGCAAAGACCCCGATGATCCACCGGAAATCGCCCAGCCAGCGGTTGAGGAAGAAATTCGCATAAATTGCCAGTGCCAAGAGGAGGGCGGCGGCGGGGCGGGGCCAGTATCCGAACTTGAGATCGAATCGACGCCAAGCCTGCAGGAGGTAGCTGGCCACGGCG
>CALRVA020000148.1:0-6523 GCA_943371495.1 Archangium gephyra | reverse complement strand
CCGTGGACGCCAATGTGGTGAGCCTGGAAGGGAAGGAGCAAGACGGCGAGTTCCCGGCCAGCGTGAAGGGCAAGATTTGGCTGGACCCGGTGACGGGCATGCAAATGAAGGCCGAGCTGGAAATGAAGCAAGCCCCCGTGGCGGGCAACCGGCTGGACCTGACCCTGAAAATCACGCCGGTCGCCCCTTAGTCCGGCCGTTTAGAGTGAGCGGCGAGGCCAGGCGAACTTGGTTTTCGCTTCGCCCCGGAGCTTAAAGCACTTGCGGCAACGGGCTTCGTAAGCCTCCGTCGCGCCGATCAACACCACCGGGTCGTCCACGTGCGCCGGGCGACCATCAATCATGCGGTAGGTGTGGCTGGCGGTGTCGCCGCACTTCATGCAGATCGCGCGGAGTTTGACCACCTCATCGGCCAGAGCGAGCAACTCGGCCATCGGGCCGAAGGGTCGGCGGCGGAAATCTTGGTCCAGCCCGGCCAGCACCACGTCCACGCCCGCATCCGTGAGGGCCACCGCCATGTCCACCAAGGCTCGGTCGAAAAACTGTGCTTCTTCCACGCCCACAAAGTCCACGTCGGGGTTCAGGCGTTCGTACATCTCGGCTACGTTGGCTACCGGCACGGCTTCGTGGTGCACGCCCATGTGCGTCACCACGCGCTCGGCGTGGTAGCGGTCGTCAATCACGGGCTTGAACACCTGTACGTTGCGCTTGGCAATGACCTCGCGGCGGGTGCGCCGGATGAGTTCCTCGGACTTGCCCGCGTACATGCTGCCGCAGACGACAGTCAGGCGCCCGGCGCGGTTCTTGGCCTTAGCCATTCGGTGTTTCCCCCTCGTGGGCGGCTACGTCTTGTTCGTACATTTCTTCTAGTTCGTCGGCCGCATCCTCATCGAGGGCGTGGCCCAGTTCGCGGGCCAGTCGCCGCATTTCAGTGCCCGAGTCCGGGTCGCCCACGCGGTCCAGCCGGTCGGCCATCTCGTCCAGTCGGTCTTCCTCGGTGCGTCCCTGGCGGAACCGGCTCACTCGCTTGGCCAGGTCGCGGCTGCCGCAGTGCGGGCACACCTCGTCGTCCGGCTGACTGACCATACCCATCAGCAGAGTGACTTTTCGGCGGCAGGACCGACAGTCATATTCAAAAATGGGCACCCGACCAGAATACCGGTCGGGTGCCTTGTCAGCCCCTGGGGCCGAGTGGGGGTGGGGGACTAGCCGCCCGTGTCCACGTCGGCGTAGCGCGCTTTCAGCTTGCCACTTTCGATTTCGCCCTCAGCGAAGACGCTGGCCACGCCAACGCCGCTTTGCAGGGCGTTGTAGTAGGCGGTCTCGCTGAGCGGGGAGCCGAAGATGTCGGCGAATTCCGTGTTCGCGTCGGTCTTGATGACGAGGTCATCACCCACCGTGAACTGGAAGCCGCTGGCTTGTTGGATCGTGATCGTGAACTCCTTGGCATTGCGGTTCACGCTCTTCACCGTGCCGATCGCGAAGGCGTCGTTGCCGAGACCGGATTCGCTCTCGAACTCGACTTCGGTTGCCGTCACGCGGTTGTTGGCGCGGTCGTAGTTGCCCTTCACCTTCACGAAGGCGTCGGCACCTGCTCCGACCAGCAGTTGGAACGCTGTGGCCTTATCAATGATTTGGCCCTGCGCGTTTTGGTACTTGGTCGTGCCGGTGGTTTGGATTTCCACGGCGTCTTGCGACGGGAAGCCAAGTTCGCTTTCCCACTCTTCGATGACGAGGGTGAACTTACCGGTCACTTCGTCGGGCGAGAGCGGTTGGCCACCAACTTCCGTATTGTGGTTGTTCGCCACGTTGTCATCGATCTCGATGCTCGCGGCCACGGTGGTGCTGGTGGTCGGGTTGAACGCCCCTCGGGCCTTCACCTTGATGCCGTTGGCCAATGTGCCACCGGCCACGCCGTCTTCACGGAAGATCTTGGTGGTCGAGCTGGTCGCCACGGTGAATTGCGAACCATCCGCATCGGTCAGAGTGAACGTGCGAATGGGAGCGGTGCCCGCCAGGTTGGAGATCGTGCCTTCGTACTCCCACTCGCGGTGCAAGGTGCCGGAGTTGAAGTTGCTGTCGGTGCCGAGGCCGATTTCCGGCGTCACTTGGTTGCCCGTGCGGGTCCAGCCGCGAAGGCGGAACTGCAGGGTCACGTTCGGGCTCGTCGCATTCACCGTCACCGGTGTGGTGAGGTTTACCGTCACCTTGCTGAAGTCCGTGCCGCTGTTGAAGCCAGCCGCATAGACGGCCGCTTCGCCGTTTTGGCTCCCGAACGGGAAGACCATCAAGTCGCGACCAAAGGTGACTTCGAGCGAATTGTAGGTGCCGAAGGCCACGCTGCGGCGGGCCAGATTCACGAACTGCGCCACTGAGCCGTTGTTGAGAACCTTGAGGTCCACCGTTTCGCCCAGCGGGTTATCGAAGAGCACCGCGCTGCCGCCCGTGCTGTTCTTGAGTTCGATCTTGACGACCGAAGTCCACACGCGGGAGAAGCCGTCGCTCAGGTTACGGGACGTGCCGTCATCGCTCAGGAATGCGGAGGCGAAGCCGGTGCCGCCGCTGGTGGAGCCACTGGTCGTCCCGGACGTGGTGCCGGAAGTGGTGCCTGAAGTCGTGCCCGAAGTGGTCCCGGACGTCGTGCCACTGGTGGTGCCGCTGGTGGTGCCTGTGGTGGCCACGCCACCGCCTCCACCACCGCAGCCCAGCAAGAAGGCGATCATGAGACCAATCATGGCCGTGATCAAAAATCCTCGTTTCATCCTCAAAAGCCTCGCAAAGGTTTGCCAACCGTACCCCAGGGGACGGGTCTAGTGCAGACGATGGTTCGCCGGTACAATACGGATCGGATTCGGAAGGAACGAATCGGGGACACTGACCTTCATCCCTGAGCCAGACCACCGAACGAGGCAGATTTTGGCAAGGAAGTCAATGCGCGGCCCCAGCACACCCTCGGTGCGCGGGCCCGGACAGATTCAAATCATCGTAAACGTCTCCAGCCGCGAAACGAGGATCGCGGTGCTGGAGGACCGAGACCTGGTCGAGTACCGTGTTGAGCGGGAAGAGCGCGTTGTCGGCAGCATCTTCAAGGGTGTGGTGCAGAACGTGCTTCCGGGCATGGACGCCGCCTTTGTGGACATCGGGCTGGAGCGCAACGCGTTCCTCTATGTCGCCGACATCATGCCGGACGACATCAACGACAACAGCCCGGCCAGCGTGCGCCGCAGCGAACTCCGCCGCCGCAAGATCAAGGAACTGATTAAGCCCGGTCAAGAGCTGATGGTGCAAGTCACCAAGGGGCCGCGCGGCACCAAGGGCGCCCGCGTCACCACGCGCATCTCGCTTCCGGGCCGCTACGTGGTCCTGATGCCCGAGCACAGCCAGGTGGGCGTCAGCCGCAAGTTGGAAGACCGCAAGGAGCGCGAACGTCTCCGCCGCATCGGCGAAAAGATCACGCCGGCCGGCTTTGGTCTCATCATGCGCACTGAGTGCGAAGGCCGCACCGCCGAGGAACTCTTGGCGGACGTGCAATTCTTGCAGCAGCTCTGGGCGCAGACCCTCGAATCGGCCAAGCGCCTACGCGCCCCCGCCGTGGTGCACCGCGACCAAACCTTGCTTTACCGCACCATTCGCGACGTCTTCGGCGACGAAATTGATCGCTTGGTCATTGACGACCCTGAAGAGTACGAAAAGGTCAGCCTGGTGGCGGGCATGGTCGTCCCGGCCCTGCGCGGCAAGATCACGCTTTACGATCAGGAAGAACCGATTTTCGACCATTACGGCATCGAGAAGGACCTCGATCGCTTGCTGCTGCACAAGGTGTGGCTGAAGTCCGGGGGCTACCTGGTGGTGGACGAAACCGAAGCTCTCACGGCCATTGACGTCAACACTGGCAAGCAGGTGGGTTCGCACTCCCTCAACGAGACGATCCTAAGCACGAACATGGAAGCCGCGCGCGAAGTGTGCCGCCAGTTGCGCCTGCGCGACATGGGTGGCATCATCGTGATTGACTTCATTGACATGGAGGAAGCCGACGCCCAGAAGCGGCTGCTGGATTATTTCACCAAGCAATTGGCCCGCGACCGCGCCCGCACCCGCGTGGGCAAGATCAGTTCGCTCGGCCTGGTGGAAATCACGCGCAAGCGCACCGGCGAAAGCGTCACCGAGGCCATCACCTCACTCTGCCCGCTTTGCAACGGGCGGGGTCGCATCGCGAGCATTGACACCGTGGGCTTATGGATTGAGCGCGACATGCGTCGCCGCCTCAATGAACCGGGCAATGCCTTCCATATCGTGTGCCACCCCCATGTGGTGGAAGCTCTCATCGGGGCCGACGGGGAAGTCATTGAGGAAATGGAGCACGAGCTCCAGCGCGGGCTTTATATCCGCGCCAACCACGACATCGGCATCGAGGAGTACCACATCGAGGGCGGGACGATCGAAGAGTTCGACCGCTACTTTATGGGCTTCCGCCGGGCGCAAGTCCTGGAGTGCACGGTGCGCCGCAGCGCGGTGGAATCCACCGGCAAGGTCATTGGCTGGACCGACGGGGGCTACTTCGTCGAACTCCTGGGCGCCGAAGACTTGGTGGGCCAACGTGTGAAGGTGGTGCTGCAAGACATCCGCCGCGCCTTTGGCGTGGGCGATGTGATTCAGCCCGTCAGCAATCGATCCTAAACCTTAACCAAAAATGTGCGAGGCCCCGGTCCACTCGGGCCGGGGAACCAAGCAGATTTTGACCACCCTAGGACATAATACGGGCAGATGGTCGACGTTGCAGAAGTTTGGTCCGAGGCTCTCCCGGCCATCAAGGACGGGGTGACAGGGGTCGGGGTTTGGACAGCCCTGAACGTCAGCGTGGCCATCAAGTACGAAGATGGCAACTTCGTCGTCGGGGTTCCATATCGCGACCAAGAACTGGCGGGCCACCTTCGCCTGCCGCAAACCAAGCGTCTGATTGAACAAGAGGTGGGCCTCCGGCTCAACACCAAGGTCACGCTTCGAGTAATTGAAGGGACCGAAGAGGCCGACTGGGAGACCGAGAAGCGCCGCGATACTGAAAAGCGCCGCCTGCAAGAGCAGGCCGTGGCCCGCGCTCGCGCCGAAGTGGCCGCCGGCACCAGCTGGGATTCGGTTTACGAACAGCTCAGCCGCAAGTTTGCCGCCACGCCTAACCGGTCGTTGCCGCAAAACCGCGCCCAGTTCTTTATGGAAGCCATTGACCTGGTGGCCGAAGCCCTGAGCAAAACCCCCGTGTCGGACGACTTTGCCGAGCGCCAGTACGCCCGGTGCCTGGAGCGCATCAGCCAGTACGCAGAACTGCCCAGCACGCTGGTGGCCGTCAAGGTTCTCGAGCGCACCTTCCAGGGTTAAGGCCGCATGGCGCCCACCGCCATCATTCTGGGTTCGGGCACCAGCAACGGGGTGCCCACGCTGGGGCGCACATATCCGCCCGAATTCTTGGCGGACCCTCGCAACCACCGCACGCGGGCCTCGTGCCTGTTGCAAGGCCCCGAGGGCAACGTCCTCATTGACTGCAGCCCGGAAATGCGCCTGCAACTGCTGCGCGAGGGCGTGCAAGACCTTGAAGCCGTGCTTATCACCCACACCCATGCCGACCACATCATGGGGATGGACGACCTGCGGGCGTTCTGCCTCAAAACCGGGTCCGACATGCCGGTTTACGCCGCTCCGGAACATCAAGAAGACATCCGCCGGGTGTTTCCGTATGCCTTTGGCCAGTTTCCGCCGGGCATTTTTGTGCCTCGCTTCGACCTCCGCGGGGTGACGAGCACGCTCGAACTCGGGGGGCTCACCATCCGCACCGCTTATGTGCCGCACGGGCCGGTGCGCTGCCTGGTGGTGCGGGTGAACGACTTCTGCTACGCCACGGACCTTAGCGACATCCCCGACGAGGCGCTCCCGCTCTTTGAGGGGCTGGATACGCTGGTGCTGGATGCTGTGCGCTACCGGCCGCACCCCAACCACTTCCATTGGGATCGCGCGGTGGAGTGGGCCGAGCGCCTAGCGCCGCGCATCACCTACTTCACGCATCTGTGCGACGATTACGACCACGGACTGGTGGAAGCCGGGCTCCCGCCGCACCTTCGCTTGGCCTACGATGGACTTCGCATCCCACTTTAGGGCCGCAAGTTCAAAAACCTGACAAAAAAAGTCAGGCTTCCCCTCAAGTTTGCGGGGGATGTGCCAACGATACTTCTTGGATTCAACTCACGGGAGCCTACGTCTCTTGCCTCAACCTTCAATCGTCGCCGGAATACTCGCGCTGGTGGTCCTTGCCACCGGGGTCCTTTCTGGTGCCGAGTCCCTGGCGCTGTTGCAGCGCGCCGCCATCGCGTATTTCGCGGGTTTGGTGCTGGGACACTTGTGGAACGCCTTCTTCCAGTTGCCGGTCCGCCAGTTCAGAGACGAGGGAAATGAGGACGAGAATGGCGCCGACAAAGAATCTCCGGAGGACCCTGCGACCGCAAAGGCGGCATAGCCGTCTTGGAATTAGGATAGA
>CALRVA020000147.1:0-6657 GCA_943371495.1 Archangium gephyra | reverse complement strand
CTGCAGAGAAGCCTCCAGAGCGTCCATCTGCTGCTCGAAAATCTCAACGGTGCCGTCCAGGTCGGCTTCTTGGTGGTAGCGGTGCCCCACCGGCGCCGCAATTTCGGCTCCAATATCAAAGAGCCGACTTTGTACGGCATTCAGCACTTGCGCAACCGGGGCCGGCAGCCCCGCCGCCAAGGCGATACCCAGGCACGCATTCAGTTCATCCAGCTCGCCCACCACATGAATCACGTGGGCATCCTTGCGGACGCGTTCGCCCCCAATCAGGCCAGTTTCGCCGGCGTCGCCGGTACGGGTGTAAATTCTCATCGGGCTCGTTCTCGCAGGACGCACATTGCAAATTTCGGCAATGTTGCGACCTTACTGATCTTCTTCGGGTTGAGAACCACGCGCCACAGCCACTCCATCCGTAAGGCCTGCACAACGCGGGGGGCACGCTTGACTTGCCCCGAGAGCACATCCAGCGAGCCGCCAATGCCCATGCCAATCCGGTAGCCGATTTGCTCTTGGTATTTGGCCAGGAACTTCTCTTGACGAGGGATGCCCATGGCCACCAGCAAGATGTCCGGGCGGGTGGCGGCGATGTCCTTCACCACTTCCTCCTCTTCATCTTTGGCGTAATAGCCATCGCGAGCCCCGGCAATCCGGAGACCGGCAAACTGAGATTGCAGGGCTTGACCCGCCTTTTCGGCCACGCCAGGGGAGCTACCGAGCAAATACACGCTCTTGCCTTCCTGCGCCGCCACTTCGCATAGCCCGCTCACCAGGTCCACGCCCGTGACTCGGTCCTCCAAGTGAATGCCCTGGCGCCGCAACGCCCACACCACGCCATAACTGTCGGGAGTGTTGAGCGCTGCCCGCTGATAGATGGCTTTGAGTTCAGGGTCGGTCTGGGCGAGATAGATGCCCTGGGAATCCGAAGTCAAGAGGAGGCGGGATTGGTCTTCGTGCAACCAGCGGCGGGCGAAAGCCAGGGTGTCGGCCATGGTGACGATCCCTACCGGAACCCCCAGCACATCCCGAGTCTGGGGAGCACTTGCGGGCATAGCGACCGGCTCCATAACCTTCCCTTCACCCATTATGCGGAGGAATCCCCCATTCCTCGTCCATTGTGCCTCAATTCATGGCCCTATTCAGCCGATGGTAGGTAAGGAAACGCGTAGAATAGGGATGAACATGGCTAAGGTGATTCGGCTCAAAATCCAGCGGCAAAAAGATCGGTCGTCCGCTCCGCACTGGGAGTCGTTCGAGATTCCCTACATGGAGAACATGAACGTGATCTCGAGCCTGATGGAACTGCGCAAGAACCCGGTGACGGTCGAGGGCAAGTCCGTGGAGCCGCCCGCCTGGGAAGCCGCATGCCTCGAAGAAGTCTGCGGAACCTGCACCATGATCGTCAATGGCATGATCCGCCAGGCGTGTTCGGCCCAGATTGACGAAGTCGCGACCAAAGTGGGCGACGCCTACGAAGTGGAGCTCAAGCCGATGTCCAAGTTCCCTCTCATCCGGGACCTCATCGTCGACCGCTCCAAGATGTTTGAGAACCTCATCAAGGTCAAAGCTTGGGTGCCGATTGACGGCAGCTATGACCTTGGCATGGCGCAGCCGCAAGACGACAATGTTCGTAAGCTGCGCTACAAGCTCAGCCAGTGCATGAGCTGTGGCTGCTGCATGGAAGCCTGCCCGCAAGTCAGCGAGCGCACCTCCTTCATCGGCCCGGCCGCCGTCGGTCAGGCGCTCCTTTTCAATCTTCACCCAGTGGGTCAGGCCTTGGCCGCCGACCGCCTGGAAGTGATGACCAGCGAAGAAGGCATCACCAACTGCGGCAACGCCCAAAACTGCGTGAAGGTGTGCCCCAAGGGCGTGCCGCTCACCCAAGCGATTGCCGAAATCAACCGCGCCACCACGGTCTATACCGTCAAGAAATGGCTCGGGCTGGCGGGCTAAGCCCCACCCTGCGACAGGCCGAGAGGCCCGCTTGATTCACCGATGGGGAGCATGAAGCTCCCCATCAACGTTGTTCAGTAAACTAGAGTCCGTTTGCGGGGCCACTTGCGCCTTCGCATCGCTCATTTCACGGCTATGCGCTTCTTCACCCGATCTCTTGCCTTCGCCCTGCTGGTGCTGGCGGCCGTTACGGCGTGGGCTCAACCCGAAACGGGGCACGCTCAGTTCAAGGTTCGCTTGGTGCCGGCCGATGCCCGACCGGGTGAGCACGCGCTGCTGATGGTGGACGCGACCGTGGATGCGGGTTGGCACGTCTACGCCAACCAGAACAACGAGCAAGTGATCAACCTGCAGGCCGAGCCAAAGGGCATCGGCTTCACCAAGGCTGGGGACCTGATGGAGACCAAGTTCTCGGTCCACTACGACGAGATCCTGAAGACCGAGATCAACTGGTTTGAAGGGCCGTTCCACTTTGGGGTGCCGATCAAGATTGAAGACGGCGCCACGGAGATCAAGGGCGAGTACGTCATCAACTACCAGGCCTGCACGCGCAACACCTGCGACATCCCGATGGAGGTGCCCGTTGCGTTCTCCTTCCCAGTGAGAACGGGTGCCGCGCGACCCGAGTTCGCGGAACCGGCCAAGTCCCTCGCCCCGACGGACCCGACGTTTTATGGCGTGGTGCAGTCCGAGACCGGAGATGCCCTGGGCAAAGTGAAGTGGTTTGCCCGCGTGGAACCCGCCAATGCCCGCCCGGGCGAATGGGTTCGCGTGGTGGCCACCGGCATCCTGGAAGATGGCTGGAACTATTACGCCTCCAAGAATCCCGAAGGCACTTTCCCGTTCGATTTCCAAATTGAAACGCCCGCCGGGTGGACGCTCGGCGAGCTGAAGGAACCCACGGGCGTCTTTAAGGAAGACCCGACGCTGGGCGAGATGGTGCAGGTCTACCAAGGCGCGGTGGCGGTGAGCCGTAGCGTTCAGATTCCGGCCAACGCCACGCCTGCTGACCTCAAGCTCGCGGTCAAACTGACCTATCAAGCCTGCGACAAGTCGGTTTGCGACATGCCGAAGGATGCCAGCTTCAGCCTCCCGCTCACCGTAGCGGCGGGCGAACCGCGCGACGAGATCGCCGCGGAACCCGGTCTCCCTTCGCAGCCCATCGGCTACGTCGAGAAGCCCAAGGAAGGCGAAGGGAAATCGACCGACGCCAAAGGCGCGACCCAAACCCCCGGCGGCACCCTGCCGACCGGTTGGGTTCCCTTCTTGCTGGCGGCCTTCGGTGCAGGTCTGCTCGTGCTGGGCACGCCCTGTGTCTTCCCGATGATCCCGATCACGGTCAGCTACTTCTCCAAGAACAAGGGCAAGGACGGCAAGCCGAATGTGGCCGGGGCTACGGCTTTCGGGCTCGGCATCATGGGCACCTTCACCATCATTGGGGTGGCCGTGGCCTTGGTGGCGGGGCCGGCGCAGATCCAGGTCTTTGCCGCGCACCCGGTGTTCAACCTCGCCCTCGGCGTGGTGTTCCTCATCTTCGCCCTTAACTTGTTGGGGCTGTACGAGATTCAGCTCCCCAGTGCCTGGGCGAACAAGGCCCAGCAAACGGGCTCCAAGAAGGGCGGATTCATTGCTCCCGTCCTGATGGGCGCGGCCTTTGCCATCACGTCCTTCACTTGTACGGCCCCGTTTGTGGGCACGGTGCTGGTGGCCGCCACGCAGGGCGAATTCGTGCGCCCTATCATCGGCATGCTCGCATTCAGTGCGGCCTTCGCCATTCCGTTCATGCTGTTGGCCGCCTTCCCTGCGGCCCTCGAGAAGATGCCCAAGTCCGGCGTCTGGATGGTGGACTTCAAGAAGTACCTCGGTTTCATCGAGATCGCGGCGGCCATTCACTACATCAGCAAGGCCGACTTCATCAGCCAGTGGTTCGTGTTCACGCGGCCCATCTTTGTCGCGACCTGGGCGACGATCTTCACCATCGCCGGCTTCTGGCTCTTGGGCGTGCTGAAGCTATGGAACGACTACGAAGCCAAGCCCGGTTGGTTCCGGCGCGGCTTCGGCCTCGCCAATCTGTTCTTCGGCCTCTTCTGGTTCGGATCGCTCAATGGGGCCAGCACGGGCTGGATGGAAGGTTTCCTCCCGCCTGCCAGCTACGTCGCTAACGGCAGCGCCTCGGGCACCCAGACCAACAAGATCCCGTGGATCATGACGATGGAGGAGGGGAGCGCCGCCGCCAAGGAATCGGGCAAACCGATCTTCGTGAACTTCACCGGCTACAACTGCGTGAACTGCCGCTATATGGAAGGCAGCGTCTTCCCGCACGCTGAAATTCGTCCACTCTTTGATGACGTGGTGCCGGTGGAACTCTACACCGACCGCGACGACGAAGAAAATCGCGCCAACGCCAAGCTCCGCGAGGAACTGACCAACCAAGCCACCAACCCGGTCTACGTGATGATGACGGCGGATGGCAAGGTGGTGGACATTCTGAGCGGCAGCACCCCCGGTGAGGCTCCGTTCAAGGAGTGGTTCACCAAGGCGTACCAACAAGCACAAGAGGCCAAGAGTTGAACACCTTCCCCATCCGTAACTTCGAGGTCGGCGGCGATCGCCTGACGATCATTGCCGGGCCGTGCCTTGCCGAATCCATGGACCTCTGCCAAGAGGTCGCGGGTGCGGTAAAGGCACTCTGCCAAGAGTTCGAGTTCAACTACATCTTCAAGGCTTCGTTTGATAAGGCCAACCGCACCAGCGGGAACAGCGTGCGCGGGGCCGGCATCACCGAGGGCCTGCGCATCCTGCAGACCGTCGGGGCCACCCACGATTTGCCCGTCACTACCGACGTCCACTTGCCGGACCAATGCGCCGAAGTGGCCACCGTCGCCGACATCCTGCAAATCCCGGCCTTCCTTTGCCGCCAAAGCGACTTGCTGGAGGCCGCCGCCGCCACCCATCGCCCGGTCAACGTCAAGAAGGGTCAATTCTTGGCCCCGCACGACACCAAGAACATCGTGGACAAGGTGCGGCAGTTCGGTGCCAGCGGCGTCATGCTCACCGAGCGCGGCACCACCTTTGGCTACAACGCCCTCATCGTGGATATGGCGGGCCTGGAGACCATGCGCAGCTACGATGTACCAGTGTGCTTTGATGCCACCCACAGCGCCCAGCGCCCCGGCGGCGCCGGGACAGCCACTGGAGGGGTGCGCGAGAGCATCCCGGCGATGACCCGCGCGGCCTTGGCCGTGGGCATTGACGCGCTCTTCCTCGAAATCCACCCGAACCCGGACCAAGCCTTGAGCGACGCCGCCACGCAGTGGCCCCTGGCGCGTGCCCGGGAGCTGTTTGAGCAGGTCAAGGTCATGGACGCCGCGCGTCGCTCACTTGAGCGCGCGTAGCATCCAGTTGTGATTGCGCTCGATCATCGTGGGGTGCCAATCATGCCCCCAGTCGAGCTCGACTAGCTCCTTCTTTTCGGCCGCTAAGGCCTGGAAGATGGCCCGCACCTGCTCCGGACGCACCGCCGGGTCCTTCAAGCCTGCGGTCAGGAGTGTCGGCACCGCGCACCGGGTCGCCTGATTCATGGTGTCAAAGTAGCTCAGCGTCATCAGGGCGCGTTCGCGGCCGAGCGGGGTCTGCTCGATGGCGTCGGCGAGCTCTTTCAGCGGGTAGCGGCGGATGGGCTGGTCGAAAACCCACGGCATGCCGCCCAAGAAGGGCATATCGCCCGCCACGGCCTTGATGCGCTTGCACCAAGCGCCGAGCCAAATGCTAATCCCGGCCCCTTGGCTCATGCCCGAACTGGCAATGCGATTTTCGTCCACTTCGATTTGGGCTTCCAGCACCCGCGTGGCAATCACCGCGTCTTGGAACATCCGGCGGAACACCCACGTTTCGGGTTCAAAGAGACCGTCCGCAAAGTAGCCCCGGGCAGGGGTGTACGTCTCTTGGTGGAAGGCACTCTCGCCAAAGAAATTGAAGCTGAGCGAACACATACCGGGCCGCGTGCCGTATTGGTTCGGCATCATCGACCAGCGGCTATACGGCGGCACCCAGAGGAACGCCGGACTCGGGCCATCATCCGGGTAGGCAAACCAACCGTGCAGGGTGTCGCCCGTGATCGATCGGAACGTCAGCAGGTCAACGGAGCCGCTGGCCCCCGCCACTTCGTCCTGCGGGTGTCGCCGGTAATCCAGGGGGGCACGTTCGGCTTCGGCCACCGCCTCAGTCCAGAACGCATCGAAATCGTCCGGGACGTACGGCTCAAGCGGGTTCATGCGCCAACGGAACGCTGGACGGCATCCACGTGCATGCCGGTGGTCATCAGCCACGCCGTGGCTCGCTGGATCTCTTCCACCGCGCCGCGCAACCGGAGTTGGATCACCCCGAAATCAGCATCCACGTTCGCACGCACAATGCTCACTTCGACTTCGAACTCGCGGCACAGGCGCCAAACCCAAGGAAAAGTCACTTGTTCGCCCCGCGCCGTAATGTTCACATCCACTTCGGTCATATCTGCCATCCGAATCCGGATGTTACCGAATCCCCTTGGCATGGTGATCCGCCCGCAGGGCCGTATAATGCAGGCATGGCCTCGAATCACGTGGATGTGTTCGACACCACTTTGCGCGATGGTGAGCAAAGTCCGGGTGTGCGACTGAACATGGAGCAGAAGCTGAAGATTGGCCACCAGTTGGTCAGCCTCGGCGT
>CALRVA020000146.1:0-6779 GCA_943371495.1 Archangium gephyra | reverse complement strand
AACTGACCGAAGAAGGGTGGCGACCCGGGAATCGTGGTCAGTCGCGTCAGGCCCGGCTGCGGCACGGCCGCCAACAACGCTTGCGTGTAAGGGTGCTGCGGATGATGAAGCACCGCCGAAGGGGTGCCGTTTTCAATCACTTGCCCGGCATAGAAGACGGCGACTTCATCGGCCACAGCGGCCACCACGCCAATGTCGTGCGTGATCAGCATCACGGCGGTGCCGTGCTCGGCCTGCAGTTCGCGCAGCAAGCGCAGAGTCTGGGCCTGCAGGGTTACGTCCAGGGCGGTGGTCGGTTCGTCCGCCACAATCACTTGCGGCTGGGTGGCGAATGCCGCCGCGATGACCACACGCTGGCGCTGGCCGCCACTCATCTGGTGCGGGTACTTGCGGGCGCTCTGCTCGGGGCTCGGCACGCCGACTTTGCGCAGCCACTCCACCGCTTCGCTCCACGCCGAAGCCTTGCCCAGCCCGCGGTGCAGACGCATCACCTCGGCAATCTGGTCGCCCACCCGCATCATGGGGTTGAGGCTGGTGAACGGGTCTTGCATGATCATGCTCACCGTGGCCCCGCGCAGACCGCGCCATTGCGCTTCAGAAAAGCCCGTGACGTCGTGCGCCCCAATGCGGATCGACCCGCCGTCAATGCTCGCCCCGGCCGGCAGCATGCCCATCAAGGTCAGCCCCGTCATGGTCTTGCCGCAGCCGCTTTCGCCCACCACGCCCAGCGTCTTTCCGGGGGAGAGCGATAGGTTCACGCCCCGCAGAATCTGGGTTCCGCGCACCGAGACGTTCAGGTCTCGTACTTCTACGATGGGCTCTTGCATTCATATTGATGATAGCCGACGTGGGGACGAGGTATTCTGTGCCTTATGTCGGCAACCATCCGCGTCGCCATTTCCGACGACGAGATGCCCTATAGAAACGCGATCCAGCGCACTCTCGGCTTGATGCCCGAGTGCCAGATCACGGGTGTTTACAAAGACGGTCAGGAGGCCCTCGACGGTTGTCTGGCGGATCCGCCCGATGTCCTGCTCACGGACATCAACATGCCGCGCGTGAACGGCATCGAATTGGTCCAACGCCTGCTCAAGAAGGAGAAGGATGTCCGCGTGGTGGTGCTCACCATCAACGAGGAAGACGACGTGGTGTTCGAAGCCTTCCGCGCCGGGGCTCTGGGCTATTTGCTCAAGACTTCCACGCCGCAAGAAGTCATTGACGCTATCCGCTTGGCGCACCGGGGCGAAGCCAAGATCACTCCGCGCATTGCCACCAAGGTGGTGGAAGATTTCCGCCGCGTGAAGGAAGATGACGAGACGGACGACAGCGAACTGTACGTGCTCTCCGACCGCGAAACGGAAATCCTCGAGCTCATTGCCAAGGGCATGCGCAACAAGGAGATCGCGCTCCATCTCTCCATCGCTGAAAAGACCGTGAAGAACCACGTGTCCAACATCCTGAAAGCCCTGCAAGTGAACAGCCGCACCGAAGCCGCCATGAAGGCCGTGCGCGCCAAACTTGTACAAGGCAACTGAACAAAACGGAACGAGTCACCGTCTGCCCTTATGACCGGCTTTCACGAGCCAGGTCACGAGAGGACAGACGATGATTCGTTTCCAAACTTTGCTTGTCGCCAGCAGTCTGCTGGCCGTTAGCGTCGCCCAATCGCCCGTGGTGGGCTTTTCCGAAGGTCGAGGCGTCGCCCTCAACTCCAACGGAGGACGGGTGGCCTTCCAATACAATGGTGCCAAGCTCCAAGATGGCTCGGTGCGCGGCGGTGGCACGTTCACCTTCACCAATGCTCATAACAATGAGCGTGTGTCCGTCACCGTGCGCGAATGGCGCGCTTTCGGAGCCAATGTGCCGGTCGCTGAAATGGGTGGTCCCGCCCGGGTGATATTTGAGGGTCCGCAAGGTCGCCGGGTGGTCGAGGGCAAGTTAGCCCTTCGAGTCGCGGACTTGCGCACAAAGACCAGTGACCCGCAGGATCGTCGCGACCAAATCCGCTTGACCGTCACCAACCCGCAAAACTCGGTGGTCTTCCGCTACGAGGGTGCGGTGCGCGAGGGCAACCTCGTCGTGCGCAGCAACTAACTCGGACGTCGGGGCGGCCGCTCGGCCGCTCTTTCGGTCGGCTGGAGGCCCACCACAGCTTTCAGCCGATCCACGTCTTTCATCGGCAGTCGGCGGCACTCACCGGGTTGCATCCCCTTAATCGTGAGGTGCGCGATCCGCACGCGGGAGAGATCCTTCACCGGGTGACCCACGGCTTCCATCATCAGGCGCACTTGGCGCTTGCGGCCTTCGTGAATCACGATCCGAAGCGTCGCTTGGCTGCCCTCGGGGCTGGCGTACACCATGTTCACCTGTGCGGGGTGGGTGCGCTTGCCTTCAATCGTAACGCCACGCTCCAGGCGAGCTAAATCTCGGTCATCGGGCACGCCCAGGCAAGTGACCTGATACTCCTTGTCCACTTGGTAGCGGGGGTGCGCCATGCGCAGGGCAAATTCGCCGTCGTTGGTGAGCAAGATGAGGCCACTGGTGTCTTTGTCCAATCGACCAATCGGCACCAAACCCTGCACACTGGGCGGGAAGAACTGGACGATGGTGGGGCGTCGCCGCTCGTCGCTGAGGGTGGTCAGATATCCCTTGGGTTTGTTCAGGATGAAGTAGGCCGATTCCGGTTGCTCAATCGGGTCGCCATCGGCGCGCACCACGTCGGTGGGGGCCACTCGGTAAGCCGGATTGTCCTGCACCTGCCCGTTCACGGTCACGCGCCCTTCGCGGATGAGTTCCGCCGCTTTTCGCCGGCTGGTGAGACCCGCCCGCGCCAAAAAGTGATTCAGCGTCACGAACGGTACCGCGTGGTGGGAGTCGTCCGGGTCGCACGCGGGTCGCGCGGAGCCTGGGCTCGGTTCGGGCTCGGTCGGCGTTGCGGGGCCGGAGCAGCGGGGCGCCGTTGAGGCACCGTGGCCACCGGGCGTCGGCGTTGCATCTGTTTGCGGTTTCGGTTTCGGCGCAGGGTCGTCCCGCCAATCCCCGCGACCCCGATCAGATACGTCCAGGGCGAGGTGGCAATGGCCGCGATCCACGTCTTGCGCGGGGCATCTTCGGCCGCCAGCAGGTTCACTTCAATCTTGTGGCCGGGCGTGGGTTCCAGCGTGGCTACGGCTACAATGTCCCCTTTCTTGATGCCCGCATCCACCGGAGTTTCGGTGTTCCATTTCAGCGTGGGTTGGGGGCCGGTGGGCACCAGCACCGCCACATCTTCGGCCACGGTGAGTGGCAGATCGGCCGCCCAGCCGCCGGACATGGGCATGCGCCCCACCACTTGGTTGGCCTGGGCGAGAGTCACAACTTGCCACTGATTATCAACCCATTTGGTGACCTCACGGATGTCGGTGATCCACTTGTCACTCTTCAAAATTACCGTGAGAATGGTGGTGCCTTGTTGCTCCACGGCACTCACATAGCACTCACCGGCGGCATTGGTAAAGCCCGTCTTGATGCCGATGGCGCGAGGCTCTTCGGCCAAATACTTGTTGCGAGATTCCATCACCGAGAATCCCGTATTGAGGCTCCGGGAGATGGGTTCGCTCTGCTTCTTCACCATCTCCCGGAAGGGCGGGTACTTCATGGCGGCGATCGAAATCTTCGCCAGGTCCCGGGCGGTGGTGTAGTGGTTCGGCTCGGGCATGCCGTGCGGTGTGACAAAGGTAGTGTTGGTGGCGCCCAACGTGCGCGCGCGCTCCGTGGCAATCCGGGCGAACCCCGGCACGCTCCCGCCAATGCGGTTGGCAATCACCACGCACGCGTCATTCGCGCTGCGTAGCATCATGGCGTGGCAGAGGTCGCGCACACTCACCCGCTCGCCGGGCTGTAGGTACATGGACGAGCCTTCGACCTTCTTAATGTCGGCGGGCGCGGTGAGTACATCCTCGGGCTGCAGATAGTCCAGCGCCAACATCGTCGTCATGATCTTGGTGGTGCTGGCCGGGAATCGGCGGGTGTCGGCCTTGTGTTCGTAAAGCACTTGCCCCGTCTTCATATCCATGATCAGGAGGCTTTGGGCGGTGTGTTGGGGTCCGAATTCAGGCGTGATGAGGGGGTACTCGTTGGCTTGAGCATACGCTGCGGCGCCCCCACCCCATATGGCCGTCGCGATCATCCATGATTTCAAGGCTCGCACCATGGCGTCAGGATACACCCTCGGGCGAGGCATTGCTGTCCTCTTCCGTGAGGTTTTCGAGCGGAAGATGCTCGCCGTCGCCTCGAATCGGGTGGTCCAAGCCTTCAATCGTGGGCAAATCATCCAAATCGTTAAGCTGGAACACGTGCAAAAAGTGCTGCGTGGTGCCGTAAAGAATGGGGCGCCCGGGGGCCGATTTTCGCCCGACTTCACCAATCAATCGCCGGTCTACCAATTGCCGGATGGCATACGCGCTATCCACGCCGCGAATCTGGTCAATCTCGTGCGAGGTCATCGGCTGCTGGTAGGCCACCACCGCCAAGACTTCGAGCAATGACCGGCTCATCCGCTGGGGTTGGGGCTGCAAGAACTGCGCGACCAGGGTGGCAAAGATCGGTTTGGTGGCCAACTGGTAGCCGCCCGCCAGGCGCACTAATTGGACGGGGCCGCTGACGGCAAACTGCCGGCTCAGGCGCGCCAGGCACTCCTCCACCGCGTGTTGCGGCGTGCCCAGCAGGGCCGCCATGTCTTCCGGCGTCACCGGGCTCTCGGCCACAAAAAGCAGGGCGTGAATCTGGTCGTCCAGGCTCAGATTATCCAAGGTGGGGCACCCCTTCGGGCATGCTGCCCGCCTGCCCGAACCGCACGTCCTCGCCGTCCATCACCACGCTGGCTTGGCCCAGCCGGATGAGTTCTAGCAGCGCCAAGAACCACCACACGGCCTCACTGCGAGTAAACGGCGGCGGCACGATTTCCACCAGCGACTGCGGCACCAGCGGCAATGCCTTCCACACGATCTGAATCTGCTCGGCCATGCTGCGGCGCGGGCGGCCGAGGATCGGCGGCGGATCGGGCTCGGCGCGCGCCATCAAGGCGGCAAAGGCGCGGGCCAAAGCATCGGGGCCCACCCCCGTGGGCGCCACCACATTCTCGTAGCCACCGGGGTCGCCATGCCGGAAATACCACTGCCCTCGCTCCTCGCGCCGCTGGATCAGCGCGGCCAGGGCGGGTTGGAATTTCTCCACCGTCGGCAGCACGAAGGAAGAGATCACCTCGTCGTCTTCTTCCTCTTCGTCCTCCACCCGGGGCAGGATGTGGGCCGCCTTCCGCTCCACCAGATAAGCCAATGCCGAGAGGGCCAGCGCCGCGCTCTCCACATCAGTGTCACCGATGGCCATCAGGTAATCCATGTAGGCGCGGCTCAGCGCCACCAGAGGCACGCCCTTCAGTTCCACCTTGTTCTCGCGTACTGCCAAAATCAGCACGCCCAACGTGCCACTGAACGCCGGCGATTCGATATGGAGGACCGGAAGCGAGTGCCAACCCAGCCAGGCCAGCCGCTCCGTTTGGGCGAGAGAGTTTGCCATAAGGCAAAGTTCGGGACGATGGAGGCCAAGCAAACGCCGCGCCACGGGTACATTCCCGGTCGTAGGAACGCGCATGGTGGTGTGGATAACTGGGGGGTGCGGGTTTATCGCCTCCAATTTCTTAGTGCGGTATGTGCCTGAGCACCCGGAGATCCGGTTCATCAACGTGGACGCCCTGACGTACGCGGCCAACCCCGAGAGCCTTACTCCCATCCAAGGGGCCGCCAATTACGAGTTCCTGAAACTGGACCTGACCGATAAGGAGGCCACCGCCGCCGCCCTGGCGCGCACCCGCCCCGACGTGGTGATTAACTTCGCCGCCGAAACCCACGTGGACCGCAGCATTCGCCGCCCGGAAGAAGTGGTGAACACCAACGTGGGCAGCGTGCTGAGCTTGCTGGAAGGCATCCGCGCCCTCGGCGAGAACGCCCCGCGCCTCATCCACGTCAGCACCGATGAAGTCTACGGCGGGCTGGGCAACGATGAATCCACCACCGAAGCCAGCCCGTACAAACCGGGCAACCCCTATAGCGCCAGCAAGGCCGCCGGCGACCACCTGGTGCGCGCCTACGCACGCACGTTCGGGCTCCGCGCGTGCATCACCCACTGCAGCAACAACTACGGCCCGCGCCAAGCCCCCGAGAAGCTCATCCCGCGCATGATCGCGCGCATCCAGGCCGGGGAATCTCTGCCCGTCTACGGAGAAGGCAAGCAGCGCCGCGATTGGCTCCATGTCAACGACCATAACGCGGCCATTTGGGCGGTGATGGAGCGGGGCACCGATGGTGAAACCTACGATATCGGCGGCGGTGAAGAAATGGAGAACATCGGCATCGTGCACGAGCTTTGCGCCGTGATGGCCTCGCTCACCGGGCAACCGGAAGCTCAGTACCGCGAGTTGATTGCCTTCGTCCCGGATCGCCCGGGGCACGACTGGCGCTACGCCATTGATTCCACCAAAATCCGCCGCGAACTGGGCTGGCAGCCGGCGGTGAGCTTTGCCGAGGGACTGCGTAGCACCGTGGAATGGTATCTGGCCAACCCCGAATGGGTGGCCGCCGCCCGCAGCCGCCTGGAGGTGGCGCACGCATGACGGAGCAGGGCATCATCCTGGCCGGGGGCAGCGGCACGCGGCTCTATCCGGTGACCAAGGGCATCAGCAAGCAGCTGGCCCCGCTCTACAACAAGCCGATGATCTACTACCCCCTGGGGGTGCTGATGCT
>CALRVA020000145.1:0-6818 GCA_943371495.1 Archangium gephyra | reverse complement strand
AACTTTAAGAAGCTGACCACCAACGAAGCGGTGGATAACTTCCCCGTCTACAGCACGGGCCGCGTGTTCTTTGTCAGCAACCGCTCCGGAGCCCCCAACGTGTGGGCGATGAATGCCGATGGCAGCCAGCCGCGCATGCTGACCAACTTCAGCGATGGCACCATCCGGTTCCTTTCGATCAGCGCCGACGGCAAGACGGCGGCCTTCCAAAAAGACAGCGCCATCTGGACGCTGAAGACCGAATCGCGCACCGCCGCTCCGCTGAACATCACGGCCCCGGCCGATAGCCGCCGCGATCCGTACGTCACCAAGACCATCACCACGGGCTTCGGCGGATGGTCGGTTTCGCCTAATGGCAAGTGGGGCGTGGTGGTGGCCGGGGGCGACCTGTTCCTGACCACCGAACGTGGCGGGGCCACCCGGCGCCTGACCACCAACGTGCGCCCGGACACGCGCCCGACGTGGCTGGACGATGATCGCATTCTCTACAACGAAGTGACTGACCAGGGTCGCCGCCGCCTGAACGTGGTGAACCGCGAAGGTCAAATCTCCACCTGGTACGAGGAAGCGGGTGAAGACCTCACCGGCCACAGCCTCTCGCCGGATGGCAAGACGGTGGTCTTTGTGCGCGGCCTGCGCTACCTCTGCGCCCGCCCCGTGGAAGGAGGCGAAACCAAGGTCCTGAGCGAAGGCAACTACCTGGACGGGGTCTTTGGTGGGCAACCTTACACCTGGTCCCCCGATGGCCAGTATCTGGCCGTGAGCCTGACCCGCCAACGCGGGGTGGAACTCCAGCTGGTGCCGCTCAAGGGTGGCAACCCGGTGGTCGTGGGGGCCATTGGCAAGGAGGCGGGCACGCCGGTGTTCTCCGCTGACGGCAAGTACCTGGTGTTCTCCGCCGTGGAGGGCAACAACTACAGCGAAACCCGCAACGGCACCACCACGCTGGAAGCCTTCCGCCTGGTGCCCGAGCCGGTGACATTCGACGAAGATGCCTTGGAAGGCGAAGCCGCTCGCGCCGAAGCGGGGCCGGTTCAGGTGAAGGTGGAGCCGAACGGCTTGCGCCAGCGCCGCCGTGTGCTCTTGCCCGAGGGCGCGCAAGGCTACACGCCGCACCCCACCGCCAACTTTGTGTGGGGCAACGTGGATGGCCAGTTCAGTGCCATCAACATCGAGCGCGGCGGGGCCACCCCGGTGGCCGGCATCACCGGCCCGGCCTCGGTGGCCTTCGTCACCAAGACCAAGGCGTACGTGAGCCAGGCGGGGCGGCTGCTGGCCATCAACCTGGCCAATGGCTCGGTCTCCCCCATCAGCGTGAGCTGCGAGCAGCGCGTGGACCAAGCCGCCGAAGAGCAAGCCCTCTTTGAAGAGATTTGGTGGACGATGGCTCGCGGCTATTACGACCGCAACTTCCACGGGAAGGACTGGGATGGCATTCGCCGCGAGTACGAACCGCGCGTGAAGCACGCCACCAGCCGTGCCGACTTCTACGCCCTGATGGGCGAGATGATGGAGCGCCTGGATAGCAGCCACCTGGGGGCCACGGCCCCGCGTGACCCGGCCGCCCCCACGGGTGAGCGCACCAACACCGCCTGGCTGGGCGTCAATTTTGAACCCGCTGGTCTGGTGGCGCGCCGCTACATCGTGGATTCGGTGATGCCGGGCTCCCCGGCCAGCCACCCGGACATGGAGCTGATGAAGGGCGACCGCATCGTGAGCGTGAACGGCACAGCACTGGGCGGTGATATGACCTTGGCTCAGCTGCTGGACGGACGCACGGGCCGCAAGGTGATGCTGAAGGTGGAGCGCGGAGGCCGCACGGTAGACGTGGCGATCAAGCCCGCTAGCCGCGCCCTAATGAACGGCCTGGCCTACGACGCCTGGGTGCAGTGGAGCAAGCGCGAAGTCGATCGGTTAAGCAATGGACGCCTGGGCTATATCCATATCGAAGGTATGGATGAGCCGAGCCTGGCCACATTCCTAACGGAGATCCAAACCGACCTGAACGGTAAGGAGGGCTTGGTGGTGGATGTCCGCTTCAATGGCGGGGGCTACACCAGCCACATCATCCTCAACATCATGCGCAAGGAGCCGTGGCTGATCCGCACGAACCCGGATTCGCCGCTGCGCTTTAGCGAGAACAACTACCGAGGCAATGCCCTGGAGATGCCCGCCGTGGCCATGACGAACCAGTATTCGTTTAGCAACGCGGAGATTTTCTCCGAAGGCTTCCAGGCGATGAAGCTCGGCCCGGTGGTGGGCGAACGCACTGGGGGCGGCGTGATCGGGACGTACTCCATGACGATGTGGGATGGCGGTGCGATCCGCATGCCGGCCAGCGGGGCCTTCACCGTGGATATGGAGAACCTGGAGCGCAACGGCCGACGCCCAACGGTGGAAGTGCTCTATGACCCCAACCTGTGGCTGCAAGGCCGCGATGCGCAGCTCGAACGGGCCGTGCAGGAACTGCTGAAGCGCCTGAACTAGTCTTTGGTGTGAGGCGAAATGGACTCCGCTTGCCCTTTCTTGGGTGGGCGGAGTCTTTACTTTTTGGCGAGGAGCTCCAGGGCGAGGGTGCGCTGGGTGGCGTGGTCCACAATCGGGGCCGGGTAGTCCGCCGGGGCCATCAGGCCGAGTTGCCAAGGTGCGTGGATGTCTTTGGCTTCCAAGTGGGCGATTTCCGGCACCCAGCGCCGGATGTAGGTGCCTTCGGGGTCAAACCTTTCGCTTTGAGTGATGGGGTTGAAGATGCGGAAGTACGGCTGCGCATCCACGCCCGTGCTGGCCGCCCACTGCCAGCCCCCGTTGTTACTGGCGAGGTCAAAATCGAGGAGGTAGCGGGCAAAGTGGGCTTCCCCCTCTTGCCAAGACACGAGTAAGTCCTTGGTGAGAAAGCTGGCGACAATCATGCGGAGGCGGTTGTGCATCCACCCGGTTTGCTTCAGCTCGCGCATGGCGGCATCCACGATGGGGTAGCCGGTTTGGCCGTCTTTCCAGGCCTGGAGATGCTCCCTTGCGCCCGGCCAGGCGAGGTCACGATACTCGGGCTTGAAGCTGGTCGTCATGGCCTGCGGAAACCGGCTCATGATCATCTGGTAGAAGTCGCGCCAAATCAGCTCGTTGAGCCACTTGGTGCTGCCGGCACTGTCGTGCCGTTGGGCGTGGCGGACGGCTTCGCGGATGCTGATCGTGCCGAAGCGCAGGTGGACGCTGAGGCCGCTGGTGCCCTCAATGGCCGGAAAGTTCCGGCGGTCACCGTAATGAGGGAGGCCTTGGGTGAAGGCGTCCATCCGTTCTCTACCGCCGGAAACACCGGGCTTGAGCCAAAGCTCACTTGGTTGAAAGCCGTAGACCGAGAGGGGCGCAAGAGCTGGGGTGGATTCGGGCAGGTTCGGCCAGAATGTGTTATCGTCAACGGGGTGCTCGGCGACATCGGCGGGTCGGAGGCGCGCGCGCCACGCTCGCATGTAGGGGGTGTAAACCCGGAAATCCCCGCCCGACTGCGTGGTGACCTCCGTGCGCTCAAAGATCACATGATCTTTGAAGGTATTGAGCGATTGACCTTGCGATTGTAGGGCCTGCGCCACGCGCTGGTCGCGCGCGGTGGCGTAGGGCTCGTCGTCGTGATTGGCATAGACGGCGTCTACGCGTAGCTCTTGCGCGAGGCGGGGAATGAGTTCAACCGGGTCGCCGTGCAGAACAATCAGCCGACTTCCGCGGGCGCGCAAAGCCGCATCAATCTCAACGAGAGACTCATAAATGAACGTGACGCGCTTGTCGTCACGATCATCTAATGCATCGAGGATCAGTGCATCAAAGACGAATACAACCGCCACGCGTTGGTGGTGGGCGGTGGCGGCACTGAGGGCGGCGTGGTCGTGCAATCGCAGATCGCGGCGAATCCAACACAGTGCATCCCCAGGCATGGCACGGGATTCTACGGTTGGAACTCGGGCCAGTTTGCCAAGTCCTCGTGGCCCTGCAGCACATCGGCAATAAACCGCCCCAGCCACGGCCCGAACTTAAAGGCGTGCCCACTGCACGCCGCCACCACCAATTCTCGCTCGTTAAGCCAGAAGATGCGAAACGTATCGTCCTTGGCGTTGGTGTAAAGGCAAGGCACCACATCCACGACTTCGCCGGTGCATTGGGGCAGCCGGTGGCGGGCGGCTTCGGCCGTGCGCGCCACAATCGCGGCATCCGGTTCGCGGGCGCTCCCAGGCACCGTGTCCGGCCCGGGAGAGTGAAGCGCCACCTTCACCGTGGTCTCGCCCGGCTCATTCGGGAACCCGTAAGGGTGGTCATCGGCGGCTTCAATCCACACCGGACCTTCGTGGCGGCCACGCAGATACACCGCCCACTGCCGGGTCACGCGCAGGCCAAGTTGGGGGAACTTGGCGGCCACCCACGGCCCCACCGTCCACACGGTGTAGCCCTCGGGGGCCGGTTGGTCCAAGGTCGCGTTCACTTCTCGGACCCCTGCCGCGCGGGCCACCCGCAGGGCGGCCGCCCGGGCTTGGTCGGCATTCACCCAGCCGGCGCGGGGCGTGGAAATCGCGGCCTCGCCCGGGTGCAGACGCAGGGTATCCGTGCCGGTGGTGACCAATTCGTAAGCCACGCCGCAGGCGTCCAGCCCTTCGCGCCCGGTGGCTAGTTCCTCGTGGTCGGCCGGGCCGAGGTACCACAGGCCGACCTCGTTCACCAAGGCTTCTTCGGCCCATTGCTCAAACACGCGCCAATCGTCGTAGCCCTGGGCCAAAATTTTTGTCCAAAACGGTTCCGGGTAAGCCTGCCGCACAATGCGCGACCGGCCATGGGAACTGCCCTCAGTGTGGTCACTTGGCCGGGGATCGTAAAGGGTGACGTCCACTCCGCGCCGGGCCAAAGTGGCCGCCACGCACCGGCCAGTGATGCCCGCCCCGGCAACAGAAACCCGCATAAAACTACATCCCGTGTGGAGGCCGCAGGGCCAGCCACGCCGCGCCCATCAGGCCGGCGTTGTCGCCATAGGGGGTCAGCTCGACATCCTTCAAATGCGGCAACAGCCAGTCGGCGGTGCCGACCCCGCCCGCCATCACCACAACCTCGGGGTGATAAAGCCCCCGCGCCGTCTTCAGCGCATATTGCGCCGCCGCCACCGCCGCATCGCGTTGCGCGGCATCCGGTTCCCGGCCCAGGGCCGCCCCGCCCAGCACATCCTCGCACCGCTGCCCGGTGGGCAAAAGCAGGTCGTTGAGGCGCGGATATTCGCCCTGCGGCCCCACCAGCAGTCGCATTTGGTCCACCAGCCCGGCCCCCACCCCGGTGCCGAAGGCCAGGGTCAAGACCCGCCGCCCTGCCCAGGCCGGATGCTGGGCATGCCCCCACGCGCAGGCCAGCCCGTCATTGAGGGCGACGGTGGGCACGCTCAAAGCCCACGACTCGCCAATCTGGCCAGGAATAATGCCCAAAGACTCCCAAATCTGCCCGGTCCGGGGGTGAATGGTGCCCCCGGCGGCAATGCCCACCCGGGTCACCCCGGCGGCAGCCACCCGGGATTCGATCCATTCGAGACGCTCCTCGTGAGTTTCGGGCCGCGCAATGCGTTCGACCGAGGCCACCTCGCCCGAAGCACTCACCACGGCGAAGCGCAGCCAGGTTCCGCCCAGGTCCACGGCCCCCACCCGGTCGGCGGCGGGCCGGGTTGCGGCCATGAATCTCCGCGTCTGTTTGGTGGGGTCGTTCAGCGCGCCGCCCATCACTACACCGGCGGCCCCCCGCCGCATGGCGGCCCACACCTGAGCTTCGGATTGAAAGCGGCCTTCAGCCAACACCACTGCCCCTCGCCCGGCGGCATGGGCCACCAGTTCTAAGTCCGGCCCGTCACCCACGCCCGCTGACAACGCGGTATAGCCGCTCAACGTCGTGCCGATCACATCAAATCCCAAGGTCACCGCCTGGTCCACGCTGGCGGGGGTGTCGCAGTCGGCCATGGCTAGCCGTCCGGCGGCGTGCACTCGCGCCACCAGGTCCGCCAGGGCCACTCCCCCGGGGCGGGGGCGTTCGGTGGCGTCCATCGCGACCACTTCGCAGCCTAGATCGATCAGCGCCTCCACTTCGGCCATCGTCGGCGTGATATACACCTCCGAATCCGGATAAGAACGCTTCAATAAACCCACACACGGCAGGCCAGTCGCCGCCCGAATCGCCGCAATCGCCTCCACCCCTTCCAGCCGTAAGAATCGCACCCCCTCGCGCTGGTGCTGATGGGCGGCCTCTACCAAAAAGTCCACCGGCGCGGTCACGCCGGGGGCGGGCTGCACACTCGCCACCAGGGGGCACTCGGCCAGCAACGCGGCAAGCTCAGAAAGGGTCACGCGCCCACCTCCGGCAGGCTCAGTTTCGGCGTGGTTTTGCCCGCCGCGCGTAGCTCGCAGGCCAGCCGCCATGCCTTGGCAATGTCGTCCACCAGCAGGCTAAATCCGCCGTCGTGGGTGGCGCTGCTCTGCCGCAAAATGTACGCCGGGTGCAGGGTCGCCATGGTGGCCCGGGCGTAGGCCGAAGGAAAAACCACGCCCCGCTCCTTGGTGATTTTGAAGTCCCCCCGGATGAGATTCTTCGCACTGGGCGCCCCAATGCACAGCACCATCGTCGGCGCAATCAGGCTCAATTGCGGCAGTAGCCACTGGCGGCAGGCCTGCGTCTCCTCATCGGTGGGCGGGCGGTTGTAGGCCTTGTCGTCACGCCAGTCGCAGGCGCGGCACTTCACGGTGTTGCAGATGTAAACCGATTCGGTAGCCAGCCCCGCCTCGGCAATGGCTTTGTCCAGCAGTTGCCCG
>CALRVA020000144.1:0-6838 GCA_943371495.1 Archangium gephyra | reverse complement strand
TCCGGCCGCCCTATGCTCCGATCCCAGCTCATCCGCCCAAGAAGAATAGCAAAATTCCGATCACGGCAATGCCAATCTGCTGGAGCGACCCACCTGAACGCCGGCGTTCGCCCCCGGGGATGTTCACCACGTCGCCCGCCTGCAAGGTGATATCGGCGGCGTAGCCCGCCAAGATCGGCCCCAGATCCACCGTCCGCTTCTCCAGGTCCACGGTCTGGATCTCCACCTTGTTCAACTGCGCCTTGGGCACCACGCCGCCCCGGTTCTGCACGGCCGCCATCAGGGTCAGGCCCGGGGTGAATTCCACCAAGCCCGGCACCTGCACACCCCCGCCCACGCGCACGTAGCGGCGGCCCTCGGAGATATCCACCAGAACCTGGTCGCCCGGCTGCAGCACCGTGCTGGCCTGGGTGGGGTTGCCCAGGTCAATCGTGCGCTCGGTGGTGCCCCGGCGCAGGCGCACCCGGCTCCCCCGGGCCAGCGGCGAGAGGCCACCCGCCAGTTGCACGGCCCCCGCCACCGTCATGTCGCGCTTCCATTCCATCACGCCGGGGCGCATCACGCCGCCCAGAATCGTGATCGTCTCGCCCTGCACCTTCAGCACAAACACCACCGTGTCGCCGGGGCGCAGCACCGGGTTGGCGGCGTTGGTTTGGGGGTCAAATTTGGTGAAGTCAATCACGTTCAGCGTGCCTTCGGCGCTCCGCAGTTGCACCCGGGTCAGGTCGGCATCCGGCAGCGGGTTGGCCAGCTTGATCACGTCCGCCAGGCGCATCCCGGCGGTGAGGGGGGCATCGCCCGTGCTGCGCACGGCACCGCTGAAGCTCACCCGGCCTGCCACCTCGCCGATGATGTTCACGCGCACCGTGGCCCGCCGCACAATGCGGTCGTCTTCCAGCTTCTTAGCCACAAACTGCGCCAGTTGATCGGCGGTCTGCCCCTGCACCCGGATGGTGCCCAGGAAGGTGACCGTGATAGTGCCGTCATCCTTGACCGTGTAATCCTTGCTGATGGAGGGCTCTTCCTCGCACACCATCCGCAGCTTGTCGCCGGGCTGAATCGTCCGCGCCCCGGCCGCCGCCTGTGACCATGCCAGGCCCACCAGGCCGCACAGCACCAAAACCAGCGAGAGAAGACGCTTCATATCAAAGAACAGACGCGCCAACTGGCCCAGGCGGCGCGAGGCCCGCACACGTTTGGACCCCTGCCGCAGTTTTTCGGACGATTTTCGAAGAATGGGAGCAATGCCAGGCCCCCCGCCCCGTACTTCCTTTGGAACCTGAGGGAGGCGGCGCTGGCGACCTCGAGGCCCGATGTGACGAAATTTCATGGATGAAGAGAGCAATCTGTTGAAGAGCCAAAGCATGCACCAGAGTCAATTCGACTTTGCGGAGCAGCTGGAGCAAGCGAACAACGCCCGCTTGGCCGACCTGGACGCCATGCGCGCCCGCGACTTGCGGCTTCTTCGGATCGCTCTCAAATCCTACGGCCAGACCTACATGGCCGCACAATCCGCCATCGGGGCGGGCGGCCAGAACGAAGGCTTCTACCTGGCTTCCCTGCGCGCCGACACCGAGGAGCTGATCCAAGACATCCTCAACGGCGAAGCGGAGCGCGAGGAGGCCACCGTCTCCCAGGTGGCGCACCGCCAGCAAGAAGTGCGCGACCATCTCAAGACCGTGCGCAGCACCGAGGCCGATTACGCCCGGGCCGTGCGCCACTGCCTGCAGGCCGAGCAGATCTTTATGGCGCAGATCGTGCCCCCCGCTGCCCGCCTGCGCAAGCCCGCCAGCAGCTGGATTTTGGCGCTGACGCTGTTGCATACCGGCTTCCCTGCGCTCACCTTGTAGCGCTGGGCGCGGGCCACCGGGAATACTCCCGGCATGGAACCCACGGTGGTCCTCACCGACGAGCAGATCGCGTTCTATCACGAGAACGGCTACCTCAGCATCCCCAACATCATGCCGCTGGACGAGGTGGCCACCATGCGCGAGATTTACGATCGCTTGTTCCGCGAGCGGGTGGGCCGCGACGTGGGCGACCAATTTGACCTGGCGGGCACCGACGACCCCGACGCCCCCCCGGTGCTGCCGCAGATTCTGGGGCCGGCCAAGTACGCGCCGGAACTCCGCGAAAGCCAGCTGTGGGTGAACGCCGCCCACATGGTGCGGCAACTGCTGGGGCCGGACGCCCACTTTGGTGATGGCCACATGATCTTTAAACCCGCTCGCATCGGGGCGGAAACCCCCTGGCACCAGGACGAAGCCTATTGGGACCCGAGCCTGGACTACGAAAGCCTGAGCATCTGGGTGCCGCTGCAAGAGGCGACGATTGAGAACGGGTGCATGTGGTTTGTGCCGCGCACGCAGAACGATGAGGTGCACGCGCACCAGAGCGTGGGGGGCGATGTGCGGGTGCACGCGCTGGAGATGCTGGAGCCGCCGCGCGAGGGGATGGTGGCGTGCCCGCTGCCGCCGGGCGGGGCGACGTTCCATAGTTCACGAACGTGGCACTACACCGGGGCGAATCGGTCCGAGGTGGACCGGCGGGCGTACATTTTGAGTGGGGGGCGCGATGCCCGGCCGCGCGGGGATGGCCGCCGCTTTGTGTGGAACGAAGTGAAGCAGACGGCCCGGCAGGAGAGAGCGGATCGGGGGAATTGATTTTGACACTGTTGCTTTAACAGAATGATCATTGTATCCAGGATGCGAATAATTTCTAAGTGCCATTCGTGCTAAACTCATGCAGGGATGAGGAGAATTAATTCAGACCGTATTCCAGGTGTCACCCTACCGGAAGACTATCCGATCGTACTAGCGCGGATGGTAGCATCCACCAGTTGGCTACCTGATCCTGTAGTAGTCACCCAATACCCCAAAGAAGTTTTTCCATCTGCGAGAGCTAATAAGGGCCTGAAGCGCGGAACCTCGGACACTAGGGACGGAAAGGAACTCTTACTCGATGACAACTGTACACCGATGTGGGCATTCATGTGGTGCCACGGTCATGCAGGTATTTCAAGGCAGGTTCCGGATTACTCACTAGCGCATATCTATCCATCAAAGGACTATCCTCAATCCTTCACGCATCTGGCGAACCTATTGCTCGTACCGAAGTACTTTGCAAGCCTAACGGATAATAATGGCCCGTTGTTACCGTACTTGAAATATCATAGCTATGTAAAGTATGGCTGGGTTCCGGCAGACAACAACGGTGGCTTCCCTAGTGTTGTTAAACCTGAAGGATATGATTCAATAGAATGGCGATATCTCAAGTCTGAAACCGACACGCCTGAAGAGTTCATAGAATCCCAGTTGAAGAACTCAAAGAGCGTGAGAGCAGACATTCTAAAGAAGATCAGAGCAGCTGAGAACTGACACTTGCGTGCAAAATTCGAGCTGGATCACATCTACTAATGATTATGCTGTGAAGCATGCTCAGTATCACTTGAATCGTTAAGTGTACAAATCTGGGATCTAGCCAAACGCACACTGCTCAAATGCACGGGGACAGCTGCCGATTAGTATTGAACGAGGTGATGCAGACGGCCCGGCAGGAGCGGGCGGATCGGGGGAGTTGACTCTCTTCCTCTCTTAAGATTCCTTCGGTCAATTGTGTGAAATCTTCTGCCCCTAGATGGTATCTTTAGCAGTCAGGGGAGATTTTCATTGTCCAGAAAGAAGTTCATCGAGAGCCAAGGCGCGACCTGCCAAAACTGGCGTTGGAGTTGGTCGTTTGTGAACCACGACAAGCGACTAGTCATCTTTGGCGCCTGGAATCACATGACCGAGGGTAACGGTATCAAAATCATGGATGATACTTGGGAGTTCAGCCGCAAGAATCTCAGGAATCCAGCCTTTCGCCAATCTGTCGAACACATTCGGCTCATTCAAGAGGAAGGCTACGATCTGAATACCTTTTCGATCACAAAATCGGAGAGGCAGCTGGATGAGTTCGGCAATGAGCCATCCAAAATCAAGACCTTCAACCCTCAGTTGGAGACGAAGAAGCTTGTGAAAGAAGGCACAAAGTGGCTCGCGACTAATCCAGATTAGTGGCAACTCACCGCCGACAGCCAATGGATATCCGTCGAGAGGCATCGGCTGATCTGCGAAGTAAATGATGTTGGCCTCTTTCAATTTACTCCTAAAGCATTGGCCTGCTTAATTTGAGCCGATTCTTTCCTCGTTCTCGAGTGATTCCGGGTTCAAAACATAGCGCTCACGCTGTAGAGTATGACTAACAAGCGAGGCCCTCAGAGCCAAACGTATTGCAGCCTGAACAGGCCTCTCAACACCACTCGCAAATGGAATCGACCCGTATAATTCTGCAAGAACTTGACCCCACCTTTCTCCCTTTATTGACTTTCGTGTTCCCCCATGCGCTTCCCGATATCGTGCTTCAAAAGCAGCACCGTTTGTTACGCCACCCCACTCTACATTTGACATTATCGACTCACTATTCAACGGATGATCAGGATCTGTGCTATCGTAATGAATAGCTGCGGCACGCAATTCATCTAACGTAAAGTTTGCGAATTCAAAGTCAGGCTGTGCCAAGTCTACGTATCCAATAATTAGACCCTCCTTAGCTCTGAGCCTCACCACTTTAACGTTATCCCTGACGTCAGCATCAATCGAGAAAAAACTAAACCGTTCTGCTGCAACATCTCGTTCAAGGTCAGCTTTCAAGTCAGAGGGTGTATTCTTGCCAAACTTCCCACTCTTGTTCACGATTTCCACTTTCGACTCTCGAATGCCACCAAGCACAGTACTAAGAAATCCATACTCGGTGTGCCCCTCGGTATACCATCTAACCTTGACAGAAGCATCTAGCCCAAACCTCTGCAAGAGTTCCTTTTTATACATGGCAGGATGGTCCAAGGATCTCCGGGCGCCAAAAACCGACTCCCGGCCATTTTCGGCCCAAATAGTGAACCCCTCGTCTTCCTCGGGAAGTTCGACAACAAAATGATCTTCTGTAGCTCTACGGATAACCTCGGCAATGTGACGTATCCATAGCGCGAGCCCAATCTCACCTTTGACTTCCGACCTGATCTCCCATCTTGACGTTCTCAAAAGATGATACAGTAACTCATTTCGATCTATGCCGAGTGCTGCGTACCGCAGACTTCTGTGAATTTCTTTGAGCTCCTCCAATCCTAAAGCGTCCAGCACCCCTCTCATTCTAGCACCATGCAAGGTTCGCAATGAGTTCAGTTCATTTTTGTCTTCAAGGAAGCCATGACTCCATCGACTAGTTACCCAAGGCCAGTAGAGAGGTTCAAGTAGTATGGCTAAATCGACAATGCCGTTCCATCTATCGCATTTGCGAACAAATTCTTGGTCCAGCACTCTCCCTCGGAGTTGTTCAATCATGGTTGTATAGAAGTCACTTGCCTCAGGATGTAGTATCATGTGCTCGGCGATACTCAGCCTAAGAGAGCCTATAATTTTGTATGCGACAAATGATCGAAATGGGTGAAATTTTGGTCTTGCAATATCGTTAGAATGCTCTGGAAAGCGACTAGCCTCTCCAATATCGCTCACTTCACGCTGTACTCTAGCTTGAAATGACTGCCCTTTCCGATTTTGGTTGCGATGAATTTCAACTGAATCTGATCTTAGCCAGCCACGACTCCAGAAGTTTCTTGTATCACCTGGGACACCACCAAATAGTGGGACGGCTCGGCCTTTGCACCAAGAAGTAAACTCAAATTCGTTCAAGAGCCTTATCTGCGCCAGCCGATCAAGATCGTTTGCCCATTCGACAAGCTTCGGATACAGTACGTTTGAACTCACCTTCATATGGGGGCCTCGATGCAGACTAGTATATTTCCTCGGACAAGGGATTTGAAGTTTCCCAGGGGATCAAAGTCTAACCAAAACACCTTCAACCCACTTGATTACTCTGTCGCCTACCTGCGTCGGCACTTGATGACTTCTGGCTCGGTTGGCTCGCAGGAGTGCTTCAGTAGTTGAGCCCGAGCAGGTCACGGTTCTCTTTCGTGCACTTAGTCGGACACTACGTCCGCGCACGCCGCCCTTGCCTACCTCGCCCTAAGTGTATGATCCCCGCATGAAGCCGCCGCAACCCACCCCAGCCCCCGGCGGCACGCTCCGCCTCATCCGGGCGGCCGTGATGCCCCTCACCTTCACCCAGCGGGTGGTGATCAACGTGAGCGAGAGTAACCTCACCGTCAACAGCCTCTCCACCCACATCGTGGACCTGCAGCCCCTCGCCCCCGGCCAAACCGCCGCCGACGTCGCCCCGTGGGCGCCCGGCACCACCAACCAGGGCAGCACCTTCCTCAGCCAGGCCGAAGCCGCCCAGCGCGGCCTGCAACGCGCCCAATTTGAAGCCCCCAACTGGGTGGGCATGCTGGTGGCCTCCCACGCCACCGCCTACATGCGGCACATCGATATCCCGGTGTGGGTGGACGGGGCCGGCAACATCCAACGAGTGGATGTGCCCGCCCTGCTGCAAGAGCTGGAACCCATGCGCGCGGCCGCGAGCCGCACCTGGGGGCAACATGAAGGCGTGCTGGCAGACGTGCACCAGCTGGTGCAGGCGCCCAAAAAGCTCTTCGGGCTGCTGCGGGCGGTGCCCGGGGAAATCAAGGACCTGGTGAAGGACATCAAGGGCATCGGGAGTGGTGAGATCCGCCTCCCCGAGCCGGTGCCCGCGCATCTGCGCCCGGACCTGAGTCTGTACCCGCCGGTGGACCGGCTGGATTACGGGGCGGTGGTGCGCATCCAGGCCGACCCCAGCGGGCTGGCGGCGATGCCGGAGGATGAGCGCGAGCAAACCAAAGCCGCCCTAAAAGTCTGGAATGAAC
>CALRVA020000143.1:0-6896 GCA_943371495.1 Archangium gephyra | reverse complement strand
ATGCGTCGTTCTCGGCGCGGGGGGTTCTGCGGGGGTTGCACTGGCAGATCCCGAACCCGCAAGGGAAGCTAGTGCAGGCGCTGACCGGCGAGGTGTGGGATGTGGCGGTGGATATCCGCCAAGGGTCGCCCACCTTCGGGCAATGGGTGGCGGCCACGTTGTCGTCGCAGATTGGCAACCAAATCTGGGTGCCGCCGGGGTTTGCCCACGGCTTCTTGGTGCTCAGCGAGACGGCGCTGGTGGCCTACAAGAACACGACCGCTTACGAACCCCAAGGCCAGTGCAGCCTACGGTGGGATGACCCGCGGTTTGGCATCGAGTGGCCCGACCTGGGCATGGCACCCGTGCTCAGCCCCAAAGATGAGGCGGGGTGGACAACGGACACCGTGCCACCCAACCTGTGGCCGCAGTTCTAACTGGCGGCTTCTGTCTTTGGTTCGGGCTTGACTTCGGGCAGCTGCGCCGCCAGCCGGTGCGCCAGCGCCGCCCCCACCAGGATCTCTTCGTCCGCCACAATGTCGGCCCCGGCCACATCCAGTTCGGTGGCGAACTGGTGGTAGCGCGCCCGCGCGATGACCGGCACATGAGGGGCCAGGCGCTTGCATTGCCCCACCACCACGCGGCTCGCCCCGAAATCGGGGATGCTCACGATCACCCCCAGGGCCTCGCTAAGGTGGACGTGCTCCAGGATATCGGCCGACCGGGCATCACCAATAAAGCTCGGGTGGCCGCACTGTTCGGCCTTAGTCACTTCGCGCGGCCCCATGTCCAGCACTACCGGCCGGTGTCCTAGCTCGCGCAGCACCTTCACCGCCGCCTCCCCGCTTTCGCCGTAGCCAATGACCAGGATGTGCCCGCTCAGGCGCATGGTGGCCTGCTGTTCGCGCTCGCGTTTGGCCAGGGCTCGGAGGGGCATCAACCGCTTGGCCACACTTCGGGCCAGCTTGGGCGCGCGGGGCACCATAAAGGGCGCGATGAGCAAGGTAACCAGCGAAACGGCCACCACCCCCTGGAACACCGGCTCCGAAATCGACCCCCCGGTGCGGGCAATCCCCGCTAAGACGAAGGAGAATTCCCCGACCTGCGCGAGGGCAATGGCGGTGGCCAAGGAGTCCACAATCCCGGGCAGGAACGCGCGCAGCGAGATGTGCGTGATGAGAATCTTGCCCACGATGACGGCGACACTGGCCAGCAGCACCCAGCCAAGGTGAGCACCGATCCATTGCAGGTCCGCGAGTAAGCCCACCGAGACGAAAAACAGGGTGACGAAGAGCGTGCGGAGGGGCATCACGTCCGCGCGGAGCTGATCCGCGAACCGGTTATCGGCCAGCAGCATCCCGGCCACAAAGGCTCCCAGCGCGGGGGATAGCTTGAGATCGTGCGCGGCCCAGGTGGCCCCCACGCAGGTGGTGATGCCGAGCAGGATGACCAATTCGCGGTTGCGGGCCACCGCCTTCTCATCCAGGATGCGCGGGACCACAAAAGAGACAAACCCCACCAACCCGAGCGTGAGAACGCCCGTGTTGATGACCGCCTTGCCGACTTCCTTGGCGACGCTGCCCGTGTTCTGGGAGAGGAAGGTAACGAGCAACACCAGCGGCACCAGGGCCAGGTCTTGGAGTAAGAGCACCCCAAGTGCCCGCCGCCCGTGGACGTGGTCGAGTTCGGCGCGGTCGCGCAGGATGCGGAGCACCACCGCCGTGCTGCCCAGAGAGAGCACGGCCCCCACCGAGATCGCCCCGGCAAACGTAAGTCCGAATCCGAGGCTAACCCCCGCCGCGACCACGGTGATGAGAACGATGCTGAGGAGGCCCGCAAACAGGGTGCGGCTGCCCAGCGCCCGCACTTGTCGCCAACTGAACTCGAGGCCAATGGTGAAGAGGAGCAGGGCCACCCCGATTTCGGCGAGGAGCGAGATTTCCGCGCCGCCTTCAATGAGCTTAAGGGCGCCCGGGCCAACGATGAGGCCAGCGAGGAGGTATCCCGCGATGCTTGAGATTCCGATTCGTTCGCACAGCAAGCCGGCCGCGAGGGCGGCGGCCAGGGCGGTGACGATATCGAGAACGAGCACCCAGGTCATGAATGGCCCCATTATGGGGAATCTTGGTGCAATCCTGATTGCGCAGGACTCACTCTGCGAGCACTATGGGAAGAGGCAACTGATCACGTTCACTTCCGCGTATCTGCGCACAAAGTGTTTGGATCGACGTCGCTAAACAGCGCCGCATAACAGAGCTGAAGTTCGCCGTTCGCACTCCGGTCGCTTAGAATATCGGTCGAAACCGAACCGTCCAGCCGGGCACGTACAATGCGTCCTTGGTATCCAGTGAGCGAGCCGAAGCACTCAGGAGTATTGCCGTGCAACCAATCTCCAAGACCACGGTAGGCGACGAGCGCATAGTTCTGGTCGTGCTTCTCCAGGGTGGTGATGTGAACGTTTCGAGTGGAAGTCTCGGCAAAGACGTCTTCAAAAGAGTTTCGTGTACCAGGCTTGAGCGGGGTGGTCCATCCCTGGCAGCCTTCAATCCATTGGGCCAAGCCTTCAGGTTTGGGGTCCCCTTTGACATGAAGAACTAAGGGATCCAGGTGTCCTGAAATGACGGCTTCACCCAGGTGGTTCTCGGGCCACTGCCCGTATTCGGTGTGGTAGAGCTGGAGACCAATCCCGACTTGCTTGGCCTTGGTAATCGCATCGGCCTTGAAGGCCTCGCGCTTGGCAGCGCGATAGATGGGGAAGGTAAGCCCCGCCAGCAAAAGGATGATAGCGAGAGTGACCAACACCTCAACTAGGGTAATTCCTAATCTTGATCGAGCCGATTTGCAATCCATACGGCAACGACGCCTCCTATCGTCATGGGGCCAACAATCATGTATCCGAAGTCTCGGAGTCCCTTGGCGAGTTGAGGCGATGGCACGGGAAGATGGATCAACCCCAGCGAAATGATGCCTAGTATCAAGACGGCAAGCAGTTTCTTGTCCTTGATCAAGAACGTAGAAATCGTCGCCAAGGCCACCGCGAGAACGTAATCAACCCACAGCGTTCCTGCATTCCACTGCAAGAAATCGCGGGATTGAGTCAGACGTAGCCCAACGTAGACGCCCGTCCAAACCAAGCCACCCAGACAGGCTCCGGCTAGTCTGGGCAGCAATTTTGGTTGTCTTCTATGGAACAGCTGGGATCGCTCGGGCATTCGGACAGCTTGAGTCACGAGTGTGGCAGCCTGCGCGCCCATCTAACGGGTCACAGGTTGAAGGTGGGGGATTATGGCTTCCACCCGTACAACAACCTGCTCGGGACCAGGCACCACAAGCTCTATATTGCCCTTCCGGACAAGTGTAGATGTTATAGCTGGCCTCCCACTTGAAGTCGTCGTCGAACCAATTCCAGCTGCTTCCGCATTCTGCAGAGGAGCCGTGGTTTTCGCAGTAAGACTCGGTACGGGTGTCGGTAACGGTACAGCCCGAGCAACCACATGCCGATCCAGACCCTCCTCCGGGTGGATTGTGGAACTCTATTGGGCCACTTTGGCTGAACGCTACCTGCAAGGACTCCTTGATTTCATCAATTGACTTGCGGTCAGCTCTTGTTGAGCAGGTGCCTTGTGGTGCCGTTTGGTTCGCTAAGAACTGAGACGAGAACTCGATCCCCCATGCCATGACATTGAGGGAGGCCAAGATTACGACGAGGGACATTACTGAACGCCGCATGCACCAATTCTGACCACAGTCTTTTTTTTTTTTGCAAGTATTTGAGCAAGTTTTATTTTGAATTCCCATTTGCAAGCGTTTGGGAAAGTTTGGCATCCAGTCCGAAAAGTGTTCCAAATCCCAACTATCCCGCGATGCTGGAGATTCCGATTCGTTCGCACAGCAAGCCGGCCGCGAGGGCGGCGGCCAGGGCGGTGACGATATCGAGAACGAGCACCCAGGTCATGAATGGCCTCATTATGAGGAATCCCAAGCGGGTGTCAGCCGTACAATACTTAGATGCCGATTGCCGCCCTCTTGATGACGCAATGGATGGCCCCGCAAGCCAGCCCCACCACCATGACGGTCTACACCCCGGAGCACTACCAAGCCAACACGCCGTTCTCGGCGATGGTGGTGATTGAGCTCGAACCCGGCTGGCACGTCTATTGGCAGAACGCCGGCGACACTGGCGCCCCCACCAGCATCCAGTGGAACCTGCCCGATGGCTGGACGGTGAGCGAGCCCACCTGGCCCACCCCGCACAAGTTTGAAGAGCCCGGCATGGTCTCCTTTGGCTACGAGGATCGGCTGGTGCTGGCCTATCAAATCACCCCATCCACGGGGAGCGGCAACGTGACCCTGCAGGCCAAGGGCGAGTGGTTGCAGTGCAAAGAGATGTGCACCCCGGGCGACGGGGAAGCCTCGGTGACGATGAAGGAAGGCGCGGGCGAACCCAGCTGGCCGACCTTTTTGCAACCAGAAACGCTGAAGGCACAATTCCCGATGGGGCCGGTGAAGACCACGGCCACTTGGGGCGAAACCGGCCCGGTGGTGAAGGTGCCCGCCCATGAGCGACTGAAAGACGCGGTGTTGTTTGAGGTGTATCCCGAGCAGGAATCCACCCTTGACCACCTACGAATGGTGAAATCCATGCGACAAAGTGCAGATTCGTGGACGATGACCCTCATGGCCAGTTCGTATCTTGTAGAGAAGCCCGCAGAACTTCGACTCGTCCTCGTCCCCCTAAACCGAGGGGGCAAGCGCCTGAACGCCGGAATCCGGCTGATCGCCACCGTGGAATAAGCGAAGCCCTGCGGCAAGGGAACAGAAAATGCTGACTTCAATGCTGGCCATGGCCGCCATGGCTCAAAACGCGGAAGGCCCCCAGGTGGGTGCCACGGCTCCGAGCTGGACTCTGACCGACACGAAGGGCAAAACCCATCGACTGGAAGACTTCCGGGGCAAATACGTGGTGATGGAATGGACCAACCACCAATGCCCGGTGGTGGTCCGCCACTACCGCGACGGTGACATGCAAACCACCCAGAAGTGGGCGACCGAGAAGGGCGTGGTGTGGGTGAACATCGTGAGCAGTGCCGCCGGCAAGCAGGGCCACATCGACGCCGACCAAGGCAATCAGATCATGAAGAGCCAAGGATGGGGCGCCACGGCACTGTTGCTGGACCCGAACGGGCAAGTGGGCCGCCGCTACGGCGCGCGCACCACGCCGCACATGTTTGTGGTGAACCCGGAAGGGAAGGTCATCTACATGGGAGCCATTGACGACAAGCCAAACGGTCCGGCGCGTGAAGCTAAGAATCTGGTGAAGGCCGCGCTGGAAGACGCCTGGGCCGGGCGCGCGGTGGCCGTAAGCGCCAGCCAACCTTACGGTTGCTCGGTTAAGTACTAAGCGATCCGCTTCGGCAAAAAGAGAATCCCCCGCGTCCCAAATTGGGAAACGGGGGATTTTTGGGTTTCGGAGGCCGGGCTTAGCCCTTGAGAGCTTCGGCGCCGCCGACGATTTCCAGGATTTCCTTGGTGATCGCGGCCTGGCGGGCGCGGTTGGCGGTCAGGGTCAGCTCGGCAATCATCTTGCCCGCGTTGTCCGTGGCGCTCGTCATGGCCGTCATACGGGCTCCGTGCTCGCTGGCGCTACTTTCCAGCATCGCCTGGTAGACCAGGGTCAGCAAGTACTTGGGCAAGAGCAAGCTCAGGAGTTGGTCCGGCTGCGGCTCGAACTTGTAATCCGAATTGGCCTTGGTGTCCTCGCTGGATTCCTCGCGCTGCGGCGGTTCGATCGGCAAGACTTGCACGATCTCCGGCGTCTGGCGGATCGGCGAATAGAACCGGCTGTAGCACACAAACACGGCGTCGGTTTCGCCGTTCTCGTACATCTCACGGATGCGGCGCGTGACTTCCACGGCATCATCCAGGCCTGCGCCGGCGGTCGGCACGGTGTGCATGTCCACCACGTCGTAACCGCGCTTGCCAAAGAAGACGTTGCCCTTCTTCCCAACGGCAAAGAGGTTCACGGTGAACTCTTGCGCCTTCAGCCAGTCGCCCGCCTTGCGGAGCAAGTTGGTGTTGTACGAACCGGCCAGACCGCGCTCGGCCGTGATGAGCAGCAGAGTCGCCTTCTTGACGGGGCGTCGCTCCAGCAGCGGATGCGGCGGCAAATCACCGGCGCCTCCCACACTCTCCATGAACTCCCGCATCTTTTGGCTATAGGGGCGCGCTTCTTCCACGCGCATCTTGGCGCGGTTGAGGCGTGCCGCCGCCACCAGCTTCATCGCGCGCGTAATTTGCTGGATGTTTTTGCTGGTGCGGATGCGTTGTCGGATTTGCTTGAGCGACGCCATAGTTCTTGAGCTTTAGTTGGCCTTGAAGATTTCGACGTACTCTTCGCACGCCTTGCGGATCTTGCCTTCCAGGTCGTCCGTCATCTTCTTCTCGGTGGCAAGGAACTCGATCACGTCCGGGTAGCGGCTATTGATGTGAGCCAGGAGGCCCTTTTCAAACGCGCCGACCTTGTCGTTCGGGATGTCGTCCAGGAAGCCATTGGTACCGGCGAACACCGCGATGATTTGGTTCTCGACCGAGTACGGGCTGGCCAGACCTTGCTTCAGCAGCTCGGTGAGGCGCTGGCCTCGGAGCAGCTGCAGCTGGGTGGCGCGGTCCAGGTCGCTCGCGAACTGGGCAAACGCCTGCACTTCGCGGAACTGGGCCATTTCCAGCTTCAGTCGGCCGGCAACGGCCTTCATCGCCTTGATCTGGGCGTTCCCACCCACGCGGCTCACCGAAACCCCGACGTTAATGGCGGGGCGCACACCGGCAAAGAAGAGGTCCGGCTCGAGGTAGATCTGACCGTCGGTGATGGAAATCACGTTGGTGGGGATGTACGCGGACACGTCGCCGGACTGGGTTTC